>NZ_JBQEPK010000007.1:0-189044 GCF_052045615.1 Methylobacterium sp. 22177 | reverse complement strand
CTGACCTTCACGGGCACCGCCCGCGTGTTCGAGAGCCAGGACGCGGCCGTCGACGGCATCCTCAACGGCAAGGTCACGGCCGGCGAGGTCGTGCTGATCCGCTACGAGGGACCGCGGGGGGGCCCCGGCATGCAGGAGATGCTCTACCCGACGAGCTACCTCAAATCGAAGGGGCTGGGTAAGGCGTGCGCCCTCGTCACCGACGGGCGGTTCTCCGGCGGGTCGTCGGGCCTGTCCATCGGGCACGTCTCCCCCGAGGCGGCCGAGGGCGGCCTGATCGGCCTCGTGCGCGACGGCGACCGGATCGCCATCGACATCCCGAACCGGCGAATCCAGCTCGAGGTCGACCAGGCGGAACTGGATCAGCGGCGCAGCGCCCAGGAGGCTGCGGGCTGGCAGCCGGCGAAGCCGCGCAAGCGCAAGGTCAGCGCGGCGCTGCGCGCCTACGCTCTGCTCACGACGAGCGCGGCGCACGGCGCGGTTCGCCGGGTCTGATCAGCGGAGTTCGAGAACCAGGGCGGTGATGGCGGCCAGCAGCGCCGCCGCTGCCACCGCGAGGCCGGTGAGGCGCGCGCGAAGGGACCCTGTCGTCTCGGCGGGCGGTTCTCTCGCGGGCAGGACGGGCCCGGCATCCGGGATCCGCCCCAGGGCTCGGAGCATCAGCGGCTCGATCGCCGCGTAGCCCGCCGGGCTCAGGTGAAGCCCGTCCGTCCCGTAGTCGGGCCGGAGCCCGCCGGTCTCCGTCGCCAGCACGGCGTGATAGTCGATGAACGTCGCGCCATGCTCGTGGGCATGGTCGCGAAGCCACGCGTTGACCGCCGCGATCATGGCGGGTGCGTCCCGCACCTCCGGGTTCCACGGGATCCCGTCCACCGGCGTCAGCGAGCCGATCCAGGCCTTCAAGCCCAGGGCGCGGGCCTCGTCGAGCATGCCGGCGAGCGTCCGGCAGATCTCCTCGACCGGGACGAAGACGCCCTCGTTGCGGCCGATATCGTTGACACCGCACAGGAGATGCACGCCCCAGGCTTCGGTCTCCGCGAGGTCGCGGGCGAACCGCATGGTGATCCAGCGCGCCGTCTGGCCGGAGCCACCGCGGGGGATGAGGTCGTAAGCCTCGAAGGTGCCGGCTCGATGGAAGCCCCAGAGCTCCGTGATCGAGTCCCCGACGAAGACGATCGGTCCGGCCATGGCTCAGGCAGGCGTCGCCATGCCGATTGTCTCGATCACCTCCGCCTGGAGGCGGTCCGCCATCATCTGGCGCCCCTCCGAGGTCACGTGGACGATGTCGGTGAACAGGGGACGGGTCTCGGCCTCGAACAGCCGGCTCAGATCCCGCGCCGCGAAGACCCGATCGGCCGCGTCCAGTCGCCCGAGGACGCTCTCGAAGCGCTCGTACTGGCGGTCGAGATAGGCGAGGAACGCGCCGGACGCGACGCCGGCCTCCGCGGCCGCGTGCGTCTCCTTGCGGACGACCGTCGGCTGCAGGAGAAACCGCACGGGTGCGCCGATCCCCGGCGCGAGCCGCGCGAGGCGCTTCAGCGCCAGCTCGAACTGCCGCACCACCTCCCATTCCCAGATGTCGGACTGCCAGTTCGTCAGCGCGCGCAGGTTCTCGAGGCGGTCGAAGATCATCGCCTGCAGGCCGTCATACGACAGGGCCTCCGCGTCGTCGGCGGACTTCCTCGGATCGAAGAAGTAATCGTACAGGCTCTCGTTCGCGAAGTGATTGTATGGGATGCCTGCCCGCGGATCGAAGCTCCAGGGCTGGAAGATGTCGGTCGCGCCGCCGACGATCAGGATGACGTCGGGCTGCAGGTCCATCAGCCGCGTCGTGATCAGGGCGATCATCTGGTTCAGGCAGGCCGAGACCGCGCCGAAATTGTACACCCGCGCGCCCGGCCCGTGCGCCTGCTTCAGCCCGGTCTCCAGCCGCCCGGGCACGGTGTCGGCGAAGACCTGGCCGTCGATCAGGGTGCTGTCGCCGACCACGAAGACCCGCAGCGTCTCGGAGGGCGGCCGCGCGTCCGCGTGCGCGTCGTTGCGGTACCCGAGGGCGTCGTAGCGCCATCCCTGACCGGACGCCTCCGTCAGCGGCTTGCCGGCGAAATGCGCGTAGGGTGCGGGAAACCGGCTGTTGGCGTCGAAGTTCTGGAAGCTCTGCAGGAACTTCCGCCGTCGCGCGTCCGCGCTGTCGTCGGGCGGCCGGTGGGCCATGGTCCGTCTCCTCCCCGGGCGGGGACCCGGTGGCTGTGCGATCATCGGTGAACCGAGCGGCGGGGCGGAGGGCCCGCTCAGCTCCGCAGGGTCGCGTGGTTCTCCAGGAACCAGCCGTAGGTCTGGCGCAGGCCGTCCTCGAGGGCGATCTCCGGTTGCCAGCCCATCGCCCGCAGCCGCGACACGTCCATCAGCTTGCGCGGCGTGCCGTCCGGCTTGGTCGCGTCGAACGCCAGTTCGCCCGCGTAGCCGATCACCCGCGCGAGCGCCTCGGCGAGCTGACGGATGGTGCAATCCTCGCCGGTCCCGACGTTGATGTGCGACAGGTCGGGGCGGGTGTTCGCGGCGTAGACCGCGTCGTCCATCTCCATCACGTAGACGCTGGCCCGCGCCATGTCGTCGACGTGCAGGAACTCGCGCATGGCGCGGCCGGTGCCCCAGACCGTGACCTTCGCCAGACCCTCCTGCTTCGCCTCGTGGAAGCGGCGCATCAGCGCCGGCAGCACGTGGGCGTTCTCGGGATGGAAGTTGTCGTTCGGCCCGTAGAGATTGGTCGGCATGACGCTGCGATAGCGGCGCCCGTACTGGCGATTGTAGCTCTCGCACATCTTGATCCCCGCGATCTTGGCGATCGCGTAGGGTTCGTTGGTCGGCTCGAGCAGCCCGGTGAGCAGGGCGTCCTCGCGCATCGGCTGCGGGGCGAGCTTCGGGTAGATGCAGGACGAGCCGAGGAACAGCAGCCGGTCGACATCGTGCGTGTGCGCGGCGTCGATCAGGTTCGACTGGATCAGCAGGTTCTCGTGGATGAACTCGGCCGGGTAGGTGTTGTTGGCGTGGATGCCGCCGACGCGGGCGGCGGCGAGGTAGACCTGATCGATGCGGTTCTCGGCGAAGAAGCGCCGAACCGCCGCCTGATCCAGGAGGTCGAGGGTCCGGCGGTCGGCCGTGAGGATCCGCTCGTGACCGAGCTCACGCAGGCGACGCACGATCGCCGAGCCCACCATCCCTCGATGGCCCGCCACGAAAATGGTCTGACCTCGACCGTCCATCACGCAACCGTTCCCTGCCGAAAGCTCGGAATTCCAAGCCCCTATAGCCCCTTTGCGGCGCGATATCGCCGCGCAAACACGCGTTTTCTGAGGCGGGCCGCGGCGCCCGCGCGGGCGCTCGCGGACAGCGTCACTGTACGGGAAACGACGGATCCAAATACAACCGAAAGTTAGCGTTAATCATTCTACCAGAAGCTGCATCTCGTTCCTGCTCACCGACCAGCGGATGGCAGGGCCGGTTCGGAAACGCCCCCGGCCGCGCAGCAATGGAGTTCCAGATGCGTCCCTTGACCGTCGTCCCGGCTGTGCCGCGGACTGCGATGCTCTCTGCCATCCGTCCGGGCGCCGCCCGCGCGATCCCGATCGCAACCGGCCTCCTCCTCTGCACCGCCCTGGCGACGCCCGCCCGGGCACAGCTCCTCCGCGGCACGCTCGATACAACCACGAATGGCATCCTCGGCACCGGGCTGACCATCGGCACGAGCAGCCCCGGTAGCGGGGTCCTCGGGACTGGCCTCAATGTCGGGACCACGACCGGCGGCAGTGTTCTCGGCACCGGCGTGACGGTGGGCACCACCGCTCCCGGAAGCGGAGTACTCGGAACGGGGCTCAACGTCGGGACCACCGGCGGGGGCGTGCTCGGGACCGGCGTGCTCGTCGGCACGACCGGTCCGGGAGATGGGCTGCTCGGCACCGGGCTCACTCTGGGAACCGCGGGCGGGACCGGGACCGGAGGCTGCGGCACCTGCGGCGGCGGTGGTGGGACTCCCGGAGGCGGTGGTGGGACTGGCGGAGGCGGAACCGGTGGTGGGGGAACCGGAGGCGGCTCCAATCAGGGCATCTACATCATCACCGGCAACGTGACGCAGTCCCAAGGTCAGACTGTCATCAACGAGCTGAGGCTCTCGCAGCTCACCAGCGTCACGGGTGTCGCCGCCAACAACACCAGCAACCAGGCCGCGCCGATCGCCGTCGGCAGCGACGCGCTGGCCGTGGGCTACGGCTCGAGCGCGGCCGGGACCGCCTCGACCGCCGTCGGCACGGGCGCCAGCGCGGCCAACACCGGCAGCGTCGCCCTCGGCTACGCGGCGAGCGCCCAGGGGCTCGGCGGAACGGCGATCGGCACGGCGTCCGCGGCGTCCGGGGCCGGGAGCACCGCCCTGGGCTTCGTCGCCGGCGCGACCGGAACCGGCTCGACCGCCGTCGGTGCGGCCGCCTCGGCGGCCGGCAACAACAGCGTGGCGCTCGGCAACGGGGCGGCCGCCAATCAGGCCAACACGATCGCCATCGGCGCCAACGTGAAGACGACCCAGGCCAATCAAGTGGCGATCGGCAATTCCGCCAACACCTACAGGCTGGCCGGCATTGCCTCGCAGGCGAGCGCCGCCGCGCAGAGCGGAGCGACGGCCTTCGTGACCACGGACGCGAACGGCAACCTCGCGGCCTCGGCCTACGGACCCTCGACGATCGCCGGCCTCGGCAACCGGATCGACTCGGTGCAGGCGCAGGTCAACAACCTGGAAGCCAAGACCGACTCGGTCCAGCGCTACGCGATCCAGACCCGCAAGGAGGCCCGGCAGGGCGTCGCCATGGCGATCGCGATGGCGACCGCACCCATGCCGTCGGCGCCCGGCAAGACGACATGGGCCACCAACGGCGCGACCTACCGGGGCGAATGGGCCGGTGGCCTCGCGGTGGCGCACCGGTTGCCGACCTGCTGCGTCCCGATCGCCGTGACCGCGGGCGTGGCCTACGGCGGCGACAACGCTGTCGGCGTTCGCGCCGGTCTCGCGGGCGAGTTCTGAACGGTCTGCGCACAGATAGGTCGCGCACGTTTCCGGCCTTGCGCGCCGGGAAAGGACCGCGATAGTGTCAACCGATGCTGACACTCGCGGTCGACCACCGGGTTGCGCAAGAGATCGATCGGCGCCCGCACGCCGTCGTGGTCGGCTCGGGCTTCGGCGGTCTCGCCGCGGCGGTCCGGCTGGGCGCCCGCGGCTACCGCGTGACCGTGCTCGAGCGCCTCGCGCAGCCGGGGGGACGCGCCCGCGTCCACCGGCAGGACGGCTTCACCTTCGACGCCGGTCCGACCATCGTCACCGCGCCGCAGCTGTTCGAGGAACTCTGGCATCTCGCCGGTCGCAGGCTCGCCGACGACGTGACGCTAGTTCCGATGGATCCGTTCTACCGGATCCGCTTCGCCGACGGGACGTCCTTCGCCTACAGCGGCGACGTGGACCGGATGCGCGCCGAGGTGGCGCGCTTCGCGCCCGACGATGTCGCGGGCTACGAGCGCTTCATGGCGCACAGCCGCGCCGTGTGCCGGATCGGGTTCGAGCAGCTCGGTCACGTGCCCTTCGGCAGCGTCGGCGCGATGCTGAAGATCGCGCCGGACCTGCTCCGCCTCTCGGGCCACCGCTCGGTACACGACGTGGTGGCGCGCTTCATCCGCGACGAGCGGCTGCGGACGGTGTTCAGCTTCCATCCGCTCCTGATCGGGGGAAACCCGTTCCGGGCCAGCGCCATCTACTGCCTGATCGCCGACCTCGAGCGGCGCTGGGGCGTCCACTTCGCCATGGGCGGTACCGGCCAGCTGGTCGACGGTCTGGTGCGGCTGATCCGGTCGCAGGGCGGTCGCCTGCGCCTCGGCGTCGAGGTCGCGCGCATCCGGGTGGAGGAGGGGGCGGCGACGGGCGTGGACCTGACGAGCGGCGAGACGATCGCCGCCGACGTGGTGGTGTCCAACGCCGACTCGGCCGTGACGCACGCGCGTCTGCTGCCGGAGGCGCAGCGCTGGAGCCCGGGGCGGTTCCAGCGCGCCCGCTCGTCGATGGGGCTGTTCGTCTGGTACTTCGGCACCGCGCGGCGCTACCCGGAGGTGGATCACCACACGATCCTGCTCGGGCCGCGATACCGCGGCCTGCTCGCGGACATCTTCGATCGCAAGGTGCTGGCCGAGGATGCGAGCCTGTACCTGCACCGGCCGACCGCGACCGATCCGAGCCTCGCCCCGCCGGGATGCGACGCCTTCTACGTGCTGGCCCCGGTTCCCAACCTCGCCGGCGGCCAGGATTGGCAGACCCTCGACGAACCGTATCGGCGCCGGATCGCCGCGATGCTGGAGGCGAGCGTGATGCCCGGCCTGTCGGAGGCCATCGTGACCTCGAAGGTGACGACGCCGCTGGATTTCCAGGACGACTTCCTGAGCTACCGCGGATCGGGCTTCGGCCTGGAGCCGGTGCTGACGCAATCGGCCTGGTTCCGTCCGCACAACCGGTCGAGCGCGGTCCGCAATCTCTACCTCGTCGGGGCCGGCACGCATCCGGGTGCGGGCCTCCCCGGGGTGCTCTCCTCCGCCCGCATCCTCGACAGCGTGGTCCCCGATGCCCGCGTTACCGCCTGAATTCGCCGCCGCAGCCGACCGGACCGCCTGCCGGATGGCGATCCGGGCCGGCTCGAAGAGCTTCTTCGCGGCCGGCCGATTGCTGCCGGCGGATATGCGCGAGGCGGCCTACGGCCTCTACGCCTTCTGCCGGCTGTCGGACGACCTCGTCGACGATGCGGCGAGCCCGGCCGAGAGGCGCAGCGCCGTCGCGCGGCTCGAGAGCAGGATCGGCCAAGCCTATGCCGGCCGCCCCGCCGACGCCCCGGCTGACCGCGCCTTCGCGGAGATCGTCACGGCCCACGCGATCCCGGAGGCGCTTCCGCGCGCGCTGATCGAAGGCTTCGCGTGGGATGCCGAGGGCCGGCGCTACGCCGATATCGGGGCGCTCCACGCTTACGCCGCCCGGGTGGCGGGCTCTGTCGGGGCGATGATGGCCCTGATCATGGGTACCCGCGATCCCGACGCGCTCGCCCGCGCCTGCGATCTGGGCGCAGCGATGCAGCTCACCAACATCGCGCGCGACGTCGGCGAGGACGCGCGGATGGGCCGCCTCTACCTGCCGCTGGACTGGATGCGGGAGGCCGGACTCGATCCGGACGCCTTCCTCGCCGATCCGCGGCCGAGCCCGGCGCTGGCCGGAACCGTGGCCCGTCTTCTCGCCGAGGCGGACAACCTCTACGCCCGCGCGGAGGCCGGGATCGCGGTGCTGCCCCGCGGCTGCCGGCCCTCGATCCGGGCGGCGGGGCTGATCTATGCCGAGATCGGCAAGGTCGTGGCGGCGCAAGGCTACGATTCGGTTCGCCACCGCGCCCGCGTCACGACGGGGCGGAAGCTCGCGCTGATCGCCCGCGCGCTCCGCACGCCCGCGGACGCGGCCGGCCTCGGCGCGCCGCCGCTTCCCGAAACGGCGTTCCTGATCGAGGCGGTAACGGCCCAGCCGTTCCTGCCGATGCGCGGGCGACCGCCGCTGCGGCCCTGGTACGACGTCAGCGGCCGGGTCGTGCACGTCCTCGACCTGATCGAGCGGATGCGCGAGCGCGAGGCGTTCGGCCGCTCCGCATCGTCCTGATCGGCGCGGCGGAGGCTCCCGGGTGAGCGACCGAGCGTTCGCCGCCCACGATATCGGCCTCGTCTTCGCCCCCGCACTGGGCGTCGGGGTCCGGCAGCAAATCGCGGTCCGCTCCAGCATCCGCCGCGATCTGGACGGCGAAGCGGATCGAATCGACCGCGACGGACGCCGGCCCCTCCAAGGTGTGACGGCTCGACGCAAACCTCCCCGCGATCCGGCCGCGCTCATCCACCGCGATCTCGCCCTTTCCGGCCGGATACCGCGCCAGGCACAGGCGGATTAGGCCTTCCACGAGGCCCAGGGCGCCTCGACGTTGATGATGTTGCGCCGGCTCACGTCCGGCGGCGTCGCCGCCTCGCGGACGTCGATGATGTGCTACGTCGTCGAGCCCTCCGACCTTCCGTAGACGGGCGCGGGTCGTCCCCGTCCTAGTGGCCGGACCTGTCGAGAGCGACGTCGCCCTCCAGCAGACACCCGACCGGGCGCCCGTTCGCGAAGCCGAGCCGCACCCGGATCTCGGACAGGCGGCCCATGACCCGGCCCTGCAGGATCCGGATCGGACGGTCGTCCGGCTCGATGAGGCCGTCCTGCAGCAGCCCGAAGGCCAGGGCCGCGGCGGCGATGCCCGTGGCGGCATCCTCGGGATAGCCGGACGCGCGGGGGAATTGCCGCGCCTCGAACAGCCGGGCCGGCCCGTCGAGCACGGCGTAGGGATACAGCCCGGTCGAGCCGATCCGCGCGCAGGCGGCCTCGACGGCGTCGCTCGCGGGCGCGAGGGCGTTGAGTGCGGCCGCATCGCGCATCGGCACGAGCGTCTTGACCCGCGAGGTCACGGCGTTGTGGACCGGCCGCGCGGCGAGGGCGTCCCGCCCGGACCCGAGCGCCGCCTGGACGTCGGCGCTCTGCTCGTCCGTCAGCGGCCGCACGCGGCCGACCGGCTGCGTGATCGCGACGCTCCAGACATCCGCGCCGCGCGAGCTCACGAATCCCGTCACGGAGCCGCTGCCGGTCGCGATCCGGACCGACGCTTCCGGAAGCCGCCCCTCGCGAGCGAGCACCCACAGGACGCCGATGGTGGCGTGGGCACACATCTCCATCTCGTGGTTCGGCACGAAGAAGCGCAGGCGCAGATCATGGGCGGCATCCTCCGCCGGCAGCGCGAAGCCCGATTCGTGGCCGTAGCGCCGCGCGACGTCGCGCATGGCGGACGCGTCGAGGTCCCGCGCGTCGGTCACGACGGGGCAGGGATTGCCGCCCGCGCCCGCGTGCGTGAAGACGTCGACCAGGGTCACGGGCGGCATCGGCCGGATCTCACTGGAGGTGGCGGGTGTAGGTGTCGCCGGCCGCCGCCTTGAGCGCGGCCCCCGCCTCGCGGCCGATGCGCTCTGCCTCCGCGACGAGCCCCTGCCGGGACGCGGCCCAGTGGCGGCTGCCGTCGGGCAGGAACAGAAGCCCGTCGATCCGCAGGCTATCCCCGTCGATCTGCGCGAGGGCCGCGATGGGGGTCCGGCAGGACCCGTCAAGTTCCGCGAGCAGCGCCCGCTCGGCCGAGACCGCGACGGTGGTCCGCTCGCACGCGATCGGCACCAGGAGGTCGCGGATCACCGCGTCGTCCGCGCGACACTCGATCCCCAGGGCACCCTGCGCCACGGCCGGCAGCATCTCCTCGACCGAGAGGACGCTGCGCGCCATGCTTTCCAGGCCGAGGCGCTGCAGGCCCGCCAGGGCGAGGAGCGTCGCGTCGCACTCACCGGCCTCGAGCTTGCGCATCCGCGTGTTGGCGTTGCCCCGCAGCGGCACGACCCGGAGATCGGGCCGCCGCATCAGGACCTGCGCGCCGCGGCGGAGCGACGAGGTCCCGACCCGCGCGCCCGGCGCCAGCCCCGCCAGACCATCGGCGTGCGGCGACAGGAACGCGTCCCGCGGGTCGTCGCGCTCGAGGATGCAGGCGATGGTGAGGCCGTCGGGGAGCCAGGTCTCCACGTCCTTCATGGAATGCACGGCGACGTCGACCTCGCCGGCGAACAGGGCCTGCTCCAACTCCTTGGTGAACAGGCCCTTGCCGCCGATCTCGGACAGGGGCCGGTCCAGGATCTTGTCGGCCACGGTGGTCACGACCACCAGCTCGGTCTCCAAGCCCGGATTGGCCGCCACGATCCGGTCACGCACCATCCCGGTCTGCGCGAGCGCCATCGGAGAGCCGCGGGTGCCGATGCGCAGGGGGCGGTTCAACATCTGGTTCCGGATCACTTCGCTGGACGGGACACCGCCTTATAGACCGAGCGCGGCGGCAGGCCACATTCCGTCAACCGGTTTCGGGCCAGGGTCCTGCGGCCGTTGAGTCGGTCGCGCCCCGCTTTCGCCGGACTGCGCGCCTAGCGGGACACGGCGGGTTATCGAGTCAACAGGTCGTATCGCGATGCTGATCATGCCGAGCCGACGGCAGTTCCTGGGCGGGCTCGGCGTGGGGGCCGGCCTGACCGCCGCGACGGGCGTCTACGCCTTCGACGTCGAGCCGCTGCACCGGCTGGTGGTGACGTCCTACGCGCCGACCCTGCCGCGCTGGGATCCGGCGCTGCGCCTGCGGGTGGCGGTGCTGGCGGATTTCCACATCTGCGAGCCGTACATGCCGTTCGACCGGGTGGCGGAGATCGTCGCGGCCACCAACGCCCTCGAGCCGGATCTGGTCCTGCTGCTCGGCGACTACCCGGCCGGGCGCATCGCGTGGCGCAAGCTGCCGCTCGATCAGTTCGCCCGGATGATGACCGAGCTCAAGGCGCCCCTCGGCACGCACGCGATCCTCGGCAACCACGATTGGTGGGACGACCACGCGGTCCAGCGGGCCGGCCGCGGCGTGCCGGCGGTCCGGCGCCTGCTGGAGGCGCAGGGCATTCCGGTGCTGGAGAATCAGGCCGTGCGCCTCGTGAAGGACGGGCGGCCGTTCTGGCTGGCCGGGCTCGGCGACCAGCAGCCGTTCTTGAACGCGTGGAGCACCTTCAGCCTCGCGGACCTGCCGCGAACCTTGCAGGCGGTCACGGACTCGGCGCCCGTGATCCTGATGGCCCACGAGCCCGACATCTTCGTCTCGGTGCCCGACCGCGTGTCGCTGACCCTCGCCGGCCACACTCACGGCGGCCAGGTCCGCCTGTTCGGCCACGCGCCCGCCATCCGCAAGGTGCGCGGGCACGACTATTCCTACGGCCACGTCGTCCAGGACGGCCGCCACATGATCGTCTCGGGCGGCTTCGGGATGAGCCGCATCCCCGTCCGGATGGGCGTTCCGCCGGAGATCGTTCTCCTCGAACTCGGCAAGGCTGACACGTCCGCGGCGGCCAGCTGAGCGGCGGGCGCGCCGAATTTCACTGCTGACCCATGTATCAGTGAAGTACATCTCGGTCGCACGCGATGAATTCCTGTCCTGCGTCCGCGTATCCGCGATGCACTCCTATAATCGTCAGTCATTGGCGCCGGTTTGACACGCCGAGATGCCCGTGAGACCGTCCCGCGTCGATTCGATCTGGGGACGCCCATGCCGATCCTGCTCGGCCTCATCGGGATCATCGTTGCGGGACTGTTCTGGATCTTGCGGACGCACGGGACCGTGAAGGGCCTGCAGGAGGTCAACCGGGACACGAAGGGCCTCCAGCGCCGCGCTGTCTCGACCTTCGAGAACCTCGTGGGGACGCCGTTGCAGCGCGTCCGCGACCCGCGCCTGGCGGCGGTCATCCTGATGATCCAGCTGGTCCGAACGGGCAGCCCCCTGACCGCCAGCGAGAAGACACGGATCCTCGAATACATGGAGACGCCGCTGGCGGTGGATCGGATCTCCGCGACCTTCGAGCGGGCCTGGGGCTATACGCAGGCGCGGCTACCGTTCTCGCAGGTCGCCGACACCCTGGCGCCGCTGCTGCGCGACGCGCTGACGCCGGCCGAGCGGGGCGAGCTGATCGCGATGCTGACCCAGGTGGCCGGCGCGCATTCCCCGCCCAGCGAGTTGCAGCGCGAGGGCATCGCCCGCCTCAAGCGGCGCCTCCTCGTCGGAGAGGGACCCGTCCTGGTCCAGAGGCGGGGCGAATCCGCCTGATCCGGATCGGAGCGGGGCCAGGCGCGCCGGAAGGCCGCGCCGCTCGCCTTTCCGGATCGCCGCGCTACCTCGCGGGCATGCGCGCGCTCCTGCCTCTCATCGTCTTCACCGCCCTCTCGGCCGGCGCCGGCGCCGCTCGGGCACAATCCTGCGACGCGCTGGTCGACAAGGTCACGGCCGAGACGGAGGCCAAGACGGCCGAGCGCCGGAGCGATTATGCCAGCTTCACCGCCGGTCCGGACATGACCCTGACGCTGGCCTGTGGCGGGCCGGACCTGTCCTCGGTGGGCGCGCAGTTTCGCGGCGCCAACCCGCCGGACCGCTACTACGACCTGTTCGGGCACGCCGGGCACGCGGTGACTGGCATCGACGCCGCCGTGATCACCGAGGCGGCGCATCGTGCCCAGGCGACGGCCACGAAGCTCCGGCACAGCAACGTCGACCTCGGCGGTGCCCGGGTCACCTGTTCGGCGATGGTCTCGCCCGACAAGGGTCCGCTGACGCTGTGCGCGGTGATCGAGAACAGCAACCGGAGCTGAGGCCGGCGGCCACAGCCGCCGGCCCGGGCACCCGCCTCAGAGCGGGATGTTGTCGTGCTTCTTCCAGGGCTGCTCCATCTTCTTGGTGCGGAGCATGCCGAGGGCCTTGGCGATCCGGCGACGGGTCGAGTGCGGCATGATCACCTCGTCGATATAGCCGCGCTCGGCCGCGACGAAGGGTGAGAGGAACCGGTCCTCGTACTCGCCGGTGCGCGCCGCGATCTTCTCCGGATCACCGATCTCGCTCCGGAAGATGATCTCGACCGCGCCCTTCGCGCCCATCACGGCGATCTGCGCCGTCGGCCACGCGTAGTTCACGTCCGCGCCGACGTGCTTCGACGCCATGACGTCGTAGGCGCCGCCGAAGGCCTTGCGGGTGATGATGGTGACCAGCGGCACCGTCGCCTGCGAGTAGGCGAAGAGCAGCTTGGCGCCGTGCTTGATCAGGCCGCCGTACTCCTGCGCCGTGCCCGGCAGGAAGCCCGGCACGTCCACGAAGGTGACGATCGGGATGCCGAAGGCGTCGCAGTAGCGCACGAAGCGCGCGGCCTTCCGCGAGGCGTCCGAATCGAGCACGCCCGCGAGCACCAGCGGCTGGTTGGCCACGAAGCCGACCGTGCGGCCCTCGATCCGGCCGAACCCGGTGATGATGTTGCGCGCGTAGGCGGACTGGATCTCGAAAAAGTCACCCTCGTCCACGACGCGGCGGATCAGCTCGCCCATGTCGTAGGGCTTGTTCGGGTTGTCCGGGATCAGCGTGTCGAGGGACGCGTCGATCCGGCTGACGTCGTCAAAGCTCTCCAGCTCCGGCACGCCGTCGATGTTGTTGGCCGGCAGGAAGTCGAGGAGGCGACGGATCTGCAGGATCGCCTCGACATCGTTCTCGAAGGACCCGTCCGCGATCGACGACTTGGTCGTGTGAACCTTGGCACCGCCGAGTTCCTCGGCGGTCACGACCTCGTTGGTGACGGTCTTCACCACGTCAGGGCCGGTCACGAACATGTAGCTCGTGTCGCGGACCATGAAGATGAAGTCGGTCATGGCCGGCGAGTAGACGTCGCCGCCCGCGCACGGCCCCATGATCACCGAGATCTGCGGGATGACGCCCGAGGCCATGACGTTGCGGCGGAACACCTCGCCGTAGCCGCCGAGCGCCGCGACGCCTTCCTGGATGCGCGCGCCGCCGGCATCGAAGATGCCGATGATCGGGGCGCGCATCTTCAGCGCCATGTCCTGCACCTTCACGATCTTCTGGGCATGCGCCTCCGAGAGGGAGCCGCCGAACACCGTGAAGTCCTTCGAGAAGAGGAAGACCGTGCGGCCGTTGATCGTGCCCCAGCCGGTGACGACGCCGTCACCCGGGATCTTCTGCTTCTCCATGCCGAAATCGGTGGAGCGATGCTGCACGAACATGTCGAACTCTTCGAACGACCCGTGGTCGAGGAGGAGTTCGATCCGCTCGCGCGCCGTCAGCTTGCCGCGCTTGTGCTGCGCCTCGACGCGCTTCTCTCCGCCGCCGAGCCGGGCCTGCGCCCGACGCTCTTCGAGCTTGTCGAGGATATCCTTCATGGCTGTTCCCGCCCTTCCCCTGCCCGTGGCCTGCGACCCGGATCGGGCCGGGTCCAAGCTTATGCGTTCACCGATCGAGCGCCCTTAGCACGCGGTTTTCGGGTGGCAAACCGACGCGGGGCGCGGCGGGATCAGACCTTCGGGGGATGGGGGATAATGGTGGACGGTGCAGGGATCGAACCTGCGACCTTTCCCGTGTGAAGGGAACGCACTACCGCTGTGCTAACCGTCCGTACCGGCGAGTCGCCTGAGCGCACGCCATCGTCGCTCGCCCTCGGGGGCGCCGCGACCCGGTGGCGGGCCTTCTAGTGCGCGGCAGGCCGCGCCGTCAAGCGCGGCCGGCGATGTTTGGCGACAACCGGACGAGCATCCGGAAGGCCTGTCAGAACCCGGTTCGCCCGGGCGCGGCGCAGCCGAAGCCGGCCTGGGGCTCGCCATCGTGTGCGCGGGCGAGGTTGACAAGGCCGCCGTGCCGGTGCGCTCTGCGGGCATGCACGATGGCCCAGCGGGCGCGGAGCCCGGCAGCGACGTGACGGCGGAGGGCGCGGCGGGGCCGGGCCGGCCGCGCGTCGCGATCACCTACTGCACGCAGTGCAACTGGCTGCTGCGCGCGGCCTGGATGGCGCAGGAACTCCTCTCGACCTTCCGGGACGACCTCGGCGAGGTCGCCCTGGTGCCGGCCACCGGCGGCACCTTCCGCATCGAGCTGGGCGCGGCCCTCCTGTGGGAACGGGTGCGCGACGGCGGCTTTCCGGACGTGAAGGCGCTGAAGCAGCGGGTGCGCGACCACCTCGACCCGGCGCGCGATCTCGGTCATATCGACCGGTCATGAGGCGAGGGAACGGCGACGAGCCCGCGGGGCGCCGCGGGCCGGGGATGGACCCCGCTTGAGTCCGGACCATCATGCCGAGGGCGCGGGCGTCCCCGCGGTGATCCCCGCGCGCCGTTCCTGGCTGTCGCGGCGGCTGCACCGCTTCGGGCGCAACGGCTTCTCGACCCAGGTCTACCTGATCGCGCTGGTGATCGCGCTGATCGGTCCCGGCCTGCTGTTCACCAGCATCCTGCTGATGCGCTACGCCTCCGCGGAACGGGCGCGGTTCGAGCAGGACGCCCGCGAGAACGTGCGCGGCATCGGCCTGTCTCTGGACCGCGACACCGCCGGCCTCGTGTCGGTGCTGCAGACGCTGGCGACCTCGCCGCGGATCCGGCAGGGCGAGTTCGAGGCGTTCGACGCCCAGGCGCGCCTCGTCCGCGAATCGATCGACCTGGACGTGCTCCTGCGCCGGCCGAACGGTCAGGAGGTGGTCAACACCGGCGTGCCGCGCGGCGCGCCGATGCCGATCGTCACGCTTCCCTTCGACCAGGATCTGGCCCGCGGCACGCAGCGCGCCATGGTGAGCGGCTACGTGCCCGGACCGATGCCGGGCGAGGCCACCTACGCGGTCGGCGTGCCGGTGATGGTCGACGGCGAGGTCGGGTACATCCTGAGCTTCACCGTGCCCCTGTCCCGCCTGCAGGGCATCCTGTCCCGCGAGGTCGTCCCGGGCTGGACGACGGGGATCAGCGACCGGTCCGGCATCGTCCTGGCGCGCCTGCCGGATCCCGAGGCGGTGGTCGGCAAGCAGCGCCTCGCCAGCCTCCGCCAGGTGCAGTCGTCGACGCCCGGCGTCTGGGAGGGCCAGGACCGCCAGCACAAGCCGGTGGTGGTGATCGAGGCGCGCTCGCGGCTGACCGGCTGGATGGTCGCGACCAGCATCCCGCAGGCCCTCGTCGACGCGCGGGTGCGGCGCTGGATCTGGGCCTTCGCGGGGTTTGGCCTGCTGGTGCTCGCCACCTCGTCGCTCCTGGCGGTGAACCTCTGGTCGCGAGTCTCGCGCCCCCTCCGGTTGTTGGCGGCGTCCGGGCCGGCCCTGGCCCGGGGCGAGGCGATCCCGCGCGTGTCGTCGCCGGTGCACGAGATCCAGCGGCTCGGGGTCGTGCTGTCGGAGGCGTCGCTGCGGCTGCGCACGCGGGAGGAGGAGCGCGACCGGGCGCTGGCCGAGACTAAGCGCGGCCTGAGCGCCCTCAGCGAGAGCGAGGCGCGCTTCAGGCACATGGCCGATTCGGCCCCGGCCCTGATCTGGATGACCGACGAGACCGGCGCAGTCAGCTTCGCCAACCTTCATTTCGAGCACCTGTTCGGGCTACCGGCCGCGCAGTTCAACGATGACGGCTGGCACCAGATCGTGCATCCCGACGACCTGGAGAACTTCCGGACGGCCTTCACCGAGGCGTTCGAGGCCCGGATCCCGTTCCGCACCGAGGCGCGGGTGATCGACCGGACGGGCGCGGTGCGCTGGCTCCAGTGCGAGGGCGTGCCGCGGCTCGACGACGCCCAGAACTTCCTGGGCTACACCGGCTGCAACATCGACATCACCGACACGAAGAACGCCGAGGAGCACCTGCTGCTCCTGATCCACGAGCTGAACCACCGGGTGAAGAACACCCTCGCGACGGTGCAGTCGATCGCGGCCCAGTCCCTGCGCGGGCTGGAGGGCGCGGAGGCCGACGCGGCGCGCGCCGCCTTCGAGGCGCGCCTCCTCGCCCTGGCGCGGGTGCACGACGTCCTCACCCGGGAGAGCTGGGAGGGTGCGGAACTCTCCGCCGTCGTGGCGGACGCGATCCGGCCGCTGGAGGCCGGCGACGGCCGGACCTCGCGGTTCCAGGTCTCGGGACCGGCCCTGCGTCTGCCGCCGCGGCTGGCGCTGTCCATCGCCATGGCCCTGCACGAGCTCGGCACGAACGCCGTCAAGTACGGCGCGCTCTCGACTGAGGGCGGCACGGTCGAGATCTCCTGGACGGTGCGGCGCCTGGAGGAGATGCAGCTCTCGCTCCGCTGGTCCGAACGCGGCGGCCCGCCGGTCAAGAAGCCGACACGGACCGGATTCGGCTCGCGCCTGATCGAGCGCAGCTTGGCGCGCGAGCTCGCCGGCGAGGTCGTGCTGAGCTACGAGCCGACCGGCGTGGTCTGCACCATCGACGCCCCCGTGCCGCCGCCGGGCCTCTTGGAGCGCAAGGGCGTCGCCGCCCCGACGCGGATCGCGCCGCTGCCGCTCGCCGGGTAGGCCGGCCCAGCGCGGCGCCTCCCGTCAGTGATACGGATCCGCCGCGTCGCGCAGACCGTCACCCATGAAGTTGAACGCGAGCACGGTCACCAGCACGGGCAGGACCGGCAGGAGCAGCCAGGGATAGAGCTGCACCGCCGCGAGATTCTGCGCCTCGTTGAGCAGCACGCCCCAGCTGGTCACCGGCGGTCTGAGGCCCAGGCCCAGGAATGACAGGGCTGTCTCGCCGAGGATCATGGTCGGGATCGACAGGGTCGCCGAGGCGATCAGGTGACTCATGAAGTTGGGGATCAGGTGCCGGCCGATCACACGGGTGGGCGAGGCGCCCATCAACTCGGCGGCCTGGACGTAATCCTCCTCGCGCAGGGCCAGGAGCTTGCCGCGCACCGCCCGCGCCAGCCCCGGCCAGTCGAGCAGGCCGAGGATCACCGTGATACCGAAGAAGATCAGCAGCGGGCTCCAGTTCGGCGGCAGCGCCGCCGACAGGGCGAGCCAGAGCGGCAGCTCCGGCAGGGAGCGCACCACCTCGATCAGCCGCTGCACCCCGGCATCGACGATACCGCCGAAATAGCCCGCGATGCCGCCGAAGAAGAGCCCCAGCGCGAATGAGATGGCGACGCCCACGAGGCCGATGGTGAGCGAGATCCGCGCCCCGTAGATCATGCGCGAGAACAGGTCGCGCCCGAGCTTGTCGGTGCCGAGGAGGAACAGCGTGCCGTTCTCTGGCGGGCAGACGAGATGCAGATCGGTGTGGACGAGCCCGAGCCAGTCGTAGCCGTCGCCCCGGCAGAGGAAGCGCAATGGCTGCGGGGCGGACGCGTCCACCTTGTAGTCCCGGCGGAACGTGTCGAGGTCCAGGTGGGCCCGGTAGGGGTAGACGAACGGCCCGACGAAGCGGCCCTCGTGGAACAGGTGGACGCGCTGCGGCGGCGCGTAGAGGAAATCGCCGTTGCGGCGGGCCTGCCCGTAGGGCGCCAGCTGCTCGACGAACGGTACCGTGGCGTAGAGCGCGAGCAGGATCAGGGCCGAAGCCACGGCGAGGCGGTGGCGCAGGAACTTCCGGAGGATGAGCCGCCACGCGGAGGCCGTGGCGACCGTGCTCTCGGCCCGGGCCTCCGGCTCGAAGGGTGCCGGATCGACGAAATGTCCGGATGCGGGAAGCGCGTCGGTCATCGCGGGGCGGGTCATCGCAGGCCCATGCGGATGCGCGGATCGAGCCAGACCAGGATCAGGTCCGAGATCAGCATGCCGACGAGGGTCAGGGCCGCGACGAACATCAGGATGAACCCGGCCATGAACTGGTCCTGGCTGCGCAGGGCCTCGAGGAGCAGCGGCCCGACGGTCGGCAGGCTGAGCACCAGGGAGACCAGCACCGAACCCGAGACGAGGTGCGGCAGCAGGTTGCCGATATCCGCCACGAACGGGTTCAGCGACATCCGGAACGGGTATTTCAGCAGCGCCTGCAGGGGCGGCAGACCCTTGGCGCGGGCGGTGACGGTGTAGGGCTTGGCCAGTTCGTCGAGCAGGTTAGCGCGCATGCGCCGGATCATGGCCGCGGTCCCGCCGAGGCCGATCACCAGCGTCGGCACGATCAGGTGCGCCATGAGCGAGCGGAGCTTCTCCAAGGTCCAGGGCTGGTTGGTGAGAGCCGAATCGTAGAGACCGCCGATCGACAGCCCGAACCACCGGTTGGCGTAGAACAGCAGGATCAGGGCGAGCAGGAAGCCCGGCACCGCGAGGCCGACATAGCCGAGCAGGGTGACGACGGCGTCGCCGAACGTGTTGCGGTGCGTCGCGGAGTAGATCGCCGCCGGGATCGCTACGAGGTGGACGAACACCACCGCCGTCAGGTTGATCAGCAGGGTGAGCCACAGGGCGTCGCCGACGACGTCCGCCACCGGCTTGTCGTACTCGAACGACCAGCCCCAGTCGCCCTGAAGCAGCCCCGAGAACCCGACCGACCCGGGCAGCACGCCGATCCACATCAGGTATTGCTGCCAGACCGGCCGGTCGAGCCCGTACTGCTTGATGAGCAGCTCGGCCTTCGCCACGGAACTGGCGTCGCCGGTGGCCCGCAGCTCCATGATCCGGTTGGTCAGGTAGTCACCGGGCGGCAGCTTGATGATCACGAAGACGAGGGCCGAGATGACCAGCAGCGTCACCGCCATGGTGACGACGCGGCGAAGGATCTGGGCGATCACCGGGCCTCCGCGCGCTTGTCGGCGCCAGGCTCGGCGCCCTTGTCCCAGAACAGCTCGTCGAGGCGCTGCACGCCGATCATCGCGGTGGGCTCCCAGGAGTAGAGGGCGCGCTTCGGGAGGTTGATCAGGCGATCGGCGCCGACCACCGGCTGGAGCGCGCCCGCCACCGTGCCGATCACCCACGTGTTGCGCGCGTGGTTCATCAGCATCTCGCGCCAGATCGCGGCCTGCCGGCCGGCATCGTCGGTGTGGCGCCACTCCCGGTCGAGCTCGATGAGGCGCTGGACTTCCGGGACGTCGCAGGGCTCGCCGCTCTTGCCGCGGCTCTCGACGTTCATGCTCCACAGCGGCCAGGAATAGTGCTCCGGCTGGGCCGGGCTCAGCTCGGTCGGCGGCATGATCGCGGTCGGGACGGCCAGATCGAGGCCCTGGGCGGCCACCATGACGGTGACCCCCGCGATGGAGCGCCGGTGCAGGTTCGTGCGCTCCTGCGGCTTGGTGATCAGGCGGATGCCGACCTCGCGCCAGAATTCCGTGATGAGGAGCAGCGCGTCGAGCACCATCTCGGCCTCGCCGTCGCTCTCCACCACCAGCTCCAGCGCGCGCCCGCCGGGCAGCAGCCGGGTGCCGGACCCGTCGCGGGCCGTCAGCCCGATCTCGTCCAGCAGCTTGGCGGCCCGGGCCGGGTCGTAGGACGCGTGGAGGGTCCGCATCTCGGGCTCGAACAGCGCGCTCTCCGGCACGATCGTGTCGTTGCCCTCGGTACCCAGGCCGAACAGGAGCGTGTTGTTCAGGGTGCGCCGATCGATGGCGAGCGACAGGGCGTGCCGGTAACGCACGTCGCGGTTGAGCTGCCGCCACGCCGGATCCGTCGTGGTGAGGTTGGGGTAGAGCGCGATCTCCGAGCCGCGGGCCACGGGCCACAGGTTGGTGCGATAGCGATGCGCCGCCTCACCCTCCTTGAGACTCGGGATATCCGGCATCATCAGGCCGCGGAACATCAGGTCCGCCTCGCCTGCGTTGGTCTTGGCGACCAGGAGGCCCTGGGAGGCCACGTCCATCACGATCGTGTCGACGTAGGGCAGCTGCGTACCAGCCGTGTCGACCCGGTGGTAGCTGCGGTTGCGCTCGAACCGGAACCGGGTGGCCGGCGAGCGGGTCCGCGGCACCCAGCCCTGCAGGGTCGGGCAGTCCGGGTTGTTCAGCTCGTAATTGTCGTCGAGACGATTGTGCAGGGCCGCCCAGCTGCGGAGCTTGAGCGCCTTGGCCTTCGCGTCGGCCGCATCCTTCCCGATGTAGCGGGCGTGATACGGCTTGAGGTAGTGCGACGGCCGGTAGATCAGCGGGTCGCGCGGCGCCGCCAGGGCCGGCAGGAACATCGGGTTCGGCCGATCCCAACTGTAGCGGACGGTGACCGGATCGAGGAACTCGACCGTCGGCAGCTTGCCGTCCACGCGGAAGAAGGCCGGCGGCCCGTCGGGGCTCAGCGCCTTCTCGTTGGCGACATCCTCCCAGTAGTAGCGGAAATCCTCCGTGGTGAACGGGTGCCCGTCCGACCAGCGGTGGCCCTGGCGAAGCGTGAAGGTGAAGCGGCCGCCCTCGACATCGACGCGCTCCAGCACGTCGGGCCGCAGGTTGAGATCGGCATCGTAGCCGATGAGGCGGGTGTAGCCGTAGACCGACAGGTAGCGGACGTCCCGTGCCTTGGCGATCAGGGTCCGGATCGTGCCGCCGGCGCTGCCGAGGCGGCGTCCGTGGGCGGCGAGGTCGGCCACGTAAGGGGTGGCCGGCAGCCCGGGCGCGTCGGCCGGCGGGGTGTCGGCGAAGGCCCGCGACGGCGCACGCGCCCAGATCGCCGCGGCGCCGAGCCCGGCGAGGAGGGCGCGGCGGGACACGGTACCGTCCCCTTCGTTCCGGTGCGGGAGAGCGGACGGGACGACGTCCCCCGGGTCCCAGGTCGTCATGGGCTGCCCCGCAACGTCACGGAGGTGAGCCGGGCGGGCGAGTAGCCGGTCGCCCTGTGCAGGTCGTCGAACGCGTGGGACCGGGCGATCAGCCCGGCGGCCTGCCGCACCAGGACGTCGTCGGCCGGCTGCTCGAAGTGGCGGCCGTTCCGCGTCCAGCGGATCGGCTCCGGGCTCCGCTCGGGCCCGGTGATCATCGCGATGGTCGGATGCGCGGGGCCACCATGGGCGTGGATCCGGTGCCCGGCCGCGTCGTCGTCGAAGAGCAGTCGGGTCAGCCCGCGGGCCTGCGCCTCGACGACCCGCCGGCCCTGCGCGACGTGGTCGTCGAAGAACGCCACCGTCCGCGCCGGGTCGAGCACAGCCCAGTCGGCGGTCGACCAGTCGGCGGTGCTGTAGCGCGCCTGCCGGTCGCGGTACTGGAGGCCCGACAGGTCCGGATCGTGGCAGAAGATCCGCGCCCTCGGGCGGGCCTGCCGGATCACCCAGGTGGTGAGGCCTCGGAAGACGCCCGATTCGATCACGAAGTCGGGCCGCAGCGCGCGCATGGCGACGTAGAGCTGCAGCGCGCCGTTGAAGCCGCTGCCGCCGCGCCGCTGCCGGACGGGGGCTGTCGGAATCAGATCCCAGAACGCCCGGACCTGCCCGAGCACGTCGCCGTCGGGGACGAGGCCGGCGGCGGCGAGATCGCGTTCCAGGATGGCGGCTGCCGATTCGAGCAGGGTCGCCACCTCGCGCGGCGAGGTCGGCCGGTGACTCCAGTCGGGGGCGGCCGGGACGAGGTCGTAGCCCAGGCGGTCGAAGAAGGGCGACAGCACCTTGCGGCGCAGGCGCTCCAGCATCACGGGCGGCCGGGCCTGCATCACGCGGCCTCCGCCCTGGGGGCGGCGCCGAAGCGCACCCGGTGGCCGGTCTCGACCGCGCGCATCGCGCCGGCCTCGTCGGGAGCCAGGCGGAAGGGCTCCTCCCAGGTGGTCGGGTCGTTGCGGTCGGCGGCGACGGCCGCGAAATCCAGGGGATGGTCCAGGCTCGGATCGGGCACGGCGGCGAGCAGCGCCCGCGTGTAGGGATGGACGGGCCGGCGGAACAGGGCCGCGCGCGGCGCCTCCTCGACGATGCGGCCCCGGCACATCACGCTGATGGTGTCCGCCATGTAGTCGATCACTGCCAGATTGTGGGAAACGATGAGGTAGGAGAGGCCCAGGGCGGCCTGGAGGTCCTTGAGCAGGTTCAGGATCTGCGCCTGGACAGAGACGTCGAGGGCCGAGACCGGCTCGTCGAGCACCAGCAGCCGCGGCTTCGGGGCCAGCGCCCGGGCGATGCCGATGCGCTGCCGCTGCCCGCCCGAGAAGGCGTGCGGGTAGCGGCCGAGACCGCTCGGCTCCAGGCCGACCATGGCCATCAGGGCGCGGCAGCGCTCCCGCCGCTCCGCCGCCGGGACCCCGTGGATCTCCATCGGCTCCGACAGGATCTGCCGGACGGTCATGCGCGGGTCGAGGGACGCGTAGGGGTCCTGAAACACGAACTGGACCGTGCGGCGGTACGCGAAGAGGGCGTCGCCGTTCAGAGCGTGGACGTCCCGCGGGCCGCTGCCGTCGTCGAACAGGATCCGCCCGGAATCGGGCCGGAGCGCCCGCATGATCATCTTCGAGACCGTGGTCTTACCCGACCCGGACTCGCCGACGAGCCCCAGCGTCTGGCCCGCCGCGAGGCTCAAGGACACGTCGGACACGGCGTGGACGATCCGCGGCTTCTGCCACAGCCGACCGGCGCGCAGCGTGAAGTTCTTGCTCACCCCCTCTACCTGCAGGATCGGCCCGGCCAGCGGCGCGGGCGTCTGGCCGGGCGGGATCTCGGCCTTGGCCGGGCGGATCGGCGTCAGCCGCTCGCCGGGCGCCATATCGAATCGCGGCACGGCGTGGAGGAGCGCGCGGAGATAGGCGTGGCCCGGCGCGCGCATCACCGTGTCGCGCGGGCCCGCCTCCACCAGGCGGCCGCGGTAGAGGACGGCCACGTCGTGGGCGATGTTGGCGACCACGCCGAGATCGTGGGTGATCAGCAGGATCGCCATCCCGGTCTCGTCCTGGAGCCGGGCCAGCAGGGCGAGGATCTGGGCCTGTGTGGTGACGTCGAGGGCGGTGGTCGGCTCGTCGGCGACCAGGAGCGCGGGTTTCAGGATCAGCGCCATGGCGATCATGGCGCGCTGGCGCAGGCCGCCGGACAGCTCGAACGGGTAGGTCCGCAGGGCGCGATGCGGGTCGGGGAAGCCGACCCGGGCGAGAGCCTCCTCGGTCCGAGCATCGGCCTCCTTGCGGTCCGCCCCGGTATGGATCCGCAGCGCCTCGCCGATCTGGTCGCCCACCGTGTGGAGGGGTGACAGGCAGGTCATCGGCTCCTGGAAGATCATCGCGATGCGCTGGCCGCGTATCGCCCGCATCGTCTCGCCCTCGGACGGGAGTCGCGCGATGTCGGTCTCGGTCTCGCCGTCCCGGAACAGGATCCGGCCGCGGGTGATGGCGGCGGCGGGCGGCAGGATCCGCAGGATCGCCTGCGCGGTCACCGACTTGCCCGAGCCGGACTCGCCGACCAGCGCGAGGGTCCGGCCGCGGTGGACGTCGAGGGACAGGCCGTGCAGGGCCTCGAACGGACCGCTCTCCGTGCGGAACGCGACCGCGAGGTCGCGGATGGACAATAGCGGGCTCAACCCGTCCTCGCGATCTGTGAGACCTGAGACTTAGATACCGCCGGCCCCATGTCCATCGCGGCCGCGCCGAAGTGTCCCCGAAGATCCAAGACCTGTATCGCCGGATGCCGCAGGAGCTTGTCCACCAGCGCGCCGACGAAGTCCCAGACGGCCTCATCGTGGATGCGGTGGTGGGTGAGAAGGCCGAGCGGCCGCTCCGGCGCGCCGGCGATGTCGGCGGCGAGGCCGCGCAGCAGGCAGTCGGGATCGATCAGGCCCCGGGTACCACGCCAGTCGATCGGGTCGAGGGTGGCGTCGAGGCGGAGCAGCCCCGGGATCGGCGGACCCGGCACGGCCGAGAGGCCGCGATAGCCGAGATCCGGGAGGGCGGCGGCGAGGTCGGGCGCGACGCGGTTCCACGGCGGCACGAAAACCGGCAGCAGCGACGCCTCCGGCAGCCGCTGCCGGGCGATTTGCAGGCCGGCAGCGGTGTCGGCCATCAGGGCCTCGAGGGGCCGGTGCGCGCCGAACTCCGCCCGCTTCTCGCCCGGCGGGGCATGATTGCGATGGGCGCGGCCGTGGACGGCGACCGAGACGCCGGCAGCCGTTTCGAGCCGCCGCGAGAGGGAGGACTCGATGTTGGTCGGAATCGCGGCGAGGAGCAGCGGGACGCCGTGCCCTGCGGCGAGAGCGACGAGCCGGTCGAGTCGCGGACCGCCCGCGACCGCGTCGTCGTCGCGCCAGAACAGCCGAACGCGCTGGCCCCGCGCCGCGACGGCATCGAGGGCGCTGTGGACGGCGTCGAAGGCCGGATCCGCTGCCGGGAGGCGGCCGCGCCGCCCGCGCTCGCCCGCGTGCAGGGCCTCGGCCAGCGCGACCGTACGCGCGGCGCCGTCCAGATCGATCCTGTGGTCCCCGGGCGCAGGGAGGGCACTTTGCGACGCGATGGCCTGCATCAGGCTCTCGGGCGTCAGCGCCGATTCGGGCAGCACCCGGGCGAGTCGCCGGGCGGCGAGGCGCTCGGCACGCAGGCGCTGCTCGGTCTCGCCGCCGGCCTCGAAGGGTACCAGGACGGCAGGTGTCCGGGTAACGAGGAGATCGACGGCCGTGTTGTAGCCGCACTGGCTGACCGAGACGGCGGCGCCGGACAGGAGGGCGCGATAGTCGGGTCGGGCGCGACCGAGGATGCCGGGCTCCAGACCGTGGCCGATCTGGGACAGCGCCGCCTCGGGCACGCCGTGGCCGGCCAGGATCCGCCAGCCGAGATCCGGCCGCTGCCGGGCCGCATCGGCGGCCGCACGCAGCAGGACGAGCCCCGCCGGCCCGGATCCGGCGGCGACCAGCACGCCGGAGCGGTGCGAGGCCGGCGCTGGAGCGGTCCCCTCATCCACGTATCCGGTGTAGCGGACCTTCGCGGCGGTCGCCGCGTCGAGGGGCCACGAGGCCTCGAGCGGGATGAGCGCCGGATCGCCGTGGACCAGCACGGCGTCGTAGAGGTCCGCAACCCGCGCGTGCGACTCGGCGATGCGCTTCGGCTTGGTCGAGGCCACGAGGACGTCGCGCACGGAGGCGAGGACGAGCGGGCGCCGCTGCCGGGCGCGAGCCGCGTCCACCAATGCCATGAACTCGGGCGCCAGGGCGCGCCGGCCGAACGGGAACAGCTCGGTGACGACCGCGTCCGGCCCGAAGGCTGCCAGAGCCTCGATCATCAGGCTGCGGCGGCGCTCGAGCAGTGCCGGCCCGGCCGCGTGTCCGTCGGGGTCCAGCAGCGTCGAGAAATCCGTGCCGGCGATCCGGAGCGGCGGCAGCTGCACGAGGCGCAGGCCGTCGGAGCGGACCATCGGTGCCGGGACGCCGCCCGAGACCAGCATCGTCTCGTGGCCGGCCGCCGCGAAGGCGCGGGCGATGGCGGCCGAACGGGTGAGGTGCCCCGCGCCGAGCAGATGCGTGACCGCGATCAGGACGCGCACGCGGACAGCTCCGGTTCGTGGGCGGCCGCGTCCTGCGGCAGACCCGCGGAGGCGCGCAGCCGGCCGGCGATCAGCGCGATCGCCGCTTCCGCGGAGAAGTCCTGCACGAGCCGGGCCAAGGCCGCCGCGCCGAGCCGCTGGCGGTAGCCAGGATCGCCCGCGAGACGGGTGAGAGCGTCGGCGAGCGCCGCCGGCTCGCCGGGCGGGACCAGGACGCCGTGGACCCCGTCGGTGATGAATTCCGGCGTGCCGGCGAAGGCGGTCGCCAGGATCGGGAGCGCCTGACTTGCGGCCTCCATCAGCACGTTCGGCAGGCCGTCGCGGTCGCCGCCGGGCGCGGGCTTCGTCGGCAGGACGAAAAGGTCGGCCGCGCGCATGGCCTCGATCACCGCGGGCTGCGCCAGCGCGCCGCGGAAACGGACGCGCTCCGCGAGGCCGCCGGCAGCGATCCGGGCCTCCAGGGCGTCGCGGAGTTCGCCGCCGCCGATCAGGTCGAGCCGCCAGTGCAGGTGCGCGGGCAGGGCGGCGAGAGCGTCGATGAGGTCGTCGTGCCCCTTCTTGGCGACCAGCCGGCCGACGCAGAGGAGCCGGAGGGCGCGGTCCGGATCCGTCCCGTCGCGCGGTTCGCGCGGCGGCGGGGGGGCCGGAAAGCGCGCCAGGTCGAGCCCGTGATAGGCGAGCTGCGTCCGGCCCGGCGCGAGGGCCTGCAGGCGCGCGAGCCCGTCGCGGGTGCAGGTCACGCCCCATTCGGCGTCGCGCAGCTTCTCGGTCAGCTCCCAGTCGGGCGTCGTCCAGATGTCCTTGGCGTGCGCCGAGAAGCTCCACCGGCGCCCGGTCAGGAGCGCGGTGTAGCGGGCGACGCTGGCGGGCGTGTGGAGGAAGTGCACGTGGATATGGGCGACCTCGGCCGGCAATTCCCGGGCGAGGACCAGTGCCTGCCCGAGGCGCCGCAGCCGCGACGCCGTCGGGTCGCGCCGGAGATCGCGGGCGAACAGCGCCAGCAGCGCGGGCAGGTTCGGCCGGCGGAGTGCCGCGCCCAGCCCGCGAAGCACCCGCAGCGGCGCGTCGCGCAGGTATTCGGGCAGGTAGGCAGCGCCGGCGCGGATCTGCGCGTGCATCGGGTGGCGCGCCCGGTCGGTCGGGCGCCGGAGCGACCAGATCTCGAGGGCCAGGCCGGACCGTTCCAGCGCCAGCAACTCCTGGGCGATGAAGGTCTCGGAGAGCCGCGGATAGCCCTTCAGCACCACGGCGACCCGCTTGGCGCTCACGAATAGGCCTGCAGGCACGGGCGGGCTGCGGCGTCCGCGCCGCCGCGCGCGGTGAGCGCCCTGACGCGGCGCGCGACCGCGTCGAGGCCGTCGAGCAGACCCGGCACCAGCACCCGCGACGGCGGGTCCTGTCCCGGCAAGTCGCGGAGTGCCGTCGCCATGCGCGCCGGCGCCCGGCCTTCCGCCTCCATCAGCACCCGCGCGAGGCCGAGCCGCTCGGCCGCGAGCGCCCGGATCGCCTGCTCCCGCCGCGGCTCGGTCCGGGGCACGAGGACCGCCCGGCGGTCGAAGGACAGGATCTCGCAGAAGGTGTTGTAGCCCCCCATAGCGACCACGCCGGTGGCCTTGCGCATCAGGAACTCGATCTCGCTGTCGAAGGTGATGGCCGCGATCCGGTCGCCGAGGCGGCGGATGCGCGCCGCGAACCCGTCCCGGGTCCCGGCATCGAGGAAGGGACCGAAGGCGATGAGCGCGGGGAGGGGAATCGCGGGATCGGCCTCGTAGGCGGCGATCACCCAGTCGATCAGGGCTGCCCCGTCGCCGCCACCGCCCGGCGTCACCAGGATGAAGGGGCCGTCGGCCACCGGCGGCTCCTCGCGGCCAGCGCGGCGTTCCGGGAGCTCCCGGCGAAGATAGCCGGTGTAGATCAGGCGCGCGTCGATGCGGGCGGCCATGTCGGGCTCCATCGGCAGCGCCGCCAGGGGCTCGTGGATGCGGCTCAGCCCGTAGACCCAGATCTCGTCGTAGAATCGCGCCATCGTCTCGGCCGCACCCTTGCGCTCCCATTCGGGGACGAGGCGGTCGGCGTCGTCGAGGACGTCGCGCAGGCCCAGGACGAGGCGGATGTCGCGTTCGGCGGCCTGCTCCAGCACAGGCAGCAGCTCGCCGTGGAAGCCGGCCGGTTCCTTGTCGACGATGATCAGGTCGGGCCGAAAGGCGGCGCAGGCCTGGGCGATGATCGCGGAGCGCTGCTCGACGGTGCGCGCCAGCGGGGTCGCGCCGTCCAAGCTGGCATAGCCGCCGTCGGCGAACTTGGTCACCGGCGGCAGCCGGACCGTGCGAACGCCCGGCGCGAAGGCGAAGCGGTCGACCACCGGCGAGCCCGAGACGATCATCGCCCGGGCGCTGCGGTTGCTCGCCACGATCGCGTTGGCGATCGCCCGCGAGCGGCGCAGATGCCCGAGCCCGAAGGTATCGTGGCTGTAGATCAGGACGCGCGGGGCCGATGACGGCTCGTCCAGTCGCATCGATGTGATCGCCCCGGTTGACGGCGCGAGGATCGCAGCCGCCGCCCTCTTGCACAAGCCGGGCCGGGCCGCAAACACCCCTGTTAACGGGCCCGGAACCGCGCGCGCCTAGGCTGTCGCGGAATCCGGTCGCGGAAATCCTCCGTCATGCCTGCGCCCATCGAGACCCGCGCGCCGGGCCCACCGACCGCACGCGCCGCCGCGCTCTGGTCAGATCTCGCCGATCTCCTGAGCAGCGACGCCCGTCTGTCCGCGTTCGCCAGGCGGGCGGCCTGGGTGCTGGTCCCGTTCGGCCTCGCCATGGTCCTT
This sequence comes from Methylobacterium sp. 22177, assembly GCF_052045615.1. Classification (NCBI taxonomy): domain Bacteria; kingdom Pseudomonadati; phylum Pseudomonadota; class Alphaproteobacteria; order Hyphomicrobiales; family Methylobacteriaceae; genus Methylobacterium; species Methylobacterium sp. 22177. The sequence continues at coordinate 160,389 of NZ_JBQEPK010000007.1, read as the reverse complement.
CTGGTCTACGGCACCGGCCCGGAGCCGCGGCGCAACTGGTACGGCGACCCGCTCGGCAACGATTTCGTCCAGGTCTGGGCGGCGGGCCGTTCGGCACTGGCAGGTCGTGGAGCTGAGCCCTACGACCTGCCGGTGCATCTGGCGAACCTGCAGGCGGTCTGCGGGCAGGAATGCCGGTTCGCCTGGCACTATCCACCGGTGTTCCTCCTGCCGGCGGCCGCGATGGCGCTGCTGGACTTGCGGCCGGCCTACCTGCTCTGGACCGCGCTCTCCCTCGCCCTGTTCGCCCTCGCGATGCGGGTAGCGGCCGGCCAGCGGGACGCGGCCGTCGTTGCGCTCGCGCACCCGCTGGTGCTCTGCAACCTCGCCTACGGCCAGAACGGCCTGTTCACCGCGTCGCTGCTGACCCTCGGCGCGGTCCTCGCCGATCGCCGCCCGTGGCTGGCCGGGCTCTGCTTCGGCCTGCTGGCCTACAAGCCTCACTTCGCGGCGCTGGCCCCCCTGCTCCTGCTGGTGACGGGGCGGCGAGACTGCTTGGCCGCCTGCGTTTCGACGGTGCTGGCCCTCTGCCTCGCGTCCCTCGCGCTGTTCGGGACGGCGCCCTGGATCGGCTTCTTCGGAACGCTGGGGGATACGAACCGGATCATCCTGCAGAACGCGGCGGCGGGCCTCGACCTCAATGCCAGCGCGTTCGGAGCGGTGCGCCTGCTCGGCGGGTCGATGGCCGTCGCCTGGACGGCGCAGGGCATCGTCGCCGCGCTGGCGCTCGGCCTCGCCTGCCGCGCCTGGTGCCGGCCCACCGACCCGACGCTCCGGGCGGCCGCGCTCGTCGTCTCCGCACCGCTGCTGTCGCCCTACCTCCCGGTCTACGACCTGGCGCCCCTCGTGCCGGCCGCGCTCCTGCTGGCGCTCGCCGCGCACCGGGCCGGCGGCTTGCGGCCGCACGAGCGGGCCCTCCTGTGCGCTGTGCCGCTCTTCGCGGTCGTCCGAGAGGCGGCGGGGCTGACCGGATTTCCGCTCGGCCTCGTGCTGAGCCTCGCGACGTTCGCCTCCGTCGCCGGACGCGTCCGGCCGTGGAGCGCCGCCCCGGGCCGGCAGCCATCCGGGACCGGCGGCCTCGACGTCCGCACTCTCACCGCGCCAGCGGCCGCGGGATCCGGAACGGCAGCATGAGCCGCACCATCGGGTTTCGGAACCGGTCGAGCGACAGGCTCTCGTGCATGGCCCGCACCGGCTCGCCGCAGAGCGTCGAGGCGAGCAGCGAGCGGGCGTAGAACGGCGTGTCCTCGTAGGTCGCGAGCACCCGCGATCGGCCGCCGTCGCTGCGGGTCTCGCGCGGCATCCGCCAGAAGCGCGTCGCCGGAAGCGTCGCGCCGGGCGGAGGCCGGATCTCGCGGCGGCTGCCGTCGGCGGAGAACCTGAGCGACAGGTTCTGACCGCCGCCGTCGCGGTGATGCACGTCGTACAGGATCGCCGCGCCGTCCGGCAGATCGGCCCGGCACCATGTCCATCGCGCAAACGCGGCCTCCAGGGGCTCGTCGCCGTCGTTGGTGTCGAAGTAGCCGCTGCCGCTCCAGCGGAGGTCCGGCTGGTCGAAGTCGACCTCGACCCGCGAGGACGGCGACATCGGCCACCAGCGGTGGCGGCCAGCCCGGTCGAGATGGAACGGCCCCCCGGTGAACCCGCGCGGCTCGAGGCGCACCGTGCCGCGGATCCTGCGGGGCAGGGGAGCTCCGCGCTCGTCGATCCGCACCGTCAGCGCGGTGCCATCCCAGTGCATGGCACTGGGTCCGACGGCGATGTGGTCGGCGCTGCGCGACAGGCTGGCGGCGCGGCGCTCGGTCATGGCGAAGCGGCCGCGGTCGCCGTAGAGCACCACGTTCATGGCGCAGTGGGCGAAGGGGTCCTTGTCGGCGCTCCAGGCGTAGTAGGGCGAGAACACGCTGCCGATGAAGGCGATGATCGTGAGGCCCTGGCGGCCGTCGTCGCTCACCGCATCGACGTACCACCACGCGTAGCCACCCCGCGCGACCGCGCCATCGAATCGCGGTCGTCCAGGATCGCTGCCGCTGCCAGCCGCCCCGACTGCGCCGCCATCGGCACGCCCGGACCCGGATGGATCGAGCCGCCCGCGAGGTACAGGCCCGGCAGCGCCGTCCGCGCGCCCGCGCGCTTGAAGGTCGTCGCCCAGCCCTGCGCCGCCCGTCCGTAGAGGGCCCCGCCCGTCCCGGGGAAGAGGGCGTCGAAGTCCCGCGGCGTCGTCGTGACCGCCGACGACGTGAAGTCCAGGGTGAGCCCGCAGGCCTCCAGCCGGCGGAACAGGTTCCTCTCGCATCTCTCGGTCTCCGGCGGCATGAGCGGTCGCTCCCGGCCGTCCGCCGGAGCGTTGACGAGCAGGAGCAGACGTTCCGGCCCCTGGGGCGCGGCACCCGCCGCGTCCCGGTCCTGGGCACAGACGTAAACGGTGGGGTCGTCGGGCAGGCGACGGGCGCGCAGGAGCGTGTCGAACTCGGCCCGGTAGTCGCGCGAGAAGAAGACCGTGTGGTGCGCCAGCGGGAAACCCGCGGACTCTGCCTCCGCGCAGATCGTGACGGCGGAGAGCGAGCGTTCGCCGGGCGCGAGCCGCTCGCCGGCCGCGGCGGCCTCGGGCCCGAGCAGGCCCGCACCCAGGGCCGCGCAGTCCGCGTTGCAGACGACGTGGTCGGCGGCCACCGTCGCGCCGTCCGTCAGGCGCACGCCGGTGACCCGGCCGCCGTCCGTGAGGATCCGCGCGACCTCCGCGCCGTAGCGGAAGGTCGCGCCCCGCTCGGCGGCCAGATCGGCCACCGCCCGCGCGAGGCCGCTGAGTCCCCCCGCGACGGTCCAGACGCCGGCCTGCTCGACATGGGCGACGAGCATCAGCGTCGCCGGCGCGGTGAAGGGCGAGGCGCCGCAATAGGTGGCGTAGCGGCCGAACAGCTGGCGCAGCCGCGGGTCGCGGAAATACGCGCCCAGCGCCGACCAGAGGGTCGCGAAGGGCTGGATCCGCCAGAGATCGCCGAGGCCCGACAGCCCGACCCGCTGCGCGAGGCCGGCGGGCCCAGTCCGGCCCTCGCGGATGAACGGACCCTCGAGGGTGCGGTAGACCTCGGCCGACCGGGCACAGAAGCGCCGGTAGCCCTCCGCCTCGCGCGGTCCCGCGAAGGCCGCGATCGCGTCCGCCGACGCGTCGATATCGGCGAAGAGGTCCAAACGCTCGTCCCGGCTCCACGCGTGGCGGGCGAGGAGCCGCGCCGGTGCCAGGGCGACGCGGTCGCCGAGCTCGGCGCCGCACTCGGCGAACAGCTCGTCGAAGACCCAGCGCATCGTGAACACAGTCGGACCAGCCTCGACGGCGCGATCTCCGACCGGGACGGCGCGCATCTTCCCGCCGGGATGCGGCGCGCGCTCGAGAACCGTCGTGTCGACACCGGCATGGGCGAGCCGCAGGGCGGCGGCGAGGCCACCGATCCCGGCACCGATCACGATGACGCGCTCCTGCGGCACGGCCGCTCCGAACTCCCCCGACCACGGGATTGATCTCGCCTCGCCGAAGTGTCAATAAGAAATGACACCTGTTGCTGACAACCGCATACAACACGGGAGGCAACGCGATGGAGTCCGGTCAGCGGATCGAGATGGCGCTCGATCGCGCCGTTGCGCACGCGGAGGCGCCCGGCGCGCCGCCCCTCCTGGCGGAGGCTCTCCGCTACGCGGTGTTTCCAGGCGGCCACCGGATCCGACCGCGCCTGTGCCTCTCGGTGGCCCGCGCCTGCGGCGACGACGACCCGGCAGGATCCGTCGCGGCCGCCGCCGCCATCGAGTTCCTGCACTGCGCTTCCCTGGTCCACGACGACCTGCCGTGCTTCGACGACGCGCCGATGCGGCGGCAGAAGCCCTCCGTCCACGTCGCCTTCGGCGAGCCGATCGCCGTCCTGACCGGCGACGCCCTCATCGTCCTCGCCTTCGAGACCCTGGCGCGATCCGTCGGGCGGCATCCGGCGCGCCTCGGCCGCCTCGTCGGGCTTCTCGGCCGCGCCGCCGGGTCGCCGTCGGGCATCGCGGCCGGGCAGGCCTGGGAATCGGAGGCGCATATCAGCCTGAGCGACTACCAGCAGGCGAAGACCGGCGCGCTGTTCGCCGCCGCCACCGTGGCAGGCGCTGCCGCGGCGGGGGCTGAGCCGGAGCCCTGGCGTCGCCTCGGCGAGTGCCTGGGAGAGGCCTATCAGGTCGCCGACGACCTGCGCGACGTCGCCTGCCGGCAGGAGGAGATCGGCAAGCCCGCCGGGCGCGACGCGACGCTGGGCCGCCCCAACGCCGCAGCCCTCCTGGGCACCGGCGGGGCGATGGAGCGCCTGTCCTGGCTGACACGCGAGGCGGTCGCGGCGATCCCGGCCTGTCCGGGCGCGGCCGCGCTCACCGCCGAGATCGAGGCGCAGGCGCGGCTGTTCCTGCCCGCGAGCCTGCGGGCGGTGGTGGCCTGAGCGCCGGATCGCTCCCCGGAACCGGCACGGTGCCGCCTGCCCCGTCCGCCTGGGCGGACAGGTGGCTCGCGTGGCGCAATCGCCTCGTCGCGAGCCCCCGCTTCCAGCGCTGGGCGGCGGGTTTTCCGCTGACGCGCCGCGTCGCACAGCGCAACACGCGCGCGCTGTTCGACCTCTGCGCCGGCTTCGTCTACGCGCAGGTTCTGACCGCCTGCATCCGCCTCGACCTGTTCGCGATCCTGGCCGAGGGCCCCCTGACCGTCGACGCGCTGGCGCGGCGGCTCGACCTTCCGCCGGACGCAGCGCGACGCCTGCTGCGCGCCGCCGAGTCCCTCGGGCTGCTGCGCGCCCTGTCGGGCGACCGTTTCGGGCTGGCCGACCTGGGAGCCGCGCTCGTCGGCAATCCCGGCATCGCCGCCATGATCGAGCATCACGCGCTGCTCTACGCCGACCTCGCGGATCCGGTCGCCCTGCTGCGCGGACAGGCGCAGCCGACCCGCCTCGCGGGCTACTGGCCCTATTCGGCGGGGGCGGCGGGCGACGCGCACACGGTGGCCCCCTACAGCAGTCTGATGGGCGCCTCGCAGGCGCTGATCGCCGATGACGTGCTCGACGCCTGCGACCTGTCGCGCGTCCGGCACCTCATGGATGTCGGCGGGGGCGAGGGCGCCTTCCTGCGGGCGGTTGCGGCGCGGCACGCGACACCCCGCCTGACCCTGTTCGACCTGCCGGCCGTCGCCGACCGCGCCGCCGCGCGCCTCGGGCAATCCGACTTTCGCGAGAGGATTGCCTGCCGCGGCGGCGACTTCCACGACGGACTGCCCGCGGGCGCCGACACGATCTCGCTGGTGCGGATCGTCCACGATCACGACGACGCGCCGGCCCAGGCGCTGCTGGGCGCGGCCTACGCGGCGCTGCCGCCGGGCGGCACGCTGCTCATCGCGGAGCCGATGGCCGGGACGCCGGGCGCGGAGCCGGTCGGCGACGCCTATTTCGGTTTCTATCTCCTGGCGATGGGCTCCGGCCGACCGCGCCGGGCCGAGGAACTGCGCGCGATGCTCGCGGCCGCAGGATTCACCGCCACACGCGAACATCCGACACGACGCCCTCTCCTCGCGCGGGTGCTGAGAGCCCGAAAAACGGGCGCCCAAAAGTAAGTGTGACTTGACGATGGCTTGTGTCTATCTAGGATGACACAAAGCGGCTTCGTACCGGAGAGAGTCGCGACGCAAAGGGTGGACAGTTCCAGCCATGGACGCTCTGGCCGTCATTCTGGAAAACCCGGAGCACCTCTCGGTTCAGCGCCTGGTCCTGACGCCGCCCGGCGATGCGGACGCGGTCGTGGCAGTGGCGTGGAGCGGGATCAGCACCGGCACCGAGCGCCTGCTCTGGTCGGGGCGGATGCCGCCCTTTCCGGGCATGGGCTACCCGCTGGTGCCGGGATACGAATCGGTCGGCACCGTCGTGGAGGCGGACTCGGGCGCCTCGGTCCGTGTCGGCCAGACCGTCTACGTCCCGGGGGCCCGCTGCTTCGGCGCTGTCCGCGGCCTGTTCGGTGGCGCGGCGTCCCATCTGGTCGCGCCGGCCGCGCGCCTCGTGCCGGTGGACGGGGCCCTGGGTGAGCGGGCCTGCCTCCTGGCGCTGGCAGCGACCGCCCATCGCGCCCTCGGGCGCCCCGTTCCCGGCGCGACGCCGCTCATCGTCGGGCACGGGGTGCTCGGCCGGCTGCTCGCCCGGCTGACGCTGGCGGCGGGCGCCGCGCCCACCGTCTGGGAAACCGACCCCGTCCGCGCGGTGGGCGACCACGGCTACGCCGTCGTTGCGCCCGACGCGGATCCGCGCCGCGACTACGCGACGATCACGGATGTCAGCGGGAACGCCGCCGGCCTCGATGACCTGATCGCCTGCCTGGCACCGGGAGGCGAGATCGTCCTCGCCGGTTTCTACGAGGCGCCCCTCAGCTTCGCCTTCCCGCCCGCCTTCATGCGCGAGGCCCGGATCCGGATCTCCGCGGAGTTCCGGCCCGAGGACACGGCCGCGGTGACGCGGCTGATCGACGACGGTCGGCTCTCGCTCGACGGGCTGATCACCCACCGTGCCCCGGCGGCACAGGCCCAGGACGCCTACCGCACCGCGTTCGCGGATCCGGGCTGCCTGAAGATGATCCTCGACTGGAGGGACGCCGCGTGAACGTTCAGCTCAACAAGGCCGCCCTGTCCCAAGCGACCCAGCTCCGCGCCGAGGCCGCGATCGAGCCCGACGCGGTCGCCACCGCGCCGGCGAAGAAAGAGACGCAGATCATCGCGATCTACGGCAAGGGCGGCATCGGCAAGTCGTTCACGCTCGCCAATCTGAGCTACATGATGGCCCAGCAGGGCAAGAAGGTCCTGTTGATCGGCTGCGATCCGAAGAGCGACACCACGTCCCTCCTCTTCGGCGGCAAGGCCTGCCCGACCATCATCGAGACCTCGACCAGGAAGAAGCTGGCGGGCGAGTCGGTCGCGATCGGCGACGTCTGCTTCAAGCGCGACGGCGTCTACGCCATGGAGCTCGGCGGCCCCGAGGTCGGGCGCGGCTGCGGCGGGCGCGGCATCATCCACGGCTTCGAGCTGCTCGAGAAGCTCGGCTTCCACGAATGGGGCTTCGACTTCGTGCTGCTGGACTTCCTGGGCGACGTGGTCTGCGGCGGCTTCGGCCTGCCGATCGCGCGTGACATGTGCCAGAAGGTCATCGTCGTCGGCTCGAACGACCTGCAGTCGCTCTACGTCGCCAACAACGTCTGCTCGGCGGTTGAGTATTTCCGCAAGCTCGGCGGCAATGTCGGCGTCGGCGGCCTCGTGATCAACAAGGACGACGGCACCGGCGAGGCCCAGGCCTTCGCGGAGGCCGCCGGCATCCCGGTCCTGGCCTCGATCCCGGCCGACGACGACATCCGCCGCAAGAGCGCGAATTACGAGATCATCGGCAAGCCGGAGGGGCGCTGGGGCACCCTGTTCGCGGAGCTCGCCGCGAACGTCGCCGAGGCCGCGCCGCATCGCCCGACGCCGCTCACGCAGGACGGGCTGCTCGGCCTGTTCTCCAGCGAGACCACCGGCCGCGACGTGGTCCTGGTCCCCGCGACCCACGAGGACATGTGCGGGGTCGCCCAGGTGTCCAAGCCGTCCCTCGAAGTCGTCTACGACGAGGTCTGACGCGCGTGGCCGTCTCCCTCGACATCGCCGATCTCCGCGCCCGCCAGGCGCCGGCCAACGTCGACTTGGCCGCCGCGCAGAGCGACGGCCTGGGCTGCCACGCCGGCAAGGACGCGATGGTGGCGGCCGCCGAGGCCGCCGGCATGTCGGAGACCCTGGCGCAGCTCCGCAGCGACTATCCGCAGGGACCGCACGACCAGCCGCAGAGCATGTGCCCGGCCTTCGGCTCGCTGCGCGTCGGACTGCGCATGCGGCGCACGGCGACGATCCTGTCGGGCTCGGCCTGCTGCGTGTACGGCCTGACCTTCACGTCGCACTTCTACGGCGCGCGGCGCAGCGTCGGCTACGTGCCGTTCAACTCCGAGACGCTCGTCACCGGCAAGCTGTTCGAGGACATCCGCGAGGCGGTCCACGCCACCGCGAAGCCGGAGGAGTACGACGCCGTCGTCGTCATCAACCTCTGCGTCCCGACCGCGTCCGGCGTGCCGTTGCGCCTGCTGCCGAAGGAGATCGACGGCGTCCGGGTGATCGGCATCGACGTGCCGGGCTTCGGCGTGCCGACCCACGCCGAGGCCAAGGACGTCCTGGCCGGCGCGATGCTGAAGGTCGCGCGCTCGGAAGCCGAGCAGGGCCCCGTTGCGGCGCCGCGCGGTGGCCGTTCCGAGCGCCCCAGCGTGGCGCTCCTCGGCGAGGTCTTCCCGGCCGATCCGGTGGTGATCGGATCGCTCCTGGAGCCGCTGGGGCTGTCTGCCGGCCCGGTGGTGCCGACCCGCGAGTGGCGCGAACTCTACGCGGCCCTCGACTGCGCCGCGGTGGCGGCGATCCACCCGTTCTACACGGCCTCGATCCGCGAGTTCGAGGCGGCGGGCCGCCCGATCGTCGGCTCGGCCCCTGTCGGCGTTGACGGCACCGCCGACTGGCTGGACCGGATCGGCGAGGCCTGCGGGGTCGCGCGGGCAACCGTCGAGGCGGCCAAGAACACGATCCTGCCCGGCATCCGCGGGGCGCTCGGCGCGATGCCGATCAGGGGTCGGATCACGCTCTCGGGCTACGAGGGGTCGGAGCTGCTCGTGGCGCGCCTCCTCGTCGAGAGCGGCGCCGAGGTTCCCTACGTCGGCACGGCCTGCCCGCGCACGCCCTGGTCAGAGGCGGATCACGACTGGCTGGAGGCCCGCGGCACGCAGGTGCATTACCGCGCCTCGCTGGAGGACGATCTCTACGCCTTCGAGTCGCTGAAGCCCGATCTCGCCATCGGCACGACGCCGGTGGTGCAGCGGGCCAAGGAGCGCGGCACCCCGGCGCTCTACTTCACCAACCTGATCTCGGCGCGCCCGCTGATGGGTGCGGCCGGCGCGGGCTCGCTCGCCACGGTGATCAACGCGGCGCTGGGCAACAGGGCGCGGTTCGACGCCATGCGCGACTTCTTCGAAGGCGTCGGCACCGGACACGCCGCCGGCGTCTGGCAAGAGGTGCCGCAGAAGCGCCAGGGACCGAAGATCGAGGGCCCCAAGACGCCGATCGGGGAGATGGCCTGATGCTGATCCTCGATCACGACCGGGCCGGCGGCTACTGGGGCGCGGTCTACGTCTTCACGGCGGTCAAGGGCCTGCAGGTCGTCATCGACGGCCCCGTGGGCTGCGAGAACCTGCCGGTCACCTCGGTGCTGCACTACACCGACGCGCTGCCGCCGCACGAATTGCCGATCGTCGTCACCGGTCTCGCCGAGGAGGAGCTCGGCCGCCACGGCACCGAGGGCGCGATGAAGCGCGCCCACGCGACCCTCGATCCGGGCCAGCCCAGCGTGGTGGTCACCGGCTCCATCGCCGAGATGATCGGCGGCGGCGTGACGCCGGAGGGCACGGGCCTCCAGCGCTTCCTGCCGCGCACCATCGACGAGGACCAGTGGCAGGCCGCCGACCGGGCGATGCGCTGGCTCTGGCAGGAATACGGCGCCAAGAGATTCGCCAAGAAGGGCATCCCGGCCCGGCCCGAGAAGAAGCCCGGCGAGAAGCCGCGGGTGAACCTGATCGGCCCGGCCTACGGCACGTTCAACATGCCCTCGGACCTCGCCGAGATTCGCCGACTGGTCGAGGGGATCGGCGCCGAGGTGAACCTGACTTTCCCCCTCGGCGCGCACCTCGCCGACGTGCCGAAGCTCGTCAACGCCGACGCCAACATCTGCCTGTACCGGGAGTTCGGCCGGCTGCTCTGCGAGGATCTTGGGCGGCCCTACCTGCAGGCGCCGATCGGCATCCTCTCGACGACCAAGTTCCTGCGCTCGCTCGGCGAGATCCTGGGCCTCGATCCCGAGCCGTTCATCGAGCGGGAGCGGCACACGACCATCAAGCCGGTCTGGGATCTCTGGCGCTCGGTGACCCAGGACTTCTTCGGCACCGCGAGCTTCGGCATCGTCGCCACTGAGACCTACGCGCGCGGCGTTCGCCACTTCCTCGAAGACGAGATGGGCCTGCCCTGCCACTTCGCCTTCGGGCGCTCGGCCGGGCTGAAGCCCGACAACGCCGCGGTCCGCGCCGCCGTCGCGGCCAGGCCGCCCCTGGTGCTGTTCGGTTCGTTCAACGAGCGGATGTACCTCGCCGAGACCGGGGCCCGGGCGGCCTACGTCCCGGCCTCCTTCCCCGGCGCGATCATCCGGCGGCACACCGGCACGCCGTTCATGGGCTACGCCGGGGCGACCTACCTGGTTCAGGAGGTCTGCAACGCCCTGTTCGACACCCTCTTCCACATCCTGCCGCTCGCCCGCGACATGGACAAGGTCGAGGCGACTCCGACCCGGCGCCACGCCGAGCTGCCGTGGGACGAGGCCGCCCGGCAGGCGCTCGACGCCCTGGTCGAGGCCCAGCCGGTGCTCGCCCGCATCTCCGCCGCCAAGCGCCTGCGCGACGCCGCCGAGCGGGCCGCCCGCGACACCGAGGCCGCCGCCGTGGCGCCCACCCACGTGGCGCGCGCCCGGGCCGCCCTCGTCGCGGGAGCCCCCGCATGAGCCGCCTTTCCGTTTCACCCAGAGGAGACCTGACGATGCGAACGATGGTCCCGACCGGCCGCCAGCACCAGGAGGCGGTCCAGTTCCGACTGATCCTGGCGGCGACCTACCCGTTCTTCCTCGCCGCCGCGGCGCTGAACCGGTTCCGGCCGAGCCGCGAGACGGCCCGCCCGGGCCTGACGCCGGCGCGCCGCTCGGTCTTCGGCGAGGCCCGCGCCATGGCGGTTCAGGCGATCCCCTTCGCCTTCATGGGCTGACACGCCCCTGAGCGAGACGCTTCCGTCCGGTCACGCGGGGGAAGTCGGGCCGTGATCGCCGAGAGGCATCGCGGCTGAACCCGTCGCGTCTCGCCAGAGGCGCGGCCAACACACGGAGGTCTGAACGATGGCGAGTGGACCCGTCACAACAGAGAGACCGAGCAGCCTGTCCGGGCTGACGGAACCGGAAGCCAAGGAGTTCCACGCGATCTTCCTGACGAGCTTCCTCATCTTCACGGCGATCGCCGTGGTCGCCCACATCCTCGTCTGGCTGTGGCGTCCGTGGCTCCCCGGACCGCAGGGCTACGCCTCTCTCGAGGGCGTCCGCGACGCGGCCCACGCCCTCGTCACGATGATCGGCTGAGGAGGATCGGATGCACAAGGTTTGGTTGCTCTTCGATCCGCGGCGCACGCTGGTGGCTCTGTTCACCTTCCTCTTCATCCTGGCGCTGCTGATCCACTTCATCCTGCTCTCGACCGACCGGTTCAACTGGCTGGACGGCCCGAGAAACAACAAGGCGGCCGAGAACACCATCACGCTCGCCCTGCCGCAGATGCCGGCCTGACCGCCGGTCCGGACCGCGGCGCGCGAGGGCCGCGGTCACCCTTCCTTCCTCTTCTCCGGCCTGACTGAGGAGCAGCCGCCATGGCGATGCTGAGCTTCGAGCGCAAATACAGGGTCCGCGGCGGCACCTTGCTCGGCGGCGACCTGTTCGACTTCTGGGTCGGGCCGTTCTTCGTCGGTTTCTTCGGCGTGGTCGGGATGTTCTTCACGGTACTGGGCACCGCGCTCGTCATCTACGGCGCGGCGATCGGACCGACCTGGAACGTCTGGCAGATCAACATCGCGCCGCCCGACATCAGCTACGGCCTGCGGCTGGCGCCGCTCAAGGAGGGCGGTCTCTGGCAGATCATCACCATGTGCGCGCTGGGCTCGTTCGTGTGCTGGGCGCTGCGCGAGGTCGAGATCTGTCGCAAGCTCGGCATCGGCTACCACGTGCCCGTGGCCTTCGGGATGGCGATCTTCGCCTACTTCACCCTCGTGGTGATCCGGCCGCTGCTGATGGGCGCCTGGGGCTACGGCTTCCCGTACGGCATCCTCAGTCACCTCGATTGGGTGTCCAACACCGGCTACCAGTATCTCCACTTCCACTACAACCCGGCCCACATGCTGGCCGTGACGTTCTTCTTCACGACGACTTTGGCCCTGGCGATGCACGGCGGCCTGATCCTGTCGGCGACCAATCCCAAGAAGGGCGAGACCGTCAAGACGCCCGAGCACGAGGACACGTTCTTCCGCGACACGATCGGCTACTCGATCGGCACGCTCGGCGTTCACCGCCTCGGCCTGTTCCTGGCCCTGTCGGCGGGATTCTGGAGCGCGGTCTGCATCGTCATCAGCGGGCCGTTCTGGACGCAGGGCTGGCCGCAATGGTGGGGCTGGTGGCTCAACCTGCCGGTGTGGCGATGATTGATCGCATGGGATCGGAACGAGGGGACTAACGCGGGTCGCCGCCGCTCGGCGCGCGGCACTCCGGGGGAGGGCAGGCCATGGCCTATTACCAGAACATCTTCACGCAGGTTCAGGTGCGCCCGCTGGTACCGGAGCACGGCGTCCCGGTGGCGGTCGACGACCGCGTCGGCAAGCCGTTCAACAGCTACCTGTTCGGGCTCATCGGCAACAGCCAGGTCGGACCGATCTACATCGGCTATATCGCGGCGCTGTCGATCACCTGCGGCCTGATCGCCTTCGAGATCATCGGGCTCAACATGTGGGCGTCGGTGAACTGGGATCCGGTCCAGTTCGTCCGGCAGCTGCCGTGGCTGGCCCTGGAGCCGCCCCTGCCGAAATACGGGCTGAAGGTGCTCCCGCCCCTCAACGAGGGCGGCTGGTGGCTCATCGCCGGCTTCTTTCTGACGGCCTCGATCCTGCTCTGGTGGGTTCACCTCTACCGGCGGGCGCGGGCACTCGGGCTGGGCACCCACGTGCCGTGGGCCTTCGCGTCGGCCATCTGGCTCTATCTCGTCCTCGGCTTCATCCGGCCGCTCCTGATGGGTTCGTGGTCGGAAGCCGTGCCCTTCGGCATCTTCCCGCACCTCGACTGGACCGCGGCCTTCTCGCTCCGCTACGGGAACCTGTTCTACAACCCGTTCCACATGCTCTCGATCACGTTCCTCTACGGATCGACGCTGCTGTTCGCCATGCATGGGGGCACGATCCTGGCCTGCTCGCGCTACGGCGCGGAGCGCGAGATCGACCAGATCGTCGACCGCGGCACGGCCACCGAGCGCGCCGCCCTGTTCTGGCGCTGGACCATGGGCTTCAACGCCACGATGGAGTCGATCCACCGCTGGGCGTGGTGGTTCGCCGTGCTGACGACGCTGACCGGCGGCATCGGCATCCTGCTCACCGGGACCGTGGTCGACAACTGGTACCTCTGGGCCGTCAAGCACGGCGTCGCGCCCTCCTACCCGCAGGTCTACGGCCCGATCGTGGATCCCGCCCATCTCGCACCCGGCATGAAGCCGTGAGGAGGCCGTCATGAAGACGATTCTGGCGGTCGCCGGCGGGGCGCTGGCCCTCTTCCTCACCATCGCGATGTTCGGCGGCGCCGGCTGGACCCATCCGCCGATGGCGAACAAGCAGACCGGCTTCCGCGGGACGGGGATGGACCTGATCCGCACCAGAGCCGGCAACGAGGCGCTGTCGGACGCCAACAGGGCGCCCGCGCCGGCCGATCCGGCCGAGGCGGGCGGCGACAAGGCCTCGGCCGTCTATCAGAACGTCCAAGTTCTGGGCGATCTCTCGGCCGAGCAGTTCAACCGTCTGATGGTGTCGATCACCGAGTGGGTCGCGCCGCAGCAGGGCTGCACCTACTGCCACAGCACCGAGAACATGGCGTCCGACGAACTCTACCAGAAGCGCGTCGCCCGCCGCATGATCCAGATGACGCAGTACATCAACGCCACGTGGAAGGAGAATCACGTCCATCAGGCGGGGGTGACCTGCTACACCTGCCACCGCGGCAACCCGGTGCCGGCCAATATCTGGTTCGACCACCCGGTTCAGGGGGCGGGGCGCTTCATCCCGCGCAACAACAGCCAGAACCTGGCCTCCGCGGAAGTCGGCAACACCTCGCTGCCGTACGACGTCTATCAGGCCTTCTACCAGCACAAGGAGACGTCGGAGGACGCGGTCCGGGTCAACGCGACCACGGCGCTGCCCGAGACGAAGGGCAAGCCGATCCAGGACGCGGAGAAGACCTTCGCGATCATGATCAGCATGTCGCAGTCGCTCGGGGTGAACTGCACCTTCTGCCACAACACCCGCTCGGTCGCGCAGTGGGACACCAGCACGCCCAACCGCGTCCATGCCTGGTACGGCATCCGCATGGTGCGTGACCTCAACCAGGACTACATGGAGCCGCTGACCTCGACATTCCCGCGCAACCGGCTCGGGATCCTGGGCGACGCGCCGAAGATCAACTGCGCCACTTGCCACAACGGCGCCAACAAGCCGCTCAACGGCGCCAACGTGATCGAACCCTATCCGGAGCTGTCGCGCCCGACGATCGCCGTGAGCCTGCCGACCGGCGAGGCCAAGGACCCGATCCCCGGGACCGAGACCCCGACGCCGAAGCCCTGATCGGGCCCGGAGCGGCCGGACCGACCGGCCGCTCCGCTCAAGCTACAGGGAACCTCCGTGAGGTAGGGGCGTCGATACCGGCGGCCAAGCTCGGCCCTGCGGAGGCGCCCGTGACCATCACCATCTCGAACCTCCAGCCGCTGATCGCGATCCTGGCCGGGATCCTGATCCTCGTGATGCCGCGGCTGCTCAACTACATCGTCGCGATCTACCTGATCGTCGTCGGCGTGATCGGGCTCGGAATCCTGCATTGAGGGGTTGCGCCCGCACCGTGGGGTCGCGGGCCTGACAGACCGTCGAACCCGTCAGCCACGCACGCACAGGGCCATCGCGCGTTCATCTTGCGTTGCGTTGCGGGATGGTCCAACCCCGCCCATCAGCTCGGCCGGCGCCGGGCACCAGATACGGACGGGATCGACATGGCGACCGGCAGCGCGAAGTGGGTCTATGCCTTCGGCGACGGCAAGGCGGAGGGCAAGTCGCAGATGCGCGACTTGCTCGGCGGCAAGGGCGCCAATCTGGCCGAGATGTCCAACCTGGGCCTGCCCGTCCCGCCCGGCTTCACCATCACCACCGAGGTCTGCACCTACTTCTACGATCACGGCAAGGCCTACCCGCCGGAGCTGAAGGACCAGGTCTCGGCCGCGCTCGCGCAGGTCGGCGCGCTCACCGGCCGCAAGTTCGGCGACTCGACCAATCCGCTGCTCGTCTCGGTCCGCTCGGGCGCCCGGGCCTCGATGCCCGGCATGATGGACACGGTGCTCAATCTCGGCCTCAACGACGAGACCGTCCTGGCCCTCGCCAAGGAGGCCGACGACGAGCGCTTCGCCTACGATTCCTATCGCCGCTTCATCACCATGTACTCCAACGTCGTCCTCGGCGTGGAGCACCACGCCTTCGAGGAGGCGCTGGAGCAGTACAAGGAAGGCAAGGGCTTCGACCTCGACACCGAGCTCGGCGCCGGCGACTGGAAGACCCTCATCCAGACCTACAAGAAGATCGTGCGCGACGAGCACGGCTCCGACTTCCCGCAGGGGGCGGACGACCAGCTCTGGGGCGCGATCGGCGCCGTGTTCAATTCCTGGATGATTCCCCGCGCGAAGAAGTACCGGGAGCTGAACAACATCCCGGAGAGCTGGGGCACGGCCGTCAACGTGCAGGCCATGGTTTTCGGCAACATGGGCGACACCTCGGCCACCGGCGTCGCCTTCACCCGCAATCCCTCCACCGGCGAGAAGGCGCTGTACGGCGAGTTCCTGATCAACGCGCAGGGCGAGGACGTGGTGGCGGGCATCCGCACGCCGCAGAACATCACCGAGAAGGCGCGGGAAGAGGCCGGAAGCGACAAGCCTTCGATGGAGAAGGCCATGCCCGAGAGCTTCGCGGAGCTGACCCGGATCTACGGGATCCTGGAGTCGCATTACCGTGACATGCAGGACATGGAGTTCACCATCGAGAAGGGGAAGCTCTGGATGCTCCAGACCCGCAACGGCAAGCGCACGGCCAAGGCCGCCCTGCGCATCGCCGTCGATCTGGCGGGCGAGGGGCTGATCTCCCGCGAGGAGGCGATCGGCCGCGTCGAGCCCGGCGCCCTCGATCAGCTCCTGCACCCGACGATCGACCCGAAGGCCGAGCGCAAGGTCATCGCCTCCGGCCTGCCGGCCTCGCCCGGCGCGGCGACCGGCGAGATCGTGTTCAACTCCGAGGACGCGGAGGCGCACCGCAAGGCCGAGCGCAAGTGCATCCTGGTGCGGATCGAGACCTCGCCCGAGGACATCCACGGCATGCACGCCGCCGAGGGCATCCTCACCACCCGCGGCGGCATGACCAGCCACGCGGCCGTCGTCGCGCGCGGCATGGGCAAGCCCTGCGTCTCCGGCGTCGGCTCGATCCGGATCGACTACAAGGCGCAGACCCTCACGGTCGGAGGCACGACGCTGAAGGCCGGCGACAAGATCACGATCGACGGCTCCACCGGTCAGGTGATCCAGGGTGAGGTGAAGATGCTGGAGCCCGAGCTCTCCGGCGACTTCGCCACGCTGATGGAGTGGGCGGACGCGTTCCGGGCCATGAAGGTCCGGGCGAACGCCGACACCCCGACCGATGCGCGCACCGCCCGCAACTTCGGCGCCGAGGGCATCGGCCTCTGCCGCACGGAGCACATGTTCTTCGAGGGCGACCGCATCATCGCGGTGCGCGAGATGATCCTGGCGGACGACGCCGAGGGCCGCCGCGCGGCGCTGGCGAAGATCCTACCCTACCAGCGCCAGGACTTCCTGGAGCTGTTCACGATCATGTCCGGCCTGCCGGTCACGATCCGCCTGCTCGACCCGCCGCTCCACGAGTTCCTGCCGCACACCGACGCCGAGGTCGCCGAAGTCGTGAAGGCGACGGGCGTCTCCGAGGAGAAGATCCGGCATCGGATGCGCGAGCTCTCCGAGCATAACCCGATGCTCGGCTTCCGCGGCTGCCGCCTGGCGATCGCCTTCCCGGAGATCGCCGAGATGCAGGCCCGAGCCATCTTCGAGGCCGCCGTCCAGGCTGCCGCGGACACCGGCCAGGCAGTGACGCCCGAAGTCATGGTGCCGCTGGTCTTCACCCGCGCCGAGTTCGACATCGTGAAGGCCCGCATCGACGCCATGGCGAGGGCCGTGTCCGAGGAGAAGGGCGCGACCCTCGACTACCAAGTCGGCACGATGATCGAGCTGCCGCGCGCCGCCCTCAAGGCCGGCGAGATCGCCGAGACCGCGGAGTTCTTCTCCTTCGGCACCAACGACCTGACGCAGACGGCGCTCGGCATCTCCCGCGACGACGCCGCCACCTTCCTGGGGCCCTACACCCAGAAGGGCATCCTGCCGGCCGATCCGTTCATTACGATCGATCAGGAGGGCGTGGGCGAGCTGGTGCGCATCGGCGTGGAGCGCGGCCGCAAGACGCGTCCGGACATCAAGCTCGGCATCTGCGGCGAGCACGGCGGCGACCCCGCCTCGGTGGGCTTCTGCCAGGAGGTCGGGCTCGATTACGTGTCCTGCTCGCCCTACCGGGTGCCGATCGCCCGGCTCGCGGCCGCCCAGGCAGCGCTGGGCAAGGTCGCCGGCAAGGAAGGCTGAGGCCGGTCCGGGGGGCGCCGAGCGCGTCCCCCTTTCGGCTATCAACCGTCCGGACGAGGATCAGTGGAAAAACTCGCCTTTCGGTCGAACTCGCCTCCTCGTGAGGCGTTCTTCGGTTGAACGGGTATACCCGATGTGCGCCTTATCGGCCCGCGTCGGGTTCAGCATCGCCCGTCAGAGTCGGCCGCCATGTCTCACAGCCCATCGCCGCTGTGCCTCGCCGAGACCGGAGCGGTCGCGTCCGTCCCCAGCGTCGCCGTTCGCGCCTACCTCGCCCTCGTCGCCGGTCTCGGCGGTCTCGTCACGGCAGTGATGCTGATGATGTCCGTCGCGGCCAATAGCGGCAACGAGGCGGAGCGCATCTCGGCGACGCAGGAGGACAGCTACGCGACCACGCTCGTCGGCGCGCTGGCGGTCAACCTCTCCAAGCCCCTGCGCTGAGCTCGCCGGTCACTCCGTGCGACCCACGGGACACGGCCGATTCGCAGCTTCGACGGCGGGTGCTCTGAACGCGCCGCGCGGTTCACCGTGCCCCTGAGACAGGGCGCGCGGCAGAGCCGGTGAAACGGCTGGGCAGATCGTCGCCCGGGCTGCGGGGACTGAACCGCGTCGTGACCCGGTCGGGCGCCGCGCCGACCACCGCATCGGGCGCGGTGCCGCGCAGCCGCGTGGCGGCCACGTGCACGGGAACAGCCCGGCTCGCCGGGGCCGCGCCCGGACCGGCCGAGACGGAATCGAACAGGGCCCGCAGCTGTGCCTTCGCGTCCGCGTCCGGCGCCACGAGAGCGCGCGCGCGCGCCGAGAGCGGTGCCGCCGGCTTGTCGAGGGCGCGGATCTCGCCCGCGGGCGCGAGGTTGGCCATCCCGCGCTCCAGCGCCGCGAACTGCACCGGACGCGGCGGCGGCAGCGGCATGGTCAGGCTCGCCGCGACGGCGGCCATATCGGTGGGGCGCCGCGGTGGGAGCGGTGCCGTGACGGCGGTCACCGTATCGTCGACGGCAACCGGCTGACTGGCGGTCAGGAGCGACTTGGCGTCGGCGGGCTTGGACTCGACACCCTTCGCCTGCGCGCGCTCCGCCAGCGAGCCGCGCAGGGCGTCGTCGGCCGCTGGCGCCGCGTAGGCGAGGGCCGCGCGCGCGCCCACCGGATCCTGCGGATCGGCGCTCGCCACGGCGACGACGGGCGCGCGCCGCGCTCGCTTCGCCGTCTCCACCGGGGCCGGCACCGGCGCGGGCTCCGGCGCGGACCGTCCGCCGCCGAACAGGCTGGCCAGGAAGCCGAACAGGCCGGGCCCGTCCTCCTCCTCGCCGCTGGCCATCTGCGTCGTGAGGCCCGCCACGGTGCCGCCACGGGCCAGGATCTCGGCCTTGGCCTCCTCGTAGCGCGGGAAGGGGCGGTTGTCGCTCGGGAGCAGCACGGTCTTGCCGTCCGGGAACAGCCGGGCGAGCTGATCGTGGGTCATGCGCGGCCACATGCGCACTGACCCCACGTCGAGGTGCACGAAGGGCGTTCCGGCATGGGGATACCAGCCGACGCCGCCGCGCTGCATCCGGAGACCGACCTCGCGGATCCGGTCGATCGACACGTCCGGCAGGAAGAAGTCCATCGCCTTGCCGAGCATGTGCTGGCTGTACTCGGCCACCATCTTGGACCGGCGGCGCAGCATCGCGTTGGTGCCCGGCGACCGGTAGGCCGACACGACGTGGATCGGCTGGGTCGCACCAACCTGGCGATAGGCCTCCCAGACCGTATCGAACAGCCGCGGGTCCATCTTGGTCGGCTCGTTGACCCGCCAGTCGCGGAGGAGCCAGTTCAGTTGCTCGAGGGCCGCGCGGTCGTACCGGCCATCGCGCTTGAACGTGATGGTCGCGCTCTCTTGCGTGTGCGTGTGATAGATCGTCAGGGAGCGGGTGTCGCCGTTGGCGACCGCGTCCTCGGTCTCGGCCGTCCCGGCGATCAGTCCGAGCACCAGGCCGGATAGGGCGAGGGTGAGATGGCGAAGGGCGCGCGGGAGACTGGGCACGACGGTCCTGATCCTCTCCCGACAGCCTGACCCGACGCCTGTTGAACCGGGTTCGCGGCCGAAACGGCTAAGGCTCGACCGTGGCGAAAACGTGCCCGGCTGTGCGGCCTCGCACGCGAAAGTTGCTGGTGGAGCCGGTGGACTACCACCACCCGCGCGGCGCCGCCTGCTGCGGTGCGGGCGTCCAGAGACCCGGCTCGCCGTATTCCGGCGCGCTGTCGGCCCGGGCGGCGCGGCGCAGGGGGCGGCGCGGCGCGTCCGCCTCCTCGTAGCGTCCGGTCGGCCACGCGTCGGCATCCGCGACCGGGCGCTCGGGGGCGCGGCGATGGACCGTCCGGGTCGCGGGCGGCTTGGGAGCGCGCTCGGCCTTGCGCCGCGGCGGCTCGTCCGGCAGCCGGGCGATCGCCGGCCCGCCACCGCCCGGCAGCCCGAGGGCCGCGCGCATCGGCGCGTCGTAGCCGTAGAGGTCCGGCAGGGTGCGGTAGGTGCCACCGTCGTCCACGAAGGCGGTGAAGTAGGCGAGGTGGACCGGCAGCTTCTCCGGCAGCCGGATCGTGCGCTCACCCTTGCCGATCAGCTTCTTCAACCGGTCCTCGGACCAGTTCGGCAGCACCACGTCGGCGAGGCGGAACGGATCGTCGACGCGCACGCAGCCGTGGCTGAAATCGCGCTTCGAGGCGGAGAACAGCGAGCGGTTCGGCGTGTCGTGCAGGTAGACCGCGTGCTGGTTCGGGAACATGAACTTGATGAAGCCGAGGGCGTTGCGCTCCCCCGGGGGCTGGCGCAGCGAGATGTGCCCGCCGCGACGGACGACCTCGTAGCCGCCCCAGGTCTTGCCGCCGTAGCCGGCGAGCTTCGGCGCCATCGTCTTCAGGATCGAGGGCGGAACGTACCAGGACGGGTTGACGACCGCGTACTCCATCATCCCGGAGAACAGCGGCGTGCGCGATTCCGGCTTGCCGACGATGACCCGCGCCTCGTCGCGCATGACGCCGCCCCGGTAAGCGCGCAGGCGATATTCCGGCACGTTGACCAAGATGTAATCCGAGCCGAGGTCGCCCGGCAGCCAGCGCCAACGCTCCATGTTGACGATGAGCTCGGCCTCTCCGCCCGTCGGGCGCGCCGTGCGGCCGGCATCGGCGAGGGCCAGGACCGTCTGGACGTTCAGGGTGCCGTTGCCCGGCAGCCCGCGGCCGCGCTGGAACTTCGCCACCGCGTCGGCCACGCCCGAATCGTACTCCTCCGGTTCGCCGGGACCCTTGTCCAGGGTCGCGGCCGGACGGTTCTCGAGGTTGAAATGCGCCCGCAGCAGCGGGACGCGGGCATCGCGCATGCCGACGCGGAGAACCGGCCCGGCCGGGAGGCGCAGCGGCTTGACGGCGGTCGGCGCCGGTCCGCGCAGGGCGGCGAGCCGCGCCTTCAGCGCCAGATAACCCGGGGTTGCGGGATTGTAGGCCTGCAGCGCCTCGCCGGCCTTCGCGCCGGCCTCGTCGAGCTTCGCCAGGACGTCGTTCCCGGCGGGAAGATCGAGGTGCGGGGTGATCAGCCGCGAGATGGAGGCCAGGTTGATCCGGCCGCCGCGGGCATCCCGGGCATAGAGCACCGCCGCCGCGGACAGGCGCAGGTCGGCGTCGGCGACCGCCTTCTCGTCGGGCTTATCGGCGAGGGTCGGGACCGTGTAGGCGCGAGGTTCGAGACCGTCCTCGGCGGCGGCCGCCAGCCGCGCCGAGACCGCCTTCGCGGCGTCGGTCCAGGCTCCGCCGGAGATCCAGAGCGGCTTGAAGCTGCGGGCCTCGTAGAAGCTCCGGATCGCGTCGCGCTCCTTGCCGGTGAGACGCAGCAGAAGGGGGGCGGGATCTGCGAATCGTGCGAAGACCGCCGCGCCGAGCGGGTCCGTCGGGGCGACCGGAACCGCGGCGGCGGGGGCCGGGGCCGGCTCGGCCGCCGGCGCCTCCGGCTTGTAGTCGGGCAGGGCCGTCGTGGCGGGCGCCCCCGGATCCGCCTGCGCGGGCGCGGCCGGCGCAGGCGAGGCAACGGCCGGGGCTGCGGGGACATCGGCGGTCGGCTGGTCCAGTGCGGCCGTCGCGGCACGGGGGGAGCCGGCCGGGGCCAGCGTGCCGCCGAGGAGGGCGGCCAGCGCGATGAGGCTGGAGCGCGGGACGCGCATCGTGATCTCCCGGGGTGCGGCGGCAGGACCGCACGCTCAGATTGTGATTATCCGCGCAAGCGTGGCTTTCAGCAACCGCAGTTATCGCGAATAGAAGGCTGGTCCTGCAGATGAATGTGTCATTTCTGATACCGCTCAGCTTACGATCCGCTCAATGATCTGCCGGCCATGTGCAGCAGGGCCGAGAATTTCACTGACCGTTGCCGAAACGAATGCGCGCGGTGCGCTAGCGCACGCCGCGCACGATCAGGCCGCATCCTCGGTTTTAGCGTCGTCCTCCAGGCCCAGATCCTTGAGCTTGCGGTAGAGCGTGGACCGGCCGATGCCGAGGCGGCGCGAGACCTCCGACATCCGCTGCCGGTAGAACTGGAGCGCGAAGCGGATGATCTCCGCTTCGAGGACGTCCATCGGCTTCATCTCGCCGGTCTCCTCGGCGACGAGCGACATGGCGTGCGGATCGCGGACCTCGACGCGGACGATCTCGCGCACCGGCTCGGGGGCGTAGGCCGGCATCTGCGGCTGGACCGGCGCCGCCGGGATCCGGACGTCAAAGCCTTCGACCTGCGCGGCGATCTGCGGGAATTCGGAGACAGTCAGTTCGTCGCCGTCTGCCAGCACCACGGCGCGGAACAGGGCATTCTCCAGCTGCCGGACGTTGCCCGGCCAGGGATAGCGCGTGAGCAGGGCCATCGCCTCCGGGCTGATCGCCCGCACGCGCTTGCCTTCCTCGGCCGAGAACCGCGCGCAGAACGAGCGGACGAGATCCGGGATGTCCTCGCGGCGCGCCCGCAAAGGGGGCAGCGTCATCGGGAAGACGTTCAGGCGGTAATAGAGGTCCTCGCGGAACTTGCCCTGCTTCACGAGGTCGAGCAGCGACCGGTTCGTCGCCGAGACGAGCCGGATGTCCACCCGCACCGAGCGCTTGCCGCCGACGGGATCGACCTCGCCCTCCTGGAGGGCGCGCAGCAGCTTGACCTGCGCGTCGAGGGGCAACTCGCCGATCTCGTCGAGGAACAGCGTCCCGCCCGAGGCCTCGACGAACTTGCCGGCGTGCTTCTCGGTGGCGCCGGTGAACGCCCCCTTCTCGTGGCCGAACAGGGTGGATTCCACCAGGTTCTCCGGGATCGCCCCGCAATTGACCGTCACGAACGGCTTGCCGCGCCGGTCGCCCGAGCCCTGGATCGCCCGGGCCAGGACCTCCTTGCCGACGCCGGACTCGCCCTCGATCAGCACCGGGATGTTCGACTTGGCGGCCCGCTCGGCGAGGCGGATCACCCGCTCCATGTCGGGGCTCTTCGAGGTGAGATCCTTGAAGGTGAGCGCCCCGGAGGCGCGGCGGCGCATGCGGCGCACCTCCTCCTCGAGCGTGTCGACCCGCAGGGCGTTCTTGATCGAGACCTGGAGCCGCTCCGCGCCCGCGGGCTTGACCACGAAATCCACCGCGCCGGCCCGCATCGCGCTGACCACCGTGTCGATGGACCCGTTGGAGGTCTGGACGATGACCGGCGTGGCGAGGCCGCTCTTGCGCATCTCGGCCAGGACACCCAGCCCGTCGAGCCCCGGCATGACGAGGTCGAGGAGCACGACATCCGCCCCCTCGGATCTCAGAAGGCTCAGCGCGTCCGCGCCCGTCTCGGCGATCCGCGCCTCGAAGCCGAAACGGCGCACGGCCGCCTCGGCCAGGCGCCGCTGGACCGGATCGTCATCCACGATGAGCACGGTGGCGGACATAGCGGCTCCCTGAACGGCGCACGAAGGCCGGACACGCGACGCGGGTTCGACCCGCTCGCGGCCTCCGATTCGGCGACTGTTTCGTTTCGAGCCGCAGGGTGACCGACACTCGTAAAGTGCCGCTTAACGACGTTCGCGGCGCGTCGTCACCAATCGCGCGCCGGTCCGACGGACCGCCCGCGTTGAACGCGTGGCGGCACGCTCGATATCAGGGTACGGGGCCGGAGCCCTTGGAGAGGATTGCACACCATGATGCCGAGCCACACCGCCTCGCCGGTGACTGTCCGCCTGCCGGAGGGCGTGAGTGCCGCGCGCGCCGCCGCGAAGGCTGCCGACCTCGGCCATCTTCCGGAATGGGACCTCACGGATCTCTATTCCGGCCTCGATGATCCGAACTTCTCCGGCGACATGACTCGCGCCGAGGAGGAGTGCCGCCGCTTCTCCGAGACCTATGCCGGCCGGATCGCCGAGCTCGCCGCCGGGCCGGACGCGTCCGCGCGTCTGGCCGAGGCGGTGCGGACCTACGAGGGCATCGAGGACCTGCTCGGCAAGCTCATGTCGTTCGCGGGGCTCGTGTATTCCGGCGACACCACCGACGAGGCGCGGGCCAAGTTCTACGGCGACACCCGCGAGCGGCTGACCGGCGCCTCGGCGGATCTCCTCTTCTTCGCCCTGGAGCTGAACCGCGTCGACGACGCCGCGATGAACGCCGCGATGGCCGGAGGGCCGCTCGCGCACTACGCCCCGTGGATCGAGGACCTGCGGCGCGAGAAGCCGCACCAGCTCGACGACCGCACCGAGAAGCTGTTTCTCGAGAAGTCGGTCACGTCGAACGCCGCCTGGGACCGGCTGTTCAACGAGACGATCGCCTCGCTGCGCTTCACCGTGCAGGGCGAGGAGATGCCGCTGGAGCCGACGCTCAACAAGCTTCAGGATCCGGACGGCGCGGTCCGCAAGGAGGCGGCCGGCGCGATCAGCGCGGTGCTGCGCGGTCAGTTGCGGGTCTTCACGCTCATCACCAACACGCTGGCGAAGGACAAGGAGATCAGCGACCGCTGGCGCGGGTTCAAGGACGTGGCCGACGCGCGCCACCTGTCGAATCGGGTCGAGCCCGAGGTGGTGGAAGCGCTCGTCGACGCGGTGCGGGCGGCCTATCCCCGGCTGTCCCACCGCTACTACACGCTCAAAGCGAAGTGGTTCGGGCAGGAGGCGCTGCCCTACTGGGACCGCAACGCGCCGCTGCCGCGCGTCGAGCAGCGCACGATCCCGTGGACGGAGGCCCGCGACACGGTGCTGTCCGCCTACGACGCGTTCTCGCCGAAGATGGCGGGGATCGCGCGGCGCTTCTTCGACGAGCGCTGGATCGACGCGCCGACCCGTCCGGGCAAGGCGCCGGGCGCCTTCGCGCATCCGACCGTGCCCTCCGTCCACCCCTACGTGCTGGTCAACTACCAGGGCAAGCCGCGGGACGTGATGACGCTGGCGCACGAGCTCGGCCACGGCGTCCACCAGGTGCTCGCCGGGCCGAACGGCGCCCTGATGGCGCCGACACCCCTGACCCTCGCCGAGACGGCGAGCGTGTTCGGCGAGATGCTGACCTTCCGTCGGCTCCTCGCCGCGACCACCGACACGACCCAGCGCCGGGCCATGCTCGCCGCCAAGGTCGAGGACATGATCAACACGGTGGTGCGCCAGATCGCGTTCTACTCGTTCGAGCGGAAGGTCCATCTCGCCCGCGCCAAGGGCGAGCTGACTACCGACCAGATCAACGCGCTGTGGCTGTCCGTCCAGGCGGAATCGCTCGGTCCGGCGATCACGCTGGATTCAGGCTACGAGCCGTTCTGGGCCTACATCCCGCATTTCATCCACTCCCCGTTCTACGTCTACGCCTACGCGTTCGGCGACTGCCTGGTGAACTCGCTCTACGGCGTCTACGCCCGGGCGGAGGAAGGCTTCGTGGACCGCTACTTCGCGCTGCTCTCGGCCGGCGGCTCGAAGCCCTACGGCGAGCTGCTCGCGCCCTTCGGCCTCGACGCCAAGGATCCGGGCTTCTGGCAGATCGGTCTCGGGATGATCGAGAGCATGATCGTCGAGCTGGAGAGCATGGAAGGTCGGGCCTGAGCGGGGCGCCGCGGGCTCGGCCGATGCCCGCGGCGCAGGGACCCACGCCCCTGGTTCGCGGCCGGGGGCGGCTTATCTGCGGATCATCGTCAGACGAGCAGATCGAGTGATGGCCGAGACCGACCGCGAAGCCAACCGCTTCTCCGCCCGCGCCGGGCGCTACGCCAGCGTGGGCGCCAATGTCGGCGGTGTCGCCGCCCGGATGGCCATGGCGCGGCTGTTCGGAAAGGAGGGCACCACCAACGCCGCCGCCCTGGCGCAGGCGCTGGGCGGCCTGAAGGGGCCGATCATGAAGGTGGCCCAGCTGCTGGCCACCGTCCCGGACCTGCTCCCGCCGGAGTACGCCACCGAGCTGCAGAAGCTCCAGGCCGACGCGCCGCCGATGGGCGCGGCCTTCGTCCGACGCCGGATGCAGTCGGAACTGGGCGCCGGCTGGCAGGCGCGATTCGGGAGCTTCGACCTCAAGCCCGCGGCCGCGGCCTCGCTGGGGCAGGTCCACCGCGCGACTACCGAGGACGGCGAGCGGCTCGCCTGCAAGCTGCAATATCCGGACATGCAATCGGCCGTGGAGGCCGACCTCAAGCAGCTGGAGGTCGCATTCGCGCTGCACCGCCGGATGAACACGTGGCTCGATACGCGCGAGATCGCGAAGGAGATCGGCGCCCGGGTGCGCGAGGAACTCGACTACGAGCGCGAGGCCAAGCACGCGGCGCTCTACGGGGCCGTGCTGAAGGACATCGACGCGGTGCGCGTGCCGCGCGTCTTCCCTGAGCTCTCGACGAAGCGCCTGCTCACGCTCGGCTGGCTCGACGGAGACAAGATCCTGGGCTTCGCCGACGAGCCCGTCGAGGTGCGTAACCGGATCGCTCAGGCGATGTTCAAGGCGTGGTGGCACCCGTTCAGCCGGGCGGCGGTGATCCACGGCGACCCGCATCTCGGCAATTACACGGTCTTCTCTGACGCCGGAGAGGCCGCCGGGATCAACCTGCTGGATTACGGCTGCGTCCGGATCTTCCATCCGCGATTCGTCGGCGGCGTCGTGGACCTCTATCGCGGCCTGCTGGAGAACGACGACGCCCGCATCGTCCACGCCTACGAGGTCTGGGGTTTCAAGGACCTCGACAAGGAGAAGATCGAGATCCTGAACATCTGGGCCCGCTTCATCTACGGGCCGCTGCTCGAGGACCGCACCCGCACCGTCGCGGACGGGGTGAAGCCGGGGGAGTACGGTCGGCGGCAGGCCTTCCAGGTCCATCAGGCCCTGAAGGAGCGGGGACCCGTGACGGTGCCGCAGGAATTCGTCTTCATGGATCGTGCCGCCGTGGGCCTGGGCGCCGTGTTCCTCCACCTCAGGTCGGAACTCAACTACCACCGGTTGTTCGAAGCCGAGATCGAGCATTTCTCGCTGGACGAACTCACGAAGCGTCAGGGTCGGGTGCTCGCCGAGGCGGACCTGCCGAAACCGGCCTGAGTCGGCGCGAAGATCCACCGAGAGAGCGATCAACTTGCGTGCGTCCGATTGCGGCAGGTAAACGCTTGAGCTACATCCGACCGCGACCGCAAGAAGTCGCGTCTTAGGGAAACGAGCGCACGATGGCCGAGAGTGACACGGTGGCCGGGCACACCTACAGCCCGGCGATGGACGCGAAGACTCACGAGCAGACCTATCGCGGGTTCGTCCGGTTCGTCGAAATCGCCACCGGCGTCGTGATCTGCTGGGTGCTGGCCCTCGCCATCGGCGGGATCCGCGAAGCTTGGCTGCTGGCCATCGTCGGCGTGATCGCTTCGGGAGCCGCGGGCGCGGTGGGCGCTCTCGCACCGGCCGTCGGGTGGAAGGCCCCGCTGGTCGTCGGGATTCTGCTGGTCCTGTACCTGTTCTTCGCCTGAAATGTTCGAGGGCGGTGGCGTTGAGCGCCGCCGCGGATGACGAGCCCGCTCGCGATCGCCGGGCGGGTCGCTGACGCATTGTTGGCAATTAAATTGAGCGCAAGTTACATTCCGGCCGCTTCCAACGCGGTATCGTAGGTCCGCCTCTCGAAAAGCGTCGCCGGTTCGCGCATTCGAAGGCCGAGCTTTTCCAGGGGAACCCTCGCATGCGCATTGCTGTGCTGTCCGAGACGGACTCCGCGGAGCCGCGCGTCGCCGCGGTTCCTGAGACCGTCAAGAAGTTCAAATCTCTCGGTGCTGACGTCGTGGTGCAGTCCGGAGCGGGCCAGAGGGCCGGCATTCTGGATTCCGAGTACGAGGCCGCCGGCGCCGGCATCGCGGGGAGCGCCGCCGATGCCGCCAGGGATGCCGACCTCGTGCTGAAGGTCCGGCGCCCGAGCGCCGAAGAGCTGCCGCAGTTGAAGCGCGGCGCCACCGTGATCGCGATCATGGACCCCTACGGCAACGAGGAGGCCTTGAGGGCGATGGCCGAGGCCGGCGTCGACGGCTTCGCCATGGAGCTGATGCCCCGCATCACCCGCGCGCAGGTGATGGACGTCCTGTCCTCGCAGGCGAATCTCGCCGGTTACCGCGCGGTCGTCGACGGCGCCGCCGAGTACGGCCGGGCGATGCCGATGATGATGACCGCCGCCGGCACGGTGCCGGCCGCCCGCGTGTTCGTCATGGGCGTCGGCGTGGCCGGCCTCCAGGCCATCGCGACCGCCCGACGCCTCGGCGCGGTCGTCACCGCCACCGATGTCCGGCCCGCCACCAAGGAGCAGGTCGAATCGCTGGGCGCCAAGTTCGTCGCCGTCGAGGACGACGAGTTCAAGCAGGCCGAGACCGCCGGCGGTTACGCCAAGGAGATGTCGGCCGAGTATCAGAAGAAGCAGGCAGAGCTGGTCAAGGGCCACATCGCCAAGCAGGATATCGTCATCACCACCGCGCTGATCCCCGGCCGGCCGGCGCCGAAGCTGGTCTCCGAGGAGATGGTGGCGTCGATGAAGCCGGGTTCGGTGCTGGTCGACCTCGCGGTGGAGCGCGGCGGCAACGTCGCCGGCGCCAAGGCCGGCGAGGTCGTCACGAACGACCGCGGCGTGAAGATCGTCGGCCACGTCAATGTGCCGGGGCGGCTCGCCGCCACGTCGTCGAGCCTCTACGCCCGCAACCTCTACGCCTTCGTCGAGACCCTGATCGACAAGGAGTCGAAGGCGCTGGCCATCAACTGGGACGACGAGCTGGTGAAGGCCACGAACCTCACCCGCGACGGCGCGGTCGTGCACGCGTCCTTCCAGCCCAAGACCGATGGCGCAGCCTCGGAAGCCGCCTCCGTGGGGCTGGCCAAGTCGGAGGCCAACAAGGCGTCCGGCACGGCCACCCCGGCGGGCGCGCAGTGAAGCCCGGCCGAGAGGAGTAGCAGAATGGCAAACGTCATCGTCCCTCCCGATCAGGCCGCCGATCAGGCCCGCGTGCTGGCCGACGCCGCGCGCGCGGCGGCCGCGGTGGCGCGCAACGCCGCCGATCAGGCGCAGATCATCGCCGACGGCATGGGCCACGGGCTGAGCGCCGCCACGGGCGGCGCGGTCGATCCCACGGTGTTCCGGCTCGCGATCTTCGTGCTGGCGATCTTCGTCGGATACTACGTGGTCTGGTCGGTGACCCCGGCCCTGCACACCCCGCTCATGTCGGTCACCAATGCGATCTCGTCGGTGATCATCGTGGGCGCGATCCTGGCGGTCGGCGTTCCGCTGATCGAGAAGGGCACCGGGCTGGCCCGGTTCTTCGGCTTCATCGGCATCGTGCTCGCCAGCGTGAACATCTTCGGCGGCTTCCTCGTCACGCAACGCATGCTCGGCATGTACAAGAAGAAGGGCTGAGCCGGTGTCAGAGAACGTCTCCTCCCTTCTCTATATCGTCGCCGGCGTCCTGTTCATCATGGCGCTGCGGGGGCTCTCGCACCCCACAACCTCCCGGCAGGGCAACCTGTACGGCATGGTCGGCATGGGGCTCGCGATCCTGACGACGCTCGTCGGCCACCCGCCGGCGGGTGCAGGCGCCTGGATCCTCGTGCTGCTGGGCCTCGGCATCGGCGGCGGCGCGGGCGCGGTGATCGCCAAGCGCGTGCCGATGACCGCGATGCCGCAGCTTGTGGCGGCGTTCCACTCGCTGGTCGGCCTCGCGGCCGTCTTCGTGGCGGCGGGCGCACTCTACGCCCCGCAGGCCTTCGGCATCATCGAGAACGGCCACTTCCACAAGCAGTCGCTCTTCGAGATGGGTCTCGGCGTCGCCATCGGCGCCATCACCTTCACCGGCTCGGTGATCGCGTTCGCCAAGCTCGACGGTCGCATGTCCGGCAAGCCGATCATGCTGCCCCAGCGCCACCTGATCAACGCGCTGCTGGCCGCCGGCCTCGTGCTGCTGATCGCCCTGTTCATCGGCACCGAGTCGAAGGCGATCTTCTGGCTGATCGTCATCGCCTCGCTCGTGCTGGGCGGGCTGATCATCATCCCGATCGGCGGCGCCGACATGCCGGTGGTCGTGTCGATGCTCAACTCCTACTCGGGCTGGGCGGCGGCGGGCATCGGCTTCACCCTGGGCAACCTCGCGCTGATCATCACCGGCTCGCTGGTCGGATCCTCGGGCGCGATCCTGTCGTACATCATGTGCCACGCGATGAACCGGTCGTTCATCTCGGTCATCCTCGGCGGCTTCGGCGGCGACACGGCCGCGGCCGGAACCGGTCAGGTCGAGACCCGGCCCGTGAAGCAGGGTTCGGCCGACGACGCGGCCTACATCATGAAGAACGCCGAGCGGGTCATCATCGTCCCAGGCTACGGCATGGCGGTCGCCCAGGCGCAGCATTCGCTGCGCGAGATGGCCGACATGCTGAAGAAGGAGGGCGTCGACGTGAAGTACGCCATCCATCCGGTGGCGGGCCGCATGCCGGGCCACATGAACGTGCTGCTGGCCGAGGCCAACGTGCCCTACGACGAGGTGTTCGAGCTGGAGGACATCAACGGCGAGTTCCCGCAGGCGGACGTCGCCTTCGTGATCGGCGCCAACGACGTGACGAACCCGGCCGCCAAGACCGACAAGGCCTCGCCGATCTACGGCATGCCGATCCTGGACGTGGAGAAGGCCAAGACCGTGCTGTTCATCAAGCGCGGCATGGGCTCCGGCTACGCGGGCGTCGAGAACGAGGTGTTCTTCCGCGACAACACCATGATGCTGTTCGGCGACGCCAAGAAGGTCGTCGACAACATCCTGAAGTCGCTCTGAGACTCAGGTCTCCGGCAGATCCGACGGGCGGGCAGCGATGCCCGCCCTTTTTCGTTGTGCCGGATCGCGTTCGCCGTCGCTGTTGCGGCGAGGCGCAAGATTCCCCGCGCGGCCCGGTGTAGGGTGGCGCCCGTGTCGTCCGCTCCGCTCCTCGCCGAACCGCCGCCCTTCCTGGGTGTCGCCGCCTCCGTGACCGGTCGGCGCTGGCAGGAGCGCTGCGGCGGCGCGGCCGTCCAGAATCAGATCGCCAAGATGGTCCAGGCCCACGGCCTCCCGGAGTTGCTGGCCCGGGTCCTGGCGGGACGGGGCATCGTCCCGGAAGCGGCGCCCCGTCACCTCGCGCCGCGGCTGCGGGACCTGATGCCGGATCCGGACACGCTGCTCGATATGGAGGCGGCCGTCCGCCGCCTCGTCCGCGCCGTGAAGCGCGGGGAGACGGTGGCGGTGTTCGGCGACTACGATGTCGACGGCGCCGCGAGCGCGGCGCTCCTCGCCGGCTATCTCCGCAACCTGGGACTGCGCGCGCCGATCCACATCCCCGACCGGATCACCGAGGGCTACGGCCCCAACGTCGCGGCGATCACCGCGCTGGCGGCGGAGGGCGCGACACTCCTCGTCTGCGTCGATTGCGGGACGAGCGGCCACGCGCCGCTGGAGGAGGCCGAGAAATCCGGTCTCGACGTCATCGTCCTCGACCACCACGCGGCTTCCGAGATCCTCCCCCCCGCCCGCGCCGTGGTCAATCCGAATCGCCTCGACGACCTGTCGGGCCTCGGCCATCTCTGCGCCGCCGGCATCGTCTTCCTGACCCTGGTGGCGCTGAACCGCGCCCTGCGGCAGGAGGGCTTCTTCGGCAGCCATCGTCCCGAACCGCAGCTCACCGATGCCCTCGACCTCGTGGCGCTGGCGACCGTGGCCGACGTCGTGCCTCTCACGGGCCTCAACCGGGCCTTCGTGACCCAGGGGCTCACGGTCATGCGCCATCGCGGCCGCACCGGGCTCGCGGCGCTGCTGGACGCGGCCTCGCTCGGCGAGCCTCCGGAAGCGTGGCATCTCGGCTTCGTGCTCGGGCCGCGCATCAATGCCGGCGGGCGCATCGGCGACTCGGCCCTGGGCGCCCGCCTGCTGACCACGGCGGACCCGGGCGAGGCGGCCCGGATCGCCGCCGACCTCGATCGCCTCAACCGCGAGCGTCAGGCGATCGAGGCGCAGGCCGTCCTGGAGGCCGAGGCCGAGATGGACCGGGCCCTGACGCTCGATCCGGACCGTACCGTGCTGGTGACTGCCAGCGCCGAGTGGCACCCCGGCATCGTCGGCCTCATCGCCTCCCGGCTGAAGGAGCGCTTCAACCGGCCGGCCTTCGCGTTCGCGATCCGTCCGGACGGGACCGCCACGGGCTCGGGGCGCTCGATCCCGGGCGCGGATCTGGGGCTCGCGGTCCGCGCCTGCGTGGAGGCCCGGCTCGCCAGCAAGGGCGGCGGCCATGCCATGGCGGCCGGCGTGACCGTGCGGGCCGACGACATCCCCCGCTTCGAGGCGCATCTGGCGATGCTGCTCGGGGCGAGCGTCGCGGTGGCCCGGGCCGCCGATGCCCTGCTGATCGACGGCGGCCTCAGCGCCGGCGGCGCCACCGCGGAGACGGTCCGGCTGCTGCAGCGGGCCGGCCCGTTCGGCCAGGGTGCGCCCGAGCCGATCTTCGCGCTGGGCCGGCACCGCCTCGTCGACGCCGGTGTGGTCGGCTCCAGCCATGTCAGGGCCCGGCTGCGCAGCCGCGACGGGCAGGTGGTGGGAGCGATCTGTTTCCGCGCCGCCGAACGACCGCTCGGCCTGGCCTTGCTGAACGGGATCGGCCGGGAGATGCACGTGGCCGGGACCCTGTCCTGCGACCGCTGGCGCGGCGCCGAGCGCGCCCAGCTCCGGATCGTCGATCTGGCGCCGTCCGAATCCTGAGACGTCCGGCGTCAGCCGCCGGCCATCACGAGCGCCCAGAAGCGCTTGTACCGGGTGGTCGGGGCATCGACCCGGGCGATCCCGATCCTGCGGATCTGCGGCAGCAGCATGTTCCTGTTGTGCTCGGGACTCGCCTTCCAGCGGGCGAGCACCTGCTCCAGGGTCTCGGATCCGGCGCTGAGATTCTCGGCCGCCCAGGATCTCGCGAGACCGGCCGACGCCATGCGCGAGCTGAAGCTGCCGCCGACATCGTGGCTGAGCTGGCCGTGGCGGGCGTTGTTGCCGGCCTGAAAGGCCGCCGCCTTCACGAGAGCCGAGTCGACCACGACCGGGCTCAGGCCGTGCTGGACCCGGTAGGCCGAGATCGCTGCGGCGGCCGCGACCTCGTCGAGCACGGCGGTGTGCGTCGCGTTCTCGACGGGAGTCTCGGGCAGGACCGAGAGACCGCCGCACCCGACGAGGGCCAGCGGGAGGGCGACAGCGAGGGCGAGACTGAGCTTGGGCACGGTCCGGTCGGCAATTCGTGTGACGGGATCGCCTCCCTCCGGCGCGGTTGCGGCGAAAGCGCGGCGCGCGGCGCGCCCGGACCATCCCGCCGAACAGCGTGGCGCCGGCGCCACGCCGGGCCCGGATCAGGCCGCCAGGGCGCTGCCCTTGAGCATGGAGGGCGCGAAGGCGCGCAGGAGATCCGGATCCAGGTGCCCGGTGTTGTCGGCCATGATCGACAGCGCCTCCGCGGGAGTGGCAGGCTGCCGATAGGTGCGCCGCTCGGTCAGGGCGGAGAACACGTCGCAGATCGTCACGATCCGCACGAGGTCCGAGATCGCCGCACCGGACAGCCGATCGGGATAGCCCTTCCCGTCGAGACGCTCGTGGTGGTGAAGGACCACGTCGATCACCGCCTCCTCGAAATCGCCGTGCACGCGAAGCAGATCGGCGCCGATATCGGGATGGCGCTGCATGAGGCGCGATTCCTCGGGATTGAGCGGTCCCGGCTTGTTGAGGATCTCCGCGGGGATACGCGCCTTGCCGATGTCGTGCAGCAGCGCCGAGCGCACCAGCAACGCGAGGTCGGTCTGACCGAGGCCGATCTGCGAGCCGAAGGTGGCGGCGTGGCCGGCGACGCCGAGGGTGTGCTGGTAAACGCCGATCTCGTGGCGCCACACCGCGGTGAGCCACTCGGCGATCCCGACCTCCGAGACGGCCGCGAGGACCAGCTCGGTTCCGCGATCCGCGTCGGCGCGCTGCAGACGGGCGCCGAGGGCGGCGCTGTCGAAGATCTCGGCGACGACGGCGGTGGCGCCCGAGACGCGCTCCAGGAGCCGACGCTGCCGCAACTCGGCGGAGCGCGTCGCCTCCTCGATCATGGCGAAGACATTCGCCAATACGAGCTGGCGGGGCGACGCGGCCGGCAGCTGACGGAGGTAGCGAGCGGCCGGCAGGGGTTCGCCGCGCACGAGAACGAGGCGCGGGACCGGCGGTCCGTGATGGGCGAGGGTGGATTGCAGCTCGGCGCTACGGGCCGGCGGCAGGTCCAGGATGACGAGATGTGGCCGCCCTGACGGCAGCGGGACGCCGGGCGGAATCGCACGACAGTCCATCACCAGCGCGATCGCGCGCTCGAGGGCCGATCGTTCGGACGGACGATCCGAGACGATCAGGACGAAAGGCCCGTCCGAGAAACGCGATGCGGGGCCGAGGGCCAACGCGGTAGCTCCTCGCCCGCACGGTCAACGATCGGTTCACCCTACGCGTAAAATTTGAGGAAAGCGTTAACCCTACGCATTCTCAGCCGCTGCGGACCGGCCTTGTCCTCAGGCGAGCTTCGCGGACGCGACCTCGGCGGCGGGCTCGACGGTCGCGTGACCACCCTCCGCGGCGGAGAGGAAGTCCGCGAACTTCACGGTCAGCAACGCCTGGCAGGCGGCGAAGGCGACAAAGATGGCGAGGAAGCTGGCGATCATCGGACTATCCGGCGCGGTTTCGAACGGGACATGTTGCGATGCGATACGTGTCATGCCGCGGCGCAACTTGGTATGCCAGATTACGAATACCGTTCATGCCGTGCATGCATGGAGAGCGCGTGCACGCCCGCTCGCGACGGTTTTCCCTCCGCGCCATGCTCTCGATCGGATAGGTGGCGCGCCACGTTTGAGCGCTCCGCGGCCGGATTTTTTGCAACGCCGCAACGATAGTGCACGATTCAATTTGAGATCCCGTTAGACCGGGTCTCGACTGTGCATCGGAGCCGACAGACGCGACGTCGATGGCGCCGCGCAAGTGCGCGCAGGCGTGCTGACGGATGAGCCGCGACGCAATCCCGGTGTCATCGCCGCCGGGCGTGAGCTCGGGCGGCGATCAGTCCAGGTAGTCGCCGTAGGTGTCGACGTGTTGCGCGAGACCGAGACCGTGCTCGCGGACGAGCCTTTCGGCCAGATCTGCATCGCGGGCTTCGAGCGCCGAGATGATGGCGACGTGCTCCCGTATCGAGCGTTCCGCCCGGTCGCCCTGCCGGAGCGCGGTGCTGCGGATGCCGCGGACATGCATCAGCAGATTGCTCGTCAGATCGGCGATCGCCTCGCAGTGACCCAGCGCGATGATGCGCTGATGGAAGCGGATGTTCGCATCGGAGTACTCGTCGATGTGCTCGGACGGCTGCCCCTCAAAGAATTCAGGGAACGATTCGCGCAACGAGCGCAGTTGCGCGTCGGTGGCGCGCGCGCAGGCGAGACGGGCCGCCATGCTCTCCAGCGCCGTCCACGCGTGGATCATGCTGACGATCTCGCGCTTGTTCTTCTTGATCACGAAGACACCGCGCCGCGCTTCGGAGCGGACGAAGCCCTCCTGCTCAAGAACCGTCAGGGCCTCGCGCACCGGCGTGCGGCTGACACCGAGATCCTGCGACAGCTTCCGCTCGTCGAGACGCACCTCGTCCGGACGCCCGTAGATGTCCATGTTGGTGATGGCCGTTTTGAGCGCCTCGTAGGCCAATGTCCGGAGACTGGAGCTGGCGACGATGGGCTTCACGCTCAGCGGTTCGGAATTCGACATCCCTCGTCCAGTCGGCTCACACGCATGATGTCCCGCACGCATTCTCTGTCGTGCGCTCTCAAACGACCTAACCCAAACCTTTGCAAGATCCTAGTCGATTGCGGCGCGGTCCCACAGACCTGTGACCTTTGCCGCCGTCCGGCACGTTAGAAGTGGCGCGAACGCAACCGAAATCCGGTGCCCTCGCAGCCAAGTGCGTTGTACGTTCGAGCCAAGTGTTTAATCCAACCCGGCTGAGGTGTGTTTTTTTGCAGGTTCGATTGACAGCCTGGGATTAAATCAGCACCATCTTGCTGGCATACCGTCGACCATCAGACATCATCGTCCGGTGCCAGGCGGGCGGCGGCGTACTACAGAGATAATTTGCCCGCGGGCCAAGAATTTTTCGAAGAATTCCGGTCAAGTTGTTCTGCCAAGCTGCGCTCTGGCAAGGCATAAAGCTGGCCTGAGCGCGAACGCCAACAATAATACTGTCCAGGAGGGAACGGTATGTCCGAGATCGTCAAACCGGTGGGGCGCGGCCGCTGGCTGCAACTCGCCTTCGGCGTCGTCTGCATGTGCATGATCGCCAACATGCAGTACGGCTGGACCTTCTTCGTGAGCCCGATGCAGGAGCGCCACGGCTGGGATCGCGCGGCGATCCAGGTGGCCTTCACGCTGTTCGTCGTCACCGAGACCTGGCTGGTCCCGATCGAGGGCTGGTTCGTCGATAAGTACGGCCCGCGGATCGTCACGCTGTTCGGCGGTCTGCTCTGCGCCATCGCGTGGGTGATCAACTCCTACGCGGATTCGCTCACCGTCCTCTACATCGCGGCCGCGATCGGCGGCACCGGTGCGGGCGCGGTCTACGGAACCTGTGTCGGCAACTCGCTGAAGTGGTTCCCCGATCGCCGCGGCCTGGCCGCCGGCATCACCGCCATGGGTTTCGGCGCGGGTTCGGCGCTGACGGTCGTGCCGATCCAGGCGATGATCAAGTCCCAGGGCTACGAGGCGGCCTTCTTCTACTTCGGCATCGGGCAGGGCGTGATCGTCATGCTGATCGCGCTGTTCCTGCGCGCGCCGGCCAAGGGTCAGGTTCCGGAGGTCGCCCGGGTCAGCCAGTCGAAGCGGGACTACAAGCCGTCCGAGATGGTCCGCACGCCGATCTTCTGGGTCATGTACGCGATGTTCGTCATGATGGCCGCCGGCGGTCTGATGGCCACCGCGCAGCTCGGCCCGATCGCCAAGGACTTCAAGATCGCCGACGTCCCGGTCTCGCTCCTCGGGATCACGCTGCCGGCGCTGACCTTCGCGGCCACGCTCGACCGGGTGCTCAACGGCGTGACGCGTCCGTTCTTCGGCTGGGTCTCCGACCATATCGGCCGCGAGAACACGATGTTCCTGTCCTTCGCGATCGAGGGCCTGGGCATCTACGCGCTGAGCCAGTTCGGCCAGAACCCGATCGCCTTCGTGCTGCTGACGGGGCTCGTCTTCTTCGCCTGGGGCGAGATCTACTCGCTGTTCCCGGCGACCTGCGGCGACACGTTCGGGTCGAAATACGCGGCGACGAATGCCGGCCTGCTCTACACGGCCAAGGGCACCGCGGCGCTGATCGTCCCCTACACCAGCGTGCTCACGACCATGACCGGGAGCTGGCACACGGTGTTCCTGGCGGCCGCGGCCCTCAACATCCTGGCGGCCCTGCTGGCGCTGTTCGTCCTCAAGCCGATGCGCGCCGCCTACACCAAGAAGCCCGAGGCGGGCCTCGCGCCGGTGCTGGCGCAGTAGCAGGCCGCGGTCGTCCGGCGCCGCGACGCCGAACCGACGTGATGAGCCCGGCGCCGTCTTTACGGCGCCGGGCTTCCTGCATACCGGGAACCGGGCCTTCCGGAGACCGGGCATCATGGACAGAGACGAGCGGATCGCGCGGGAGAGCGTCGTGGCGGCAGCGCGGGCGCTCGACGCCCAGGGGCTGAACCGCGGCACCTCGGGCAATGTCTCGGTGCGCTTCCGCGACGGGCTCCTGATCACCCCGTCCGGCATGCCCACCGACCGGACCGGACCGGACGACGTGGTCCGGTTGGACCTCGACGGCGCGCACCCGCCGGACCAGAAGCCCTCGTCGGAATGGCGCTTCCACCGGGACATCCTGGCGTCCCGTCCGGAATTCCACGCGGTGGTCCACGCGCATCCGGTCTACTGCACCGCCTTCGCGATGTGCGGGGAGGCCATCCCGGCGGTCCACTACATGATCGCGGCCTTCGGCGGCCCGACAGTGCGCTGCGCGCCCTACGCGCCGTACGGCACGGCGGAGCTCTCGGACCTCGCCCTCGCGGCGCTCGTCGACCGCAACGTCTGCCTCCTCGCCAACCACGGCATGATCGCGGCCGGCGCGAGCCTGGAGAAGGCGCTGTGGCTCGCCGTCGAGCTGGAAACGCTCTGCCAGCAATACGCCGTCGCGCGGCAGATCGGGACGCCGATCATCCTGTCCGACGACGAGATCGGCGCCACGGTCGAGCGCTTCCGCGGCTACGGTCTGAACTCGGCGCGGCCGACCGCGCCGGAGACGACCTGACGCGAGGTTGGCCTAGCGCCCCAGAACCTGTCCGACCGCCAGTCCGGCTTCCCGGGCGAACTCGGCCGCCGCGACCTTCTTGCCGCCCTCCGCCTTGACCTTGCGGACTTCGATCTGGCCGCCCTGGGCGCAGACGCTGAATCCCTGATCGTCGACGGCGATCACCTCGCCGGGCTTGCCGACGACGTCGGCGAGCTTGCGGATGCGATGCAGGCTGCAGTCGAAGATCTGCAGCTTCTTGCCGTCGTGGGTGGTCCAGGCGCCGGGCGCCGGGTTGGCCGCGCGGATCAGGTTGTAGATCTGCTCGGCGTGGGAGGACCAGTGGATCTCCGCCTCGGCGGCGCGGAACCAGCCCTCGTAGCTCGCTGCGTCCTCGTCCTGATCGATCTCGACATGCTGGCCGGCCACGACGAGATCGGCTGCCTCGAGCATGGCCGCGACGCCCATCGGGAACAGGTTGTCGAAGTAGACGTCGCCCAGGGTCGCGTCGGCGCCGATCGGGCAGGATTTCTGCAGGATCACCGGGCCCTCGTCGAGGCCGTCGGTAGGCCGGAAGATGGTCAGGCCGGTCTGCAACTCGCCTCGGGCGATCGGCCAGTTGATCGACGACGGGCCGCGGTAACGCGGGAGCAGGCTCGGATGATACTGGATGGTGCCGTGCGTCGGGATGCTGACGAAGCTCTGCGGCGCGAACTGGAGCACGTAGGCCATGATGCCGATATCGGCGTTCAGGCCGCGCATCGCGGCCTCGGCCTCGGGGCTCTTCAAGCTGGGAAACTGGAAGACCGTCAGCCCCTTCTCGACGGCCGCCGTCTTCAGGACGTCCGGCTTGGCGCCGGGCTTCTCGGGCGCGCAGAACACCGCGGCAACCTCATCGCCTCGCTCGAGGAACGCCTCCAGGACCGCTTTTCCGAAATCCTGTTGACCGATGAAGGCGATGCGCATGCAGGCTCCTGGGTGTCGTCCGGGCCCTGCGCGGGACCGGGATGGAACGGACCGAGCGCTGGCTCGGCGGCGCGACCGTGCCCTGACCGTCGAACGGCGTCACCCGGAATCCGGGGCCGCGCGGCACGCACGCCCCCGGATTGTAACTTCAGCGATCCGGAGCCTCAGCCGCGGCTCGCCGGAGACCGATCACTCGGCCGCGATCTTCTGGACCGCGCCGATCGCGCCGGACTCGGAGATCTCGCCGACCTCGGCCTCGGAGTAGCCGAGCACGGAGCGCAGGATCTCCTCGGTGTGCTCGCCGAGGAGCGGCGAGCGGGTCACCTCGCTCGGGCTCGCCGACAGCTTGATGGGATTGCCGACCGTCAGGTACTTGCCGCGGGTCGGGTGATCGACCTCCACGATGGTGCCGGTCTTCCGCAGCGACTCGTCCTCGGCGATCTCCTTCATCGACAGGATCGGGCCGCAGGGGATGTCGTACTTGTTCAGGGTGTCCATCACCTCGAACTTGGACACCTTCATCGTCCAGGCCTCGATCCGCGTGAAGATCTCGTTGAGATGCGGCAGGCGGGCCTTCGGGGTGGCGTAGTTCGGATCGGTCTTCCAATCCGGCTCACCGATGATGTCGCAGATCGGCTCCCAGACGGCGGCCTGGGTGATGACGTAGATATAGGCGTTCGGATCCTGCTCCCAGCCCTTGCAGCGCAGGATGCGGCCCGGCTGGCCGCCACCTGAATCGTTGCCCGCGCGCGGGGTCGCCTCGCCGAAGGGGATGCCCTCGCCGAACTGGCTGTATTCCTTGAGCGGCCCGTGCGCGAGCCGCTGCTGGTCGCGCAGCTTCACCCGGCACAGGTTCAGCACGCCGTCCTGCATGGCGCAGTCGACCTTCTGGCCGAGGCCGCTCTGGGTCCGATGATAGAGCGCCGTGACGATGCCGAGGGCGAGGTGCAGGCCCGTGCCGGAATCACCGATCTGCGCACCCGTCACCATCGGGATGCCGTCGCGGAAGCCCGTCGTCGAGGCGGAGCCGCCGGCGCACTGCGCGACGTTCTCGTAGACCTTGCAATCCTCGTAGCGGCCCGGACCGAAGCCCTTCACGGAGGCCAGGATCATCCGCGGGTTGGCCTCGTGGATCTTCTCCCAGGTCAGGCCCATGCGGGCGAGGGCGCCGGGCGCGAAATTCTCGACGAGGACATCGCATTCCTTGATCAGGCGCCAGAGAACCTCCTTGCCCTTGGGGTTCTTCGAGTCGAGCGTGATCGACCGCTTGTTGTGGTTCAGCATCGTGAAATAGAGGCTGTCCACGTCCGGGATGTCCTGAAGCTGCTGGCGCGTGGCGTCGCCGACGCCCGGCCGCTCGACCTTGATGACGTCGGCGCCGAACCAGGCCAGGAGCTGCGTACAGGTCGGACCGGATTGAACGTGGGTGAAGTCCAGGATGCGGACGCCTTCGAGGGCCTTGGTCATGATCGGTCTCGGAGCTGGAGTCGGTGTGGGGATGACGGAGGGCGGCTCAGGCCGCGCGGGATACCGGTTCGATGCCTGCACGGGCCCGTGACGCGCGTGCCGCGACGCCGGGGCAGGGGCCTTCCATCCTCGAACGGATCATGTCTGTTCTCCCTCCCGAAGCGCGGTCTCGTCGTATCGCGACACCGTCACGCGGACTCGGGGTGACGAGTCCGCCAATTTGTATACCACATGCCATCTGGCGGACGCGAGTGCCTATTGTGGACGTCTCCGGTGACGGCCGATGCCGGAGCGTAAGCCGGGGCGCGCCGACGCTCAACACGCGGCACAGCGCGAACGCGCGTCGCCGGCAGCGCCCCCTTGGCATTCGGGGACAGGCGGTCCATGATTTCGCCAAAATTGCCTCTGGCTGCGGGATGAAAAGCGTGCCGCAGCCGTAGGGGGCACGATGTAACGCTGCACGAGGAACGCCCATGCTCGCCAGCACCAGCCTGATCAAGTCGTCCTGGATCGCCGTCGACGTCGCCCACGACCGCGCCGAGCGCGTTCTCGTGGTCGAGACTTACATTGCCGTGAGCCCGCTGGAACCGAATTACGACGCCGCGCAGTACGAGCGCGTGCTCGCCTGCGTCCAGAAGGTGCTCAAGACCCATCCGGAGATCGACCGTGCGTCGATCCTGAGCATGCATCGCGGCTCCGGCTGCACGGCGCTGTTCCGAGACACGCCCGCGAAGCAGCCCGCGGCCGCCTGAGGCGCTCAGGCCTCGCCGCTCTCGGTCGGTCGGGACAGATCCGGCGGCTCGAGGGCGACGCGGGCCGCGTGGAACCACCACAGAGGGATGTCGCGATTGGCCTTCGCCAGTTCCGACGCCCATCCCTCCTTGGGCATGACGTCGGCGCGATCGGCGAAGAGGCGCAGCGCCGCCTCCGCGCGCTCCCGTCGGCACCGCTCCTCGATCGCTCGCCGCTCGGCCTCGGCGCGGGCGTCGGTCTGCTCGATGAGGCGCCGGGTCGCGAGATCGTCGGCGTCGAAGGCGAATTGCTGCCAGAACGCCTCCGCCTCCCGGGCGACGTCGCGCTCGCGACGCAGTGTCACGAGCGCCTCTTCCGCGGCACTCCGCGCCGTCTCGGCCGCTTCGGCGCGGGCGAGGAGGCGGTTGTTGGCCTCGAGGAGTTCCCGCTCGCGCTCGGGCGACATCCGCTGCCGGCGCAGCACCCGCAACTCCTCCTCGTCGGCCCGTCGGGCCGCCAGCAGATCCGCCAGCGGGCCGGCCGCGAGGGCGTCGGCGGATCGACGATAGCGCTCGCGGAGACCGGGGTGCCGGGCCTCCAGGTCCGGGTCGGTCCAGAGGGCGCGATCCTCTCCCTCCGTCCGCTCAGACTCGTACAGAGCCTGCGCCAGGGCCTCGCGCAGGTCGTCCGGAAATCGTGCCGCCGCGTGTCCGTTCATGAACCTGCATTCGCGTTGAGCGATCGACAGAACCTAGAACGCGGGCGGACGCCGGGAGAGACCATCGCCGTGTGACGCACGCGAATTTTTCGTCGCGGCCCAGCCGCGCGTCGGCGTCGGGCGCCGATCGTGACCTGTCCGGCGAGACGCGCAGACTGCAATCGCCGCTCCGCCTCGACCCGGCCATGCGCGCACCCCGTCCGCTTGCCTACGCCGGGGCGGGTCCACGGTGGATCGTGGCCGAACCTGCTTGCCCGGACCTGTCGCGCGCCCGCAGGCAGAGCCCCGGCCGCGGACCCGCACCCATCCCGGCCCCGCCCTCGGGCCTCGCGGCACAGTCTCGGTATCTCGGAGACTTGGCCGGCTCCGAATCGCGATGGCGCCCGCCATCTACCCGGGATACATCGCGAGGAGCGCCCCTCACGCGTCGATCGCAGTCGATGGTCCATATTGGCTACAACCCGGCGCTGGTCGCCCTGTCGATCGGCCTCGCCGTCTTCGCGTCCTACACCGCGCTGGACCTGGGGGCGCGGATCCGCGGGACCGTCGCGGGGCCGCGCTGGCCATGGATCGCCGGTGCCGCACTCGCCATGGGCGGCGGCATCTGGTCGATGCACTTCGTCGGCATGCTGGCCTTCGAGATGGGCATGCCGGCCGCCTACGACATCGGCCTCACCCTCCTGTCTCTCGCGATCGCCGTCGCGGTGACCGGGGCCGCCTTCCTGTGGGTGGCGCGCGTCGGCGAGGGGCCGGGCGGACTTCTCGTGGCCGGCCCCCTGATGGGTCTGGGCGTCGCCGGCATGCATTACACCGGCATGGCGGCGCTCCGGATCCCGGGCGACCTCGCCTACAGCCCGGCGGTGGTCGCGCTCTCGGTGGCGATCGCCGTGACCGCGGCGACCGCGGCCCTGTGGCTCTCCTTCCGGCAGCACGGCGTCTGGCAGAAGCTCGCCGCGGCGTGTGTGATGGGCCTCGCGGTGGCGGGGATGCACTACACCGGCATGGCCGCGGCGACGATCACCGCCGAGGCGGCCGGCGCCCACGCCGCCCACGTGGCCACCGGCGTTCCGGGCCAGCAGAACCTCGCCCTCTACGTCGCTGGCGCGACGTTCCTCATCCTGTTCCTCGCGATGCTCGCCTCCTCGCTGGACCAGCAGCGCGTGCAGCGCGAACTCCAGGCGAGCGAGGCGCGGTTCCGCGCCGCCGTGCAGGCGGTGCGCGGCGTGCTCTGGACCAACGATGCCGAGGGCCGGATGCTCGGCGAGCAGCCGGGCTGGAGCGCGATCACCGGTCAGACGCGGGACCAGTATCAGGGCTACGGCTGGGCCGACGCGGTCCATCCCGACGACATGGAATCGTCCATCGAGACCTGGAACGCGACCGTCCGGGCACGGCGTACCTACGTCCACGAGCACCGGGTCCGGTCCCGCGACGGAACGTGGCGACATTTCGCGATCCGCGCCATCCCGGTCTTCGACGCGCGGGGCGAGATCCGCGAGTGGGTCGGCGTCCACACGGACATCACCGAGCAGAGACTGGCCGAATCCGATCTGCGCGAGTCCAACGAGGAGATCCAGCGCTACGCCTACATCGTCAGCCACGACCTCCGCGCGCCGCTGGTCAACGTGATGGGATTCACGAGCGAACTGGAGGCGACCCGGACCGAGATCGCCGCGGCCCTCCGGGGACATCCGGAGGCGGATCGGCTCGACGCCGATCTCGGCGAGGCGCTCGGCTTCATCAAGGCGGCGGTGAACCGGATGGAAGGGCTGATCGCCGCCATCCTGAAGCTCTCGCGGGAGGGGCGGCGACAGTTCTCGCCCGAGCCCCTCGACATGTCCGGCCTGCTCCGCGGCGTGGCCGATGCCCAGCGGCATCAGGCGGAGGCGGTCGGCGCCACGGTGACGATCGCCCGCGACCTGCCCGAGATCGTCGCCGACCGGCTCGCGATCGAGCAGGTCTTCGGCAACCTGCTGG
This sequence comes from Methylobacterium sp. 22177, assembly GCF_052045615.1. Lineage (NCBI taxonomy): Bacteria > Pseudomonadati > Pseudomonadota > Alphaproteobacteria > Hyphomicrobiales > Methylobacteriaceae > Methylobacterium > Methylobacterium sp. 22177. Next base: position 116,041 of record NZ_JBQEPK010000007.1, on the reverse strand, counting down.
ACAACGCCGTGAAATACCTCGACCCGAGTCGGCCCGGACGCATCACCGTGACGGCCAAGGCCGTGGGCGAGCGCGGCGTCTGCTTCTCCGTCGCCGACAACGGTCGGGGCATCGCCGCCCGGGACCACGCCCGCGTCTTCGAGCTTTTCCGCCGATCGGGCACACAGGACCGCCCGGGCGAGGGGATCGGCCTGGCCCACGTGAAGGCGCTGGTGCGCTCGTTCGGCGGCCGGATCGAGATCCGTTCAGAACTCGGCGTCGGCACGACGTTCGACGTGACCTTGCCGCGCGGGACAGCTACAGCGGTCCGGTTAGACCCTGAACCGGCGCCCATCGCCGCCGAATGAGCGTGGAGCCGCCCGTGCACCCCGTCAGCATCGTGATGATCGAGGATGACGAGGGACATGCGCGCCTGATCGAGCGGAACATTCGCCGCGCCGGCGTCAACAACGACATCGTGCAGTTCCGGAACGGCACGTCGGCGCTGGACTATCTGCTCGGCGCGGACGGCTCCGGCGAGGCGAGCGCCCGACGTCACCTGCTGATCCTGCTCGATCTCAACCTGCCGGACATGACCGGCCTCGACATCCTCGAGAAGGTCAAGGCGAACCCGCACACGCGGCGGTCACCGGTGGTGGTGCTGACCACGACGGACGACAGCCGCGAGATCCAGCGCTGCTACGATCTCGGGGCCAACGTCTACATCACCAAGCCGGTGAGCTACGACGGCTTCGCGAACGCGATCCGCCAGCTCGGGCTGTTCTTCTCGGTCATGCAGGTTCCGCAGAACCCATGAGTGCCGGGCGTGCCAGCGTGGGCGGCACCGCTGCGGCGGCACGCATCCTCTACATCGACGACGATCCCGGCCTCGGCCGCCTGGTCCGGCGCGCCCTGGAGGCGCGCGGCTACGCCGTCGAGCTCTGTCCCGACGGTGCCGCGGGGCTGGCGCGACTGGCGCAGGGCGGGATCGACGCCGTCGCCCTCGACCACCACATGCCCGGGCAGACGGGCCTCGACCTGCTGCCGGAGATCCGCGCGCTGCCCGAGGCGCCGCCGGTCATCTACGTGACCGGTTCCGAGGACAGCCGCGTCGCCGTGGCAGCCCTGAAGGCGGGGGCGGTGGACTACGTCTGGAAGGACGTCCAGGGGCAGTTCCGGGAGCTGCTCGGCGAGGCCGTCGCCACCGCCCTCCGGCAGGAGAGCCTGCGGCGCGACAAGGAGCGGGCCGAGGCCGAGATGCGCGAGGCGCGCGACCGCGCCGAGCTGCTGCTGCGCGAGGTCAATCACCGCGTGGCCAACTCCCTGGCCCTCGTCGCCGCCCTGGCGCACATGCAGCGCAACGCCGTCACGGATCCGGCCGCCAAGGCGGCCCTCGACGAGATGCAGGCCCGGATCTCGGCGATCGCCGGCATCCACCGGCGCCTCTACACCTCGGACGACGTCGAGTCCGTCGAGCTCGACGCCTACCTGCAGAGCCTCGTCGAGGAATTGCAGGCCGCCATGCGGGCGAGCGGGCGGGACCACGCGATCCGCCTCCGGGCCGAGCCGGTGCGGCTCTCGACCGACAAGGCTGTCTCGGTCGGCGTGGTCGTGACCGAGCTCGTCACCAACGCTTACAAGTACGCCTACCCGGTCGGCACCTCGGGCGAGATCCGCGTGGCGGTCGAGCGGGACGCCGCCGACACCGTGCTGCTCGCCGTCGAGGACGACGGCATCGGCTGGACCGGGGAGGGCGAGATCCGCGGCACCGGGCTCGGGTCGCGCATCGTGCGCGCCATGGCGTCGAACCTGCGCTCGGCCCTGTCGTACGCCCCCGGCCGTCCCGGCACCCGGGCGATCCTGGCGTTCCAAGCCTGAGCCCGAGGATGAGCGTCGGGCTCTAGCCGCCCGCTCGCCCGGCGATGCGGTCGAGCGCGTCGAGCATCGGCGCCAGGGTGTCCTCGTCGAGTTGCTGGAAGCCCAGCGCCCGGCTCATGAACAGGCCCAGGATGGCGAAGTACAGGACCGAGCCCTCGCCCGGGGGCGCGCCCTCGATCCGTCCGAGCTGGTCCAGCTGATCCGCGACGAAAGCCTGAAAGTCCTTCTGCGCTTCCGGCGATTCCATCGATGCCAGGAGGAGCGCGCGCGCGGCTTCGTTATCCTCGCAATAGTGCCCGCGGATATGGGCCACCATCGCTCTGGGCAGTTGCGACGGGCCGGCCGGGATCTCCCGCGCGCAGGCATCGATCTCCGCGCGCACGTCCGCGAGCTTGCGGGCGACCAGCGCCGCCACCAGCGCGTCCTTGGACGCGTAATGGTGCAGAACCCCGCCTTTGCTCAGCCCGGCCTCGACCGCGACCGCGTCGATCGTCAGCCCGCGCACGCCTCCTTTCAGGAGAACGGCCGCGGCCGCCTCCAGGATGATCTCGGGCCGCGCCGCCAGTCGCTGTCGCTTCACCTGCATCACAAGCCTGCACTAAAGACCGTCTGGACGGTATGTAATGGATGGCGTAGGAACGCGCCACGCAATTCGCACGAATCGCGCCGACGCAGTCGATCGCATGAACCGCATCGCCTTCCTTCCATCGACATCCGTTCTGCTGGTGTTAACCGCGCTCGCTTCGATCGGGTGCGCCCGAGCCGAGCCGGAAACGGCCTTCGATCCGGCTCTGGCCCGGGTGCGGGTGGTGCAGGCGCACCGGACGCCGCTGGCGCTCGACGTCGTGGTGACCGGCGACATCCAGGCCCAGGCGCAGGTGAACGTGTCGTTCCGGACGAACGGAAAGGTCGCCGAGCGGCGCGTCGAGGTCGGCGACCACGTCGCCGCCAATCAGGTCCTCGCCGTCCTCGAACCCCTGACGCAGCAGGCCAATCTCGACAACGCCAAGGCCGCCCTCGCTTCGGCCGAGGCGCTGCTGACACAGGCCAAGATGTCCTACGAGCGTCAGAAGCAGCTCCTCGCCGGCGGCTTCACCACCCGCTCGACCTACGACAACGCCGAGCAGGAGCTGCGCACGACCCAGGCGGCGGTCGACTCGGCCAAGGCGGCGCTGGGGACCGCGCAGGAGCAGTTCTCCTACACGGAGCTGCGCGCGGGGGTGTCCGGCGTAGTGACGAGCCGCAGCTTCGAGGTCGGCCAAGTCGTTCAGGCGGGCCAGACCGTGCTGGTCGTGGCGCAGGACGGGCCCCGCGACGCGGTCTTCAACGTCTACGAATCGCTGCTGGCCCAGCCGCCGGCCGGCGATACCATCGCGGTGGCCCTCCAGTCGGACCCGTCCGTCACCGCGGTCGGGACCGTGCGGGAGATCTCGCCCACGGTGGACGCCGCGAGCGGCACGGTGCGGGTCAAGATCGGTCTGAAGGCGACGCCCGCCGCCATGGGGCTCGGCGCCGTCGTCGTCGGCCGCGGCCGCTTCGCGCCGCACGAAGCGGTCGTCCTGCCCTGGTCGGCACTGTACCGCTACGACGGGCGGCCCTCGGTGTGGATCTACGATCCGGACCGCAGGACCGTCTCGGTGCGCGCGGTGGAGATCGACCGCTTCGGGCCCGACATCATCGCGCTGAAGCGCGGCGTCGAGCCGGGCGAGCGCGTGGTCGTCGCCGGCATCCAGTTCCTGCGCCCCGGCCAGACCGTCGCGGCCGCCGAGATCGGAGACCGCCCATGAAGACGCGCGCGTATCTCGCGCTCGGACTCGTCACGGCGGCGCTTGCCGGCTGCAACGGTCACGGCGAGGAGGGCGGCGAGGCCGCTGCCGTCCGTCCGGTGCTGACGCAGGTGGTCGCGCCGAAGGACAGCATCACGTTCGGGCCGTTCGCCGGCACGATCGAGCCGCGCTACCAGGCGCAGCTCGGCTTCCAGATTCCCGGCCGCATGGTGGCTCGGGACGTCACGGTCGGCGACCTCGTCACCCGGGGCCAGCGCCTCGCCGCCCTCGACACCATCGTGACCCGCTTCGACCTGACCCGCGCCGAGGCCGACCTCGCCGACGCGAAGGCGCAGGCCGAGAACGCCGAGGCCGCGGAGGCGCGGACCCGGCGCCTGATGTCCGGCAACGCCGTTTCCCAGGCGACCCTCGATCAGGCGGTCGCCAAGCGCGAGACCGCCCGGGCCCGGGTGGATCAGGCGATGGCGAGCCTCCAGAAGGCCCGCGACCAGATGGGCTACACCGAGCTGAAGGCCGAGTTCGACGGCGTCGTGACCCAGCGCCTCGCCGAGGTCGGCCAGGTGCTCAGCGCCGGCCAGGGTGTCGTGACCGTGGCGCGGCCGGACGTCCGCGAGGCCGTGGTCGACATTCCCGAAGCCCATGCCGGGGCCCTGCCGGCGGACGGCGTCTTCACCGTCGCGCTCCAGAGCGCGCCGGAGCTGACGGCGCGCGGGCGCGTCCGCGAGATCGCGCCGCTCGCCGAGTCGGGGACGCGGTCCAAGCGCATCCGGATCACCCTGGACGATCCCGGCCCGGCCTTCCGGCTCGGCGCGACCATCAACGTGTCGCTCATGCGCAAGGTCCCGCCCACCGTACGGCTGCCCGCCTCGGCGCTGCTCGAGGACGGCGCCCGCCACTCGGTCTGGGTCGTGTCGCCCGACGGGAAGTCGGTGTCGCGCCGCGACGTCACCGTGGCCGCGGCGCGGGACAACGCGGACGACGGCCGCGTCGCGGTCGTCGACGGTCTGAAGGCCGGCGAGCGCGTCGTCGTGGCCGGCGTCCACGTCCTCAAGGAAGGCCAGGCCGTGCGCCTGACCGACGGCGCCGTCTGATCCGGCCGCACGGGGTTTTCGCGTGAAGGACTTCAACCTTTCCGACTGGGCGCTCGAGCACCGCTCGTTCGTCTGGTTCCTGATGCTGGTCTCGCTGGTCGCGGGCCTGATGGCCTATACCCGCCTCGGCCGCGAGGAGGATCCGCCCTTCACCATCAAGACCATGGTGGTGCAGACCACGTGGCCGGGCGCGACCATCAAGGACACCCTCGATCAGGTCACCGACCGGGTCGAGAAGGAGCTCCAGCAGCTCAACGGTCTCGACTACGTCCGCAGCTATACGACCCCCGGATCGTCGACGGTGTTCGTCCAGTTCCGCGACACCCTCAAGAAGAACGAGATCCAGCCGGCCTTCTACCAAGTGCGCAAGCGGCTCGGCGACATCAAGGGCCAGTTCCCGGAGGGCGTCCAGGGCCCGTTCTTCAACGACGAGTTCGGCGACGTCTACGGCAACATCTACGCCTTCACGGCCGACGGCCTGACGCACCGGCAGTTGCGCGACTACGTCGAGGGCATCCGCACCGAGGTCCTGCGGGTACCCAACATCGGCAAGACCCAGCTGATCGGCACGCAGGACGAGACGATCTACCTCGACTTCTCCACCCGGAAACTGGCCGGCTACGGCATCGATTTCCAGGCCCTGATCAAGGCCCTGCAGGCGCAGAACGCGGTCTCGGCCTCGGGCGTCGTCCAGGCCGGGCCGGAGCGCATCTCGCTGCGGGTCAGCGGTTCCTTCGCCTCCGAGGCCTCGCTCCAGGATTTCAACCTGCGGGTCAATGACCGCTTCTTCCGCCTCGCCGACATCGCCGAGATCAGCCGCGGCTACGAGGACCCGCCCGCACCGCTGTTCCGGGTGGACGGCAAGCCCGCGATCGGCCTCGCCATCGCGATGCGTCCGGGCGCCAACCTGCTGCATTTCGGCGAGGCGCTGAAGGAGCGCATGCGGCGGATCGAGTCGACACTGCCGGTGGGCGTCGGCGTCCACCTCGTGTCGGACCAGCCCAAGCAGGTCGAGCACGCGGTCGGCGGCTTCACTGAGGCCCTGGTCGAGGCCGTGATCATCGTGCTGGCGGTGAGCTTCGTGAGCCTCGGCGTCCGCGCCGGCCTCGTCGTCTCGGTGTCGATCCCGCTCGTGCTCGCCATCGTGTTCGTGGTCATGCAGATCATGGACGTCACCCTGCAGCGCATCTCCCTCGGCGCGCTGATCATCGCGCTGGGCCTCCTGGTCGACGACGCCATGATCACCGTCGAGATGATGGTGGCCCGCCTGGAGCGCGGCGACACGCTCCGGAAGGCCGCCACCTTCGCCTACACGTCGACGGCATTCCCCATGCTCACCGGGACCCTCGTCACCGTGGCGGGCTTCCTGCCGATCGGCTTCAACGGCTCCGGCGCCGGCGAGTACACCTACTCGCTGTTCGTGGTGATCGCGGCCGCGCTGCTCGTCTCCTGGGTCGTGGCGGTCCTGTTCGCGCCGCTCGTCGGCGTGACGCTCCTGCCGAAGACCATGAAGCACCACACGGAGAAGCAGGGCATCTTCACCCGCCTGTTCGTCCGGGCGCTCCGGATCGCCATGCGCTGGCACTGGACGACGGTGGTGGTCTGCCTCGGGCTGATGGCGGCGGCCATCGTCGGGATGGGCCACGTGCAACAGCAGTTCTTCCCGTCCTCGGACCGGTCCGAGGTGCTGGTCGACCTGACCCTGCCGCAGAACGCCACCATCGCCGAGACCCGGGCGCAGATGGACCGGTTCGAGGCGAACCTGAAGGGCGACCCGGACGTGACGAGCTGGTCGTCCTACGTCGGTGAGGGCGCGGTGCGCTTCTACCTTCCCCTCGACCAGCAGCTCGCCAACGCGTTCTTCGGGCAGATCGTCATCGTCACGAAGTCGCTGGAGGTGCGGGACCGCGTGATGGCGCGCCTCCAGACCATCGGCCTGCGCGACTTCGTCGGCACCGACGTGCTGGTGCAGCCCCTCAGCCTCGGACCGCCCGTCGGCCGGCCGGTGCAGTACCGTCTCAGCGGCCCGAACATGGAGACGGTGCGTCGCCTCTCGCTCGACCTCGCCAACGTGGTCGCGGCCGACAAGCGCCTCGACGTGCCGACCTTCGACTGGAACGAGCCCGGCAAGGTCCTGCGGGTCGAGATCCTCCAGGACAAGGCGCGCCAGCTCGGCGTCACCAGCCAGGACGTCGCCGGCATCCTGAACGGGATCGAGGGCGGGCAGGCGATCACGCAGGTCCGCGACTCGATCTACCTGGTCAACGTCGTCGGCCGCGCCCGCGCGGCCGAGCGGTCCTCCCTGGACACGCTGCAATCGCTGCAGGTCGGTCTCGCGAACGGCACGGTGGTGCCCGTGCTCGCCTTCGCGCGGATCGGCTACGATCTCGAGCAGCCGATCGTCTGGCGCCGCGACCGCCTGCCGACCGTGACGGTGCGCGCCACGATCCACGACGCGACCCAGCCGGCCACCATCGTGGCCGCCCTGCAGCCCGGCATCGACGCCTTCATCAAGGCGCTCCCGGAGGGATACACGGTCCAGACCGGCGGCGCCGTCGAGGAATCCGCCAAGGGCCAGGGGCCGATCGCCGCCGTAGTCCCGGTCATGCTGCTCGCCATGGCGTTCCTGCTGATGATGCAGCTCCAGAGCTTCGGAAGGATGCTCCTCGTCTTCACGGTCGCGCCGCTCGGCCTGATCGGCGTCGTGCCGGCGCTGCTCCTGTTCGACAAGCCGATGGGCTTCGTCGCCATCCTGGGCATCCTGGCGCTCATCGGGATCATCATCCGCAACGCGGTGATCCTGGTGAGCCAGATCGAGGAGTTCCGGGACGAGGGGATGGCGCCCTGGGAGGCGGTGTTCGAGGCGACGCACCACCGCATGCGGCCGATCCTCCTGACCGCCGCGGCGGCGAGCCTGGGCCTGATCCCGATCGCCCGCGAGGTGTTCTGGGGGCCGATGGCCTTCGCGATGATCGGCGGGATCCTGGCGGCGACCTTCCTGACGCTGCTGTTCCTGCCGGCCCTCTACATCGGCTGCTACCGCATCCGCCCGGAGGCGAGCGGCACGCCCACGGCTCACGCCGGCTGATCCGCCGGTTCACGCGATCGCAGCGCCTGCGGGCGCTGCGAGAAACGGTCGGCCCGCCCCTCCGCCCCCTCAGGGCGGGCCGACCGTGACGATCTTTCGCGCGGGCGGGGCCGCGTCGCCGGAAACCCGACGGTGCTCCGGCGCGTAGGGTGCGACGGAAACGAGGACCGTCCCGCCCATGAACGCCTTCATCGCCGTCGTCCTGGTCTGCGCCAACGGGATCGCCCAGGATTCCTGCACGGACGCCCAGGCGCTCGAAGTGCGCAAGGTCCGGGTCGCCAACGAGCTCGGCTGCGCCACCGGCTGGCAGGAGATCATCGCCCGCACCGAGCTGCGCGAGGAGATCGGCAAGACCGCCTACCTGAAGACGGAGTGCCGCCGGGTGAAGGAGCCCCGGTGACGCCGGCGGGCCGCTACTTCTCGTACTTGATGTAGGCGAAGCGCGGATCCGTCGGGGTGCCCTCGAGCCCCTGTCCCTCCAGGCCCGGCTGCCAGGACACGACCTCCTCGATCTTCCGGGCGAGGGCGAAGTCCTTGTCGGTGATGCCCTTGGCCGCGTGGTTCATCAGCCGGACCTCGACCCAGGCGTACGATGCCGTGATGTCGGGATGGTGCCACGCCGCCTCGGCGAGGTGCCCGACCGTGTTGATCACCATCAGGGTGCTCTTCCAGCCGGACGTCTTGTAGGTGCGCCGGATCCACCCGTCCTCCAGGCGCCACGCGGGCAGCTCGGCCTTCAGCCGCGCCTCCACGGTCGCTTGGTCCAGTGCGCCTTCGCGTCGCTCGCTCATGATCCCGTCTCCGATGAAGCCGTCGCGGCCGAGGGTGCCGCCGCGGCCAGTTGCGCGCAAGCGTGTTTGCCACGGTGGACGGAAACCGGTGTGAGCCCTATGACCTTTTGCCAATGGCGTCCGGCTCGGTCGGCACTCCAGTCTGCCGCCGCTGAAGACTGCGCAATACGATGGGAGAAGGCGTGATGCTGTCACGGCGCGCGATGCTCGCCGGGGGCCTGCTCGGCGGCCTCGGCCTGCGGGCGGCGCGCGCCGACGTGCCCACGATCCGACTCGGGAGCCTGCCCTTCGGCACGTCCACCTGGGAGGCGGCGGTGATCAAGGCCCGCGGCCTCGACACGGCCAACGGCTTCGCGCTCGACGCGGTCAAGCTCGCGGGCAACGACGCGGCCCGGATCAGCTTCATCGGCGGGCAGGTCGACACGATCATCGGCGACCTGCTCTGGGCCGCGCGCCTCGGCAACGACGGCCAGGCGGTGCGCTTCATCCCGTACTCGACCTCCGAGGGCGGCGTCATGGTTCCGGGCGACAGCCCGGTGAAGAGCCTCAAGGATCTCGCGGGCAAGCGCCTCGGGGTGGCCGGCGGCCCCCTGGACAAGAACTGGCTGCTCCTCCGAGCACAGGCCAAGGACGCGGCCGGCATCGACCTCGAGCAGGCCGCCGAGATCGCCTACGGCGCGCCGCCGCTGATCACGCTGAAGCTGGAGCAGGGCGCCCTCGACGCGGCGCTGACTTACTGGACCTACTGCGCCCGGCTGAAGGCCAAGGGGTACCGGCAGCTCGTCGGCGCGGAAGACATCATGCACGCCCTCGGGGTCCCCGGAGACGTGGCGCTGATCGGCTACCTGTTCCAGGACGCCACCGTGAAGGAGAAGCCCGCGGCCGTGGCGGCCTTCGCCCGGGCCTCGCGCGCCGCCAAGGACATGCTCGCGTCCGATCCGAGCACGTGGCAGATCGTGCGCCCGCTGATGGCGGCGGAGGACGAGGCGACCTTCGAGGCCCTGAAGCACGATTTCCTGGCCGGCATCCCGCGCCGCTCCACCGCGGAGGAGCGCGCCGACGCCGAGAAGCTCTACGCGGTGATGGCGCGGCTCGGCGGCGCCCGCCTCGTCGGCAAGGGCGACGCGCTCCCGCCGGACCTCTACTACACCGGCCGCAATGGTTGAGGCCCCCGTCCGGCGGGCGCGCGCGGCGGCCGTCCCGAGCACCGGGACCGCATGGGCGCGCTGACCCGCATCGCGTCCCTGGCCGTGCTCCTCGCCGCCTGGCAGATCGCCGCGCTCGAGGCGGGCTCGCGCCTGCTGCCGGCGCCCCTGGCGGTGCTGCGCTTCATCGTTCAGGAGGCGGAGCGCGGCGATCTCGCCCACAACGTGGGCATGACGCTGCTCCGCGTGGCGATCTCCTTCACCGTGGCGATGATCCTCGGCGTCGTCCTCGGCGTGGCGCTCGGACGGTCCAAGGCCGCCGACCTCACCCTCGACACGCCGCTGCTCGTCCTCCTCAACACGCCGGCCCTGGTGATCACGGTCCTGGCCTACGTCTGGGTAGGGCTCACCGAGACCGCCGCGATCCTGGCGGTGGTGCTCAACAAGCTCCCGAACGTCGCGGTGATCGTGCGCGAGGGGGCGCGGAACCTCGATCCCGGGCTCGACGAGATGGCCCGCGCCTACCGGCTCGACCGGCGCAGCTGGGCCCTCGACATCCTGATCCCGCAGCTCCAGCCCTACATGGTGACGGCGGCGCGGTCGGGCCTGTCGCTCGCCTGGAAGATCGTGCTCGTGGTGGAGCTGCTCGGGCGCCCGGACGGGGTCGGCTTCGCGATCAACTACTACTTCGTCCAGAGCACCGACGTGGCGGCGATCATCGGCTACAGCCTCGTCTTCATGGCCGTGATGATCGGCATCGACGTCCTCCTGCTGCAGCGGCTCGAAGCCTATGTCCGTCGCTGGCGCTGAGCCCGTCCTCCAGGTCGCGATCGCGTCGAAATGGTACCGGCCCGCCCGGGCCGAGCCGGTCGAGGCCGTTCGGAACCTCACCTTCGGCGTCGCCGCCGGGGAGATCGTCTGCCTGATCGGGCCGTCGGGCGCCGGGAAGACCACCACCCTGCGGATCCTGCTCGGCCTCGACACCGCGTTCGAGGGCCGCGTCTCCGGCGCGGACCGGGCGGGCATCGTGTTCCAGGAGCCGCGGCTGCTGCCCTGGCGCAGCGTCGAGCACAATGTCCGCCTCGGCCTGCCCCGGGCGCGGCGGAACCGCGATCTCGACGAGCTGTTCGCGCGGCTCGGCCTGACGGCGTGGCGGACGCGCTACCCGAAGGCCCTGTCGCTGGGGATGCAGCGGCGCGTGGCTCTGGCGCGCGCGCTGGCCGACGGGCCGCGGGTCCTCGTGCTCGACGAGCCGTTCGTGTCCCTCGACGACGCCGCCGCCGCCGAGCTGCGCGGTCTCGTGGTGGACACGGTGGACCGGGCCGGCATGAGCGTCCTGATGGTCACGCACAACGTCGCCGAGGCGATCGGGATCGCAGACCGCCTGCTGCTGGTCTCGCGGCGCCCGGCGAGCCTCATCGCCGACGTGCGCCTCGACCGGCCGCGCCGCGACCGCGACCGCGCCTGGGCCGAGACGACCCGGGCGAACCTCGCCGCGCGGCATCCCGAGATCATCGCGCAGTGAGGCGTGCTGCGCCGGTCGTTCGGACGAACCCGCGCGTCCGGATCGCGCGCTGAGGTCCGGGCGCCACCGGAACCGAAGGACCATCCGACTTCGGCCCCGACGTCGGTCGATCCGGTGCCACACCCGCCGTTTCCCCGGGCCGCCCGAGCAGCGTAGGATCGATCCACGGGGGTGCGCATGGCCGACCTAGAGGCGAAACATCGGGTCTTCGTGGCGCTGCACGAGCGGCCGGGCGCGTTCGTCGTGGCCAACCCATGGGACGCGGGTTCGTCGCGGATCCTGACCGCCCTCGGTTACGAGGCGCTGGCGACGACGAGCGCCGGGTTCGCGTTCGCCGTCGGACGGCGGGACTCCACCGCCTCGCTGTCGCGGGACGCGATCCTGGAGAACGCCCGCGCCATCGTGGACGCGACCCACCTGCCCGTGACGGCCGATCTGGAGGACGGGTTCGGGACGGACCCGGAGGCGTGCGCGCTGACGATCGCCCGGGCCTCAGAGATCGGGCTGGTCGGCGGCTCGATCGAGGACGCCACGGGCGACGCCGCCAGTCCGATCTTCGATTTCGGTCACGCCGTCGAGCGAGTCGCCGCCGCGGCCGAGGCCGCGCGCCGGCTCCCGTTCGTGCTGACCGCGCGCGCCGAGAACCACCTGTGCGGGCGGCCCGACCTCGACGACACGATCCGCCGCCTCCAGGCCTTCGAGCAGGCGGGAGCGCACGTCCTCTACGCGCCGAACCTGCCGGACCTCGAGGCCATTCGGGCGGTCTGTGCCGCGATCAGCCGCCCGGTGAACGTCGTCGCCGGCCTGTCGCCCCGGCAGTACACGGTGGCCGAGCTGGAGGCGGCGGGCGTCAAGCGGATCAGCGTCGGCGGGTCTTTCGCGCGGGCGGCCCTCGGCGGTCTCGCGCGCGCGGCGCGGGAGGTGCTGGACCGGGGCACGTTCACCTACGCGGCGGAGGCGATGTCGGGAAGCGAGGCGAGATCGTACATGGCGGAGGCGACTCGGTAGGGGCGACCGCTCGGCATCGCGGTCCTTCATCCCGCCAACCGGCGGCGAACGAGCGCCGCCGGGCCGATCGGCCCGAACGCTCGAGCCGAAGCCGACGACCGAGAGGCACGGTTTGTCACCGCGTCGAGCTACGCACGGGCGGGCGACCGCTATACCGATGCGCCCGTCGGACCCGATCCGTCCGCGGTCGACCCCGGGCATCGCGGGTCGCCGCTCCGCCCGACCGTGGCGACCCACCGAGACCCGAGCCTCCCGATGTCCCGCACCTCCCCTTCGGCCATCGCCCTCGAACCCGTCGCCGCCGAACGGTCGGGGACCGGCAACGTGGTCCGACTGGCCGTCGCGCAGGCCCTCGCCGGGGCGAACTCGACGGTCGTGTTCGCGACGGGCGCGGTCGTCGGCAACATGCTCGCGCCCAGCAAGGTCCTCGCCACGCTGCCGATCTCGATCTTCGTCGTCGGGATGGCCGCCTGCGCCCTGCCGACCGGCAGCATCGCCAGGCGCTACGGGCGCCGCACCGTCTTCATGGTCGGCACCGGCTGCGGTGTGCTCGTCGGCCTGCTCTCGGCCTGGGCGATCGTCGCGGCCGACTTCTGGCTGTTCTGCGCGGCGATGTTCCTCGGCGGCGCCTACGCCGCCGTGGTCTTCTCGTTCCGCTTCGCCGCGGCGGACTGCGTTCCGGCCGAACGGCGGCCGCGGGCGCTGTCGGCGGTCATGGCGGGCGGCGTCTTCGGCGGCGTGATCGGGCCGCAGCTCGTCACCCACACCATGAACCTGTCGCCCCCCCACCTGTTCGCGGCCACCTTCCTGGCCCAGGCGGCCGTCGCCGGTGCGGCCGCCCTCGTCCTGGCGGGCGTTCGCCTGCCGCGACCGGCCGCAGAGACCGTCTCAGGCGGGCGACCGCTGGCCGTCATCCTGGCGCAGCCGCGCTTCGTGATCGCGGTGATCTGCGGGGCCGTGTCCTACCTGCTGATGAATTTCGTGATGACGGCCGCCCCGCTGGCCATGCGCCTGTGCGGTCACGCGCAGGAGGATGCCAATCTCAGCCTGCAATGGCACGTCATCGCCATGTACGGCCCGAGCTTCTTCACCGGGCGGCTGATCACGCGCTTCGGCGCGTCCCGCGTGGTGGCGACCGGCCTCGCCTTGACGGGCGCGGCCGCGCTCGTCGGGCTCGCCGGCGCGGATGTCGGCCATTTCTGGCTGTCCCTCGTCCTCCTCGGCGTCGGCTGGAACTTCGGCTTCGTCGGCGCCTCCGCGATGGTGCTGGACTGCCATCGCCCGGAGGAGCGGACGCGGGTGCAGTCGATCAACGACTTCATCGTGTTCGGGATGGTGGCCCTGGGCTCATTCTCGTCCGGCGGCCTTCTGACGAGCTACGGCTGGGACACGGTTCTCTGGGTCTCGTTCGCGCCCCTGGCGCTGGCCGCGACGGCGCTCGCACGCACGACGGCGCGCGGCGCGCCGCGGCCCGGCGGAGCATGAGCGCGGCGCGGCGGCCGGGCCCCGAACGGACCCCGCGGACGCGTGCCCCGACGGTCGCGGAGTCGGTCGCGGAGTCGGTCGCGCGGTCTCAGCCCCCGCGGATTCCGTCCGGATCCCCGGCCTCGGGCAGGGCGACGTAGATCAGCACGCCGAGCACCGTCATGGCGAAGCGGAAGGCGGATTCCTGGCCGTTCCAGACCTTCGACATCCACATGCCGAACCACTCGCCGCCGATGCCCAGAAATCCGCCCTGCCAGACCAGGAAGCCGAGGCTGAGGCCCGCGACCGCCCAGGTCTTGGCCCGGGCGAACGCGCCGCGCGGGGCCCGTAGCCGCGCGAGCATCAGCGCCACGCCGATCCAGAGCAGGAGCGCCGTCAGCGCCTCCGCGACGACGATCAGCGTGAAGGCGCCGCGCTGCAGCACGGGATCCGTGATGGAGCGGTCGGCGATCCCCGAATCCGGCAGGATCGTATCCATCGACAGCACGTGCTGCACGAAGGCGAGGTTCACCGCGGGCTCCACGACGTTGCCGTACACGACCAGGGTGCAGGTCAGCGCCAGGGCGCCGACGAGGGCGGCCTTCGAGAGGCGGATGGCGAGCATGAACTGGCCCTCCTGACACGCGGGCGTCGGGACCGGCCAGGGATTAGGGGCCGTCCGGTCCCGGCGTCTCTCAGTTCGCCTTCGCCTCGACCTCGAGCCGGTCGAGGACGGCGGCCGGCGAGCGCGCCGCGCCGAGGTCGATGAAGCCGATCCCCGCAGGCTCCTTCGACTTGGCGTGCACCACGAGCTTGCCGGGCTTCATCACGAACTGGCCCATGGCGGCGCCGATCCCCTTGGCCGCCGCGCTGTTGCCGAGGATGATCGGCACGCCGAGCAGGCTGGCAGTGACGTATTCCTTGCGCAGTTCGTCCGGCTTGAGGCTGAGATCCTTCGACTGCGCGGCGAGGAAGCGCTCGAACAGGCCGGCATTCTCCACCGTCAGGTCGAGGGTCTTGGCGCTCCCCGAGAACATCACCATCGTCGCCGCCGGCAGGGTGCCGGAGAACAGCTCGGGCCCGATGCCTCCCAGCGTGCCGGAGAGGCGAACCGTGCCGATGTCGCGCCCGGAGATCGTGACCTCGCGCAGGGCGAGGTCGCGGGCCTTCTCGTCGAGGCTCGCGTCGGCCACGAGGTTGAGGTCGAGGTCCCGGTAGCCGTAGGCCGGCAACAGGCCGACGAGCGGCGCACCCGCGAGCAGGTCCGCGGGCAGGCTCAGGCCGGAGAGGCTGATGCGGGTCGCGCTGGGCACGCCCTCGGTCAGGGGGCCGAAGGCCAAGGCCGCCTCGCGCAGGGCGATGCGGGGAGCCGGCCGCGGCGACACCGTGACCGCGAGGGGATCCCCGGTCTTATCGGCCGGCCTCGGCTCGGGCGTCCGCGCCGACCGGCCCGGCTCGGGCAGGGCGCCGCGGGCCGGGGGCCGGACGTCGCGGGGCGGCGCCCGCTCGGGCTCAGCCTCGGGCGGCAGATCGATCGACAGGTCGGTGAGGGTGAGCGTGCCGAGCTTCGGCGTCAGCCGGCGCATCTCGACGTCGGAGAACCCGGCCCCGCCCGTCGGCTCGGCGGCGATGCCCTGGAGGGTCGCGACGGTCGGCGCCAGGGACGTCCCCAGGGCGGCGACGCGGCCGACATGGATCCGCAGCGCGCCGCGTGTCATCGACAGGTTGTCCAAGATGGTGCCGCCCTCCGGGCCCGCCGACGTGTAGGCGGCCCGGCCGATCTCGAACAGCACCGGCCCCTTCGGGTCGGTGTCGCTGACGCTCAGGCCCTGCATCTCGAGGGTGCCGACCGAGGTGGCGTCGATGAGATCGGCGGCGGCGGCGGCCAGCGGGCGCCGGTCGCTGGATCCGTCGAAGCCGTTGGCCACGATGGCGAAGGCGCCGCCCCAGCCGTCCGGCACCTGCCGGCCGCCGAGGTCCCGGCCGTCGAGGCGGGCGATCTTCACGGTGGTGCCGCGCGCGTCGGAGTAGGTGACGTCCGAGACTTGGACGGCGCCGTAGACGCGCTGGACCGGTCCCTTGCCGTCGCCGGGCACCGTGTAGAGCCGGCTGAGCGCCGCGAGATCCAGGTCCGTGGCGCGCACCTGACCGTAGGTTCCGGACCCGCGGTTCGGGCCCGCGACGGAACTGACGGTCGCGCCGGCCGCCGTCAGCTCGCCGACGCGGCCGGCCCGGATGTCGCGGGCGACCACGTCGCGGTAGGTGACGGTCTGCCGGTTGTCGCCGGGACCCGCGTTCTCGGAGGTCAGGACCGGGACTGTCAGGCTGCCGGCGTCGAGACGGGCGAGCCGCTGCTCCCAGGGCACGTTGGAATCGGGCCGCAGGATCGCCGCGAGATCCTCCTTGGAGAGGCGCGTGCCGCTCGCCGTCAGCTTCGGCGCCTTCAGCAGCGTGCCGCCGAGCGGGATCACCACGTCGTTGACGGTCACGTCCTGGACGGCGGCGGCGCCCTCCTGCGCGGCGAGCGGCGCCGGCGCGAGGCCGAGGAGGGCCAGCATGGCGGCCGTCGCCCGGGCCGACCGGAGGCGGAGACGGGCCTTCGGGTGGTTCATGGCAGCGTCCGGACCAGGGCTCTCGCGGGAATGCCCTAGCCGTGCCGCGTTTTGCCGGGCGAGGCAATCGCGCGCGCCGGCCCGGGCGATCGAGCCGGGACCGGTGTCGTACGGACGCAACGGCGCGGCGGCGCCGCGCCGCGTGCTACAACGAGAAGGAGGTGCCGCAGCCGCAGGAAGCGGTGGCGAGCGGGTTCTCGATCTTGAAGGACTGCCCGATGAGGTCGTTCACGAAGTCGATGGTCGAGCCGCTCATGTACTCGAGCGAGACCGGATCGACGATCACGGTGGCGCCGTCGCGCTCGATCGCGACGTCCTGCGCCTCGCGGGCACGGGTGATGTCGAAGGCGTAGGAGAAGCCCGAGCAGCCGCCGCCGTTGACACTGATCCGCAGCGACGAACCGGCCGGCTCCGACACCATGATCTCGTTGATGCGCTTGGCCGCGCGGGCGGTCAGGGTGATCTCAGCCATCGGTCTCTGGCCACGCATTCGTTCGGTGGACGGCGCGCCCGGCCCGTTGCCGAGTGCGCCCTGACCCACAAGATATGAGCCGCAAGCCCGCGCCGCAACGCGCCGGGCGGGGAGCCGTCATGAGCAGGGTGCGTGAGTTCGAGAGCGGATGCCGTGCGACCGAACGGTGAGCGCTGGCGCGCGCCCTACGCCACCGACCCGGCCCGGACCCGGGGACGCCTGATCCCGGAAGCCGGATCGCCGACCCGCAGCGATTTCCAGCGCGACCGCGACCGGATCATCCACTCGACGGCGTTCCGGCGGCTGAAGCACAAGACGCAGGTCTTCGTCCATCACGAGGGCGACCATTACCGCACCCGTCTGACCCACACCCTGGAGGTGAGCCAGATCGGCCGGGCGCTCGCGCGCGCGCTCGGCCTCGACGAGGATCTCGCGGAGGCGCTGGCCCTCAGTCACGACCTCGGCCACACCTGCTTCGGTCACACCGGCGAGGACGCCCTCGACGCCTGCATGGCGCGCCACGGCGGCTTCGATCACAACGCCCAGGCGCTGCGGATCGTGACGCGGCTGGAGCGGCGCTACGCCGGGTTCGACGGGCTGAACCTCGCCTGGGAGACGCTGGAGGGCCTCGTCAAGCACAACGGCCCGCTGCTCACCGCGGACGGCCGGCCGACGCGCCGCTACGCCGCCCGCGGCATCCCGGCGGCGATCCTCGAGTACGACGCGCTGAACCCCCTCGACCTGTGGAGCCAGGCCGGCCCCGAGGCCCAGGCCGCCTCCCTGGCCGACGACATCGCCTACGCCGCCCACGACCTCGACGACGGGCTGCGCGCCGGGCTGTTCGAGATCCCGGAGCTGCGGGCGGTCCCCTTCCTGGCCGGACTGCTCGACGAGATCGACCGGCTGCATCCGGGCCTGGAGCCGTCGCGGATGATCCACGAGCTCGCCCGGCGGGTGATCACCCGCTTCGTCGAGGACGTCATCCGCGAGGGCGGCCGCCGCATCGCCGCCCTGGACCCGGGCCGCGTCGAGGACATCCGGAACGCGGACCAGCCGGTCATCGTGTTCTCGCCGGAGATCGCGGCGGCCGACGCCGACATCATGCGCTTCCTGTGGGAGCGGATGTACCGGCATCCGGGCGTGGTGGCCGTGCGGAAGAAGGCCGATGCCATCGTCAACGATCTGTTCGCCGCGTTCACCGCGACGCCCTCCCGGATGCCGGAGGAGTGGAGCGCCGGCCTCGAAGGCACCACCGAGGCGCGGGTCGCCCGCCGGGTCGCCGACTACATCGCCGGCATGACTGACACCTACGCGGTCCTGGCGCATCGCAAGCTCTACGCGACGACGCCGGACCTGCACTGGGAGCTGCCCAGCCGGGGGCTGCCCCTCGCCGAGCCCTGAGGGCCCGGCGCGGGGCGGTTCGGATCAGCAGCCGCAGCCGCAGGTGAAGCTGCCGTAGCACCCGCCGTAGCCGTAGCCACCGTAGGCGGCGGGGTAGCCGTACCCGTAGCCGTACCCGCCGTAGGCGGCCGGGTAGCCGTACCCGTAACCACCGTAGCCGTAGCCGCTCCCGGCGGCGAGTCCGAGCCCGAGGCCGATCCCCGCGCCGGCCAGCCCGTAGCCGAGGGCCCCGCCGTAGCCGCGACGGTAGCCGTACCCGTAGCCGCGCCCGTAGAAGCCGCGGGCCGCGTAGCCGCCGCGGTAGCCGTAGCCGCCCCGGAAACCGCCGCGGTAAGCGCCGCCGTGGAAGCCGCCACCGTGGAATCCGCCGCCGCGGAAGCCGCCCGCCTCGGCACTCGGCGCGGCCAGGATGAGGGCGCAGAGCGCCGTCCCCGCAATCGTCAAGGTCTTCATCAGTAACTCCGCGATCGGCACACTCACGATCGGCGGCGATGACACCGCTTCGTCTCGGTCAAGACAAGACGGACACTGCGCGATCCGTATTCGTCGCGCGGGATAACGCCGCGTCGGCGCCCACGTGGTTACCGGGGCGATGCCGCGAACGCGGACTCCGCGGGGCCGGCGCGCGGCCCGGCGCCGTGACACCCTCCCGCCCCCTTGCTAGACCGCCGGGGCGGGCGCCGGCCGGACGGGCCGGGCGACGAGACCCCCGCGCGAGCGAGATCGAGACCCATGAACATCTTCGCCCTGTTCGAGGCGCGCGTGCGCGAGGCCGTGGAGGCGCTGACCCGCGCCGGCCACCTGCCCGAGGGCCTCGACCTGGGCCGCGTGGTGGTCGAGCCGCCCCGCGACGCCTCGCACGGCGACCTCGCCACGAACGCCGCCCTGGTCCTTGCCAAGGAGGCGCGGGCCAACCCGAAGGCGCTGGGCGAGTCCCTAGCGGCCGAGCTCCGCGCGGATCCGCGGATCGTCGAGGCGAGCGTCGCCGGGCCGGGCTTCATCAATCTCCGGCTCGACCCCGCGATCTTCCACGCGGTCATACGCGACGCCCTGGAGGCCCCGGAGGCGTTCGGCCGCGCGCGGCTGCCCGGCGGCCCGATCAACGTCGAGTACGTGTCGGCGAACCCGACGGGGCCGATGCATGTCGGCCACGGCCGGGGCGCGGTGTTCGGCGACGCCCTGTGCAACCTGCTCGTCGCGGCCGGCCGGCAGGTGACGCGCGAATACTACATCAACGATGCCGGCGTTCAGGTCGATGTGCTGGCCCGCTCGGCCTTCCAGCGCTACCGCGAGGCCCTCGGCGAGCCCTTCGCCATCGCGGAGGGCCTCTATCCGGGCGACTACCTGAAGCCCGTGGGCGCCCAGCTGGCCCAGACGCACGGCCGCGCGCTCCTCGACAAGCCCGAGGCGGAGTGGCTGCCCACGGTGCGCGAGACCGCGCTCGGCATGATGATGGACATGATCCGGGCCGACCTGGCGGCGATCGGCATCCGCCACGACGTCTTCTTCTCCGAGCGCACGCTTCAGGAGAGCGGGGCCGTGAAGGCCCTGCTCGCGGAGCTGCGCGCCAAGGGCCTCGTCTACGAGGGTCGCCTTCCGCCGCCCAAGGGGCAGCTGCCGGAGGACTGGGAGGACCGCGAGCAGACGCTGTTTCGCACCAAGGAATTCGGCGACGACAGCGACCGGCCGCTGCTGAAGTCGGACGGCTCGTACACGTATTTCGCCTCCGACATCGCCTACCACCGCGCCAAGTATCTCGCCGGCGCGACCGAGCTGATCGACGTCCTCGGCGCCGATCACGGCGGCTACGTGAAGCGCATGCAGGCCGCCGTGAAGGCGGTCAGCGACGGCAAGGCCACGCTCGACGTCAAGCTCTGCCAGCTGGTGCGGCTGTTGCGCGCAGGCGAGCCGGTCAAGATGTCGAAGCGGGCCGGCGAGTTCGTGACCCTGCGCGACGTGATCGACGAGGTCGGCCGCGACGCGATCCGGTTCATGATGCTCTACCGGAAGAACGACGCGACCCTGGATTTCGACCTCGCCAAGGTGGTGGAGCAGTCGAAGGACAACCCGGTCTTCTACGTCCAGTACGCCCATGCCCGCGTCCGCTCGGTGCAGCGGCAGGCCCGCGAGGCGTTCCCGGACGCCGACCTCTCGGCCGCCGCGCTGGCCCGCGAGGCGGACCTCGCCGTGCTGAGCGACCCGGGCGAGATCGAGATGATGCGCCTCATCGCGCAGTACCCGCGGGTCCTCGAATCCGCGGCGCTGGCGCACGAGCCGCACAGGATCGCCTTCCACCTCTATGAACTGGCCTCCGCGCTGCATAGTTTCTGGAACAAGGGCAAAGACTTGCCGCAATTACGGTTTGTTAATGCAACCGACCGAAAGTCGACGTGGGCCCGGCTGGCGCTCGTCGAAGCTCTGCGGAGCACGCTGGCGGCCGGCCTTGCGATTCTCGGTGTGACCGCGCCGGACGAGATGCGATAGGCCCGAGTGCATCGGGCCGGTCTTCGGCGTTGATGTGAGGATGCTGCCATGACGAACGCTTCGCGCGCTCAGGTCGATTTGGACGCCCTCGCGCGCGATCTGCGTCAGGATAAGGGCCAGACGCCGCAGGCGTCCGGCAAGGCCGACCCGCTGGCGGAACTCGCCCGCATCGTCGGCCAGGACGATCCGTTCCGCGCGCTGCTCGCCGCCCGCGACGAGATGCGCGCCGTGGCGCCCGCCGCGCCGCAGCAGGCGGGCTGGAATGCCCGGGTCGAGCCGAGCTTCGCCCCGGAGGCCGCCAAGGCGACGCCGGCCGACGCGTTCGACCAGTATCTCGCCTCCGTGGAACAGGACACGCACCGCGAGGGCTCCGGCTACGCCGCGGAGAGCGGCCCGACCGCCACAGGCGACGACGAGACCTACGCGGACAGCCGCGCGCTCCGTCGCGCCAATCCGCGGCGGCGCCTCGTCTCCGTGGGCGCCGGCGTGGCCGTGGTGGCGATCGCCGTCACCGGGGCGCTCACCTACAAGGGCCTGAGCAACTCGGGCCACGGCGGCGTGCCGGTGGTCCAGGCCGATTCCACACCCCTCAAGGTCGCCCCGAAGGTGGCCGACGGCGTCGAGATCCCGGATCAGAACCGGCAGATCTACGACCCGAAGGGCAAGAAGGACGGCCAGATCAAGATCGTGAACCGCGAGGAGCAGCCCCTCGACGTGGCCGAGGCCGCGCGGGCGGCCCAGGGCCCGTCGCAGCCGACCGGCGCCCAGGGCGGCACGACGCCGGGCAACGGCCCGTTCGAGGCGTTCGGTGAACCGCGCCGCGTGCGCACCGTCGCGGTCAAGCCCGAGGCGCCGCCCGCGCCGCCGCCGCGGGAGCAGCAGGCCGCCGATGCCGGGCCGGCCCCGATCCCCACCATGGTCCTGCCGAGCGACGAGCCGGCGGCCCCGCCGCCCGCGAAGTCCAAGCCCGTCCGCCAGACCGCCGCCGCCATGCCGGCGGCCACCGCGACGCCCGTCGACGCGCAGCCGGAAGCCGCGGTCGAGCAGCCGGCGCCCAAGCCGGTGGCCGTGAAGCCGCCGCCGAAGGCCGCCCAGCGCATCGCCGCCGTCGCCCCGCCCGGCGCGGCCGCGCCCGACACCACCGCCAGCACCACGACCGACGACGACGCCGTGAAGTCCGGCCCGGTGAGTGGCTTCTCGGTGCAGCTCGGGGTACGCAGCTCCGCCGCCGAGGCGAAGGCCGCGTTCCGACAGATGCAGGCCAAGTACTCGCAGCTCGCCGGCAAGCCCGAGCTGATTCGGCAGGCTGAGGTCAACGGCAAGACGATCTACCGCGTCCGCGTCGGACCGCTGGAGAAGGCCCAGGCCGCGAGCCTGTGCAGCGCCCTGCAGGGCGAGGGCGGCCAGTGCTTCGTGGCCAAGAACTGAACCCCTGACGTCGCGCCGCGGACGGGACATTGCGCCCGTCCGCGGTGATCCGCGCCGCACGATCGACCGAGTCCGCACGGCAACACGGGCGGTGCGATCGCCCCGGCCGGCGCCCCCGGGCCGCGGTTTGGTCTTGCCCACTCCCCGTTCCCGCCCGACTCTGTCGCCATCGATACGAACCGCCCGGCGGTCTCCGCCGTCCACGCGCCGTCGTCGCGCCGCCACCGAGCAGTGTCCGAGCCGTTCCTGATGACCTCCCGCGCCCTGATCCTCGGCTGCTCCGGTAAGTCGCTCTTGGCGGAGGAGAGGGCCTTCTTCCGAGACGTGAAGCCCTGGGGCTTCATCCTGTTCAAGCGCAACATCGGGACGCCCGACGAGGTCCGCGCCCTCACCGGTGCGCTCCGGGACTGCGTCGGCTCCGAGCAGGCGCCGGTTTTGATCGACCAGGAAGGCGGCCGGGTCCAGCGCATGGGGCCGCCCCACTGGCCGGCCTACCCGGCCGGCGGCCGCTACGGCCGCCTGAACGGCAGCGCCGCCACGGTCGCCCGCCTCGGGGCGCGCCTCATGGCGCACGACCTCGCCGAAGTCGGGATCAACGTCGACTGCGCCCCCGTCCTCGACGTGCCGGCGCCGGGCTCGCACGACATCATCGGTGACCGCGCCTACGGGACGAGCCCGGAGCGGGTGGCCGAGATCGGGCGCGCCGTGGCCGAGGGCCTGATGGCCGGCGGCGTCCTGCCGGTGATGAAGCACATTCCCGGGCACGGGCGCGCCACCTGCGACAGCCACCACGGCCTCCCGGTGGTCGACGCGCCCAACGCGGATCTCGCGGATCAGGATTTCCGGACCTTCCGGGCGCTCGCCGACCTGCCGATGGCGATGAGCGCGCACGTCGTCTTCACCGCCATCGACCCCGACCGGCCGGCCACCCAGTCGGCGACCGTCATCCGTGACATCATCCGCGGCGCCATCGGCTTCGACGGCCTGCTGATGACCGACGACCTGTCCATGCACGCGCTGACCGGCACGTTCCGCGAGCGGACGGAGCGCGCCTTCGCGGCGGGGATCGATGTCGGGCTCCACTGCAACGGCGCGATGGACGAGATGCGGGCCGTGGCCGAGGCGGCGCCCGAACTCACCGGCGCGGCCGCCCGCCGCGCCGCCGCCGCGCTGGCGCGGCTCGACCCCGCTGGCGACGGGCTGGACGTCGCGGAGGCCCGGGACCGCTTCGCCGCGGCCCTCGCGGCCGCCTGACCTGAGACACCTTGCGGCCTTCCACCGCGGCCTTCCACCGGCCGTGGCATCGCCTCTGCTTGTGTTCGGGCGGCGCGATCCCTAGGTTCGCCCCGAAATCCTCAACCGGACGTGGCGTCACGCTCCCGCTTCTTCGGGGCGCCCGCAGGAGGTTGCCATGGGCAGCATGAGTATCTGGCACTGGGTCATCGTCGCGGTCATCGTGATGCTGCTGTTCGGACGCGGCAAGGTGTCCGACCTGATGGGCGACGTCGCGAAGGGCATCAAAGCCTTCAAGAAGGGCATGGCCGAGGACGAGACGCCGCCGGCGGTCCAGGCCGCGCCGCCCCCGGCCGAGCCGGTCCGCACCATCCCGCACGCTACCGAGACGAGCCCCGGAACCGCGATCCCGGCGAGCCATCTCCCCGGCGGCGAGCGCAAGCCGGTCTGACGGCGAGCTGGACTGTAGGACCGTCAGAGCGCGCGCGCTCGTGTAGAGCCTGACGGGGTCCGGCCGCCGTGCCGGATCTCGGGGCAGCAGGACCGTCGACGACATGCTGGACATGAGCTGGGGCGAGGTGATGCTGATCGGCGGCGTCGCCCTCATCGTCATCGGGCCGAAGGATCTGCCGAAGGCGCTGCGCACCGTCGGGCAGATCACGTCGAAGCTGCGCCGCATGGCCGGCGAGTTTCAGATGCAGTTCAACGAGGCGATCCGCGAGGCGGAACTCGACGACGTCCGCCGCGAGGTCGACGGGATCCGCAACACCGTCCGCACGGCGGGCTCGACCTTCAATCCGGTGCAGACGATCCGCGACGAGCTGAAGGGCGCCGTCGAGGGCCGGGCCAAGATGGGTCCGGAGAAGATGGGTCCGGAGAAGCCCGGCCCCGAGACCCCTTCCGTCGAGACCCGGTCCCTGGCCGATGCCACGGCGCAGCTGAAGGCCGAGCAGGAAGCCGCGGCGCCTCACGCCGCCGGGACGCATCCGGACACGTCCGCCGCTGGGGCGACCCGGCAACCGGCGACCGAAGCCGCGGAGGCGCCCCTGCCCGTACCCGGATCGGTGGACGATCCGTTCGGGCCTCCGCCCGAACCGCCCGCCGCGCACCCCGCCTCCGAAGAGTCCAAGAACGGCACGACGGCCCGATGATCAGCGAGGCGGACGAGGCCGAGATCGAGGCGTCGCGGGCGCCCCTGCTCGAGCACCTGATCGAATTGCGCGCGCGGCTGATCAAGTCACTGATCGCGTTCGTGCTGATGTTCTTCGCGTGCTTCTTCTTCTCGCGCGATATCTACAACGTGCTGGTCTACCCCTACGTGTCGATCGTGGGCGCGCAGAACGCCGAGCTGATCGCCACGCACTTCCTCGAGCAGGTGTTCACCAACATCAAGCTCAGCGTCTTCGGCGCGGCCTTCCTGGCTTTTCCCGTGATCGCCACGCAGATCTACGCCTTCGTGGCGCCGGGCCTCTACCGCAACGAGCGCAAGGCGTTCCTCCCCTACCTGGTCGCCACGCCGATCTTCTTCGTCCTCGGCGCGCTGGTGGTGTTCTTCCTGGCGATGCCGCTGCTGATCAAGTTCTCGGTGTCGCTCCAGCAGGTTGGCGTGGCCGGCGAGCCGACGATCAAGCTGCTCCCGAAGGTCGACGAGTACCTGTCGCTGATCATGACGCTGATCTTCGCGTTCGGCATCGCGTTCCAGCTGCCGGTCATCCTGACGCTGCTCGGACAGATCGGGATCATCGACGCTGCCTTCCTGCGCGAGAAGCGCCGCTACGCGATCGTGCTGGTCTTCGTCGCCGCCGCGATCCTGACGCCGCCGGACGTGATCTCGCAGCTCTCCCTCGCGATCCCGATGCTGCTCCTCTACGAGGCCTCGGTGTTCTCGGTGGCGCGGGTCGAGAAGCTGCGGGCGGCGCGGCGCGCGGCGGAAGGCCTCGAGCCGTGAGGCGGCCGGCGCGCCGGACTCAGTCCGGCGCGCGCAGGCGGTAGCCCACGCCAGTCTCGGTGAGCAGGTAGCGCGGGCGCTCCGGGTCCGGCTCGAGCTTCTGGCGCAGCTGCCGGATGTAGACGCGCAGGTACTGCGGATCCGACGAGGCCGGCGCGTGGCGCATGAGCTGCGCGTGGGTGAGCACCTTGCCGGCATGCTGCACCAGCACGCGCAGGAACTCGTACTCTCGCGGCGACAGCTTGACGTCCCGCTCGCCCACCCGGACGACGCGTCGGACGAGATCGACCGAGAGGTCGTCGACCCGGAAGACAGGCCGCTCGCCCTGCATGGCGAGGCGGTGGCGCAGGGCCGTGCGGATGCGCGCCAGCAGCTCGTTCATGCCGAACGGCTTGGTGACGTAGTCGTCGGCACCGAGATCGAGGGCCTCGACCTTGCCGCGCTCGTCGTCGCGGCTCGACAGGATCACGACCGGCAGGTCGGGCCAGCGCTCGCGGATCGCCGCCAGGAGGGCGTGGCCGGCCATGTCGGGCAGGCCGAGGTCGAGGATCGCGAGATCCACCCCGCCGGCCTCCAGGGCGGCGACCGCCGCGGCCCCGTCCGCGGCCTCGACGACCGCGTAATCCTGCGTCCCGAGGCCGGTTCGGAGCAGCCGGCGGATCGGCGGCTCGTCGTCGATCACCAGGATGCGGGCGGCACTCACTTGGGCCGCCCCTCGTGGCGGATCCGGGCGGCCGGACGGGTCATTCCGGCCGAAGCAGCACGTGCCGCTTCTTGCCGAAGGAGAGCTTGATCACGCCGTCCGCGGTCACGTCGCCGCGGCCGAGGACTGCCTTCTCGTCCGTGACCGGCACGTCGTTGACCCGCAGCCCGCCGCCCTTGATCTGCCGCCGCGCCTCGCTGGTGGAGGGCACGAGCTTGGCGACCTCCGGCCCGAAGGCCGTCAGCACCCCGAGCCCAGCCTCCAGGGTCGCGGACGGCACGGTCACGCTCGGGAGGTCGGCGGCGAGCGTGCCCTCGACGAAGGTCTTGCGGGCGGTCTCGGCTGCGGCCTCCGCGGCCTCGCGGCCGTGCATCAGCGCGGTGGCCTCGGTGGCGAGCACCGTCTTGGCCGCGTTGATCTCGGAGCCGGCGAGGGCGGCGAGACGCGCGATCTCCGCCATGGGCAGCAGGGTGAAGAGCTTGAGGAAGCGGGCCACGTCCGCGTCCTCGGTGTTCCGCCAGAACTGCCAGTAATCGTAGGGCTTCAGCATCTCCGGGTTGAGCCAGACGGCGCCGGCCGCGGTCTTGCCCATCTTGGCACCCGACGACGTGGTCAGGAGCGGGCAGGTCAGGGCGTAGAGCTGCGGCGTGCCCATGCGGCGGCCGAGATCGATGCCGTTGACGATGTTGCCCCACTGGTCCGACCCGCCCATCTGCATGACGCAGCCGTAGCGGCGGTTCAGCTCCACGAAGTCGTAGGACTGGAGGATCATGTAGTTGAACTCGAGGAACGACAGTTCCTGGTCGCGCTCCAGGCGGAGGCGCACGCTGTCCATCGACAGCATGCGGTTCACCGAGAAATGGCGGCCGACGTCGCGCAGCATCTCGATGTAGTTGAGCTTCGTCAGCCACTCGGCGTTGTCGACCATCACGGCGTCGTTCGCGCCTTCTCCGAAGCGCAGGAACCGGTCGAAGGTCTTGCGGATCTCGGCCTTGTTGGCGTCGATCTGCTCGACGGTCAGGATCTTCCGTGTCTCGTCGCGGCCGGACGGGTCGCCGACCCGGGTGGTGCCGCCGCCCATCAGGGCGATCGGCTTGCCTCCGGTGGCCTGCAGCCAGTGCAGCATCATGATCGACAGAAGGTGCCCGACATGGAGCGAGGGCGCCGTGCAGTCGTAGCCGACATAGGTCGTGAGCCGGCCCTCGAGGGCCGCCGCGTCGATGCCGGCGAGGTCCGAGGTCTGGTGAATATAGCCGCGCTCGGTCAGGATCCGCAGGAAGTCGGATTTCGGCGCGAAGCTCTCGGCGGTCATGGATGCGATCTCGGGTCGCGCGCTGGCGCGACAGGCCGAGGCCCCGCATGCTAGCTCGCGCTGGGTTCAGGATACGGCGCGCTCTTAGCAGGGCGTTGGCCGAAAGGCACGGGGCAGGACGGCATGGCGATGATGCGCGCGATCGGACTGATGAGCGGCACCTCGCTGGACGGCGTGGACATCGCGCTGATCGAGACCGACGGCGAGCGGGTCCACGTGGTCAAGGGCCACAACAACTTCCTCGAGCCGCTGGGGCCCACCGGCTACCGCGGCTACGCCGACGACGAGAAGACGCTGCTGCGCGCCGCCACCAAGGACGCCGAGTCCGTGCTCCATCCCGGCGACCGGCCCGGGCGACTGCCGGAAGCCGAGGCCTTCGTCACCCTCGCCCACGCCGAGGCCGTGGAGCGCTTCCTGGAGGAGCACGGCCTGACCGCCTCCGAGATCGACGTGATCGGCTTCCACGGGCAGACCGTGATCCACCGTCCGGACCAGCGGATCTCGATCCAGATCGGCGACGGCCAGGCACTGGCGACCCGGCTCGGCATCCCGGTCGTAGCGGACCTGCGCCGGGCCGATATCGAGGCGGGCGGGCAGGGGGCGCCGCTGGTCCCGGTGTTCCACAAGGCGCTGGCCGAGGCGTCGGGCTTCGACGGGCCCTTCGGCATCCTCAACATCGGCGGCGTGGCCAACGCGACGCTGATCGACTCGAAGGGCGGCGTCATCGCCTTCGACACCGGACCGGGCAACGCGCTGATCGACGAGTGGATGCAGGAGCGCGAGGGCAAGAACCTCGACGACGGCGGCCGCACCGCTGCCCGCGGACGGCCCGACGAGCAGCTGCTGGCCTGGCTCCTCACCCACCCGTTCTTCTTCCGCAAGCCGCCGAAGTCGCTGGACCGGAACTGGTTCTCCCACAAGCTCGCCGGCCAGCTCTCCACCGAGGACGGCGCCGCGACGCTGACGGCCTTCACGGCACGGGCCGTGGCCCGCGCCCTCGACCATGCCCCCGAGGTCCCGACCCGCTGGATCGTGGCCGGCGGCGGCGCCCGCAACGGCGAGCTGGTGCGCCTCCTGAACTACCACCTGCGCGCCGAGATCACGACCGCGGACGCGATCGGCTGGTCCTCCGCCTACCTCGAGGCGCAGGCCTTCGCGTACCTGGCGGTGCGCTCGCTCCGCGGCCTGCCGATCACCTTCCCGTCGACCACCGGGGTGCGCGAGGCCATCACCGGCGGGGTGCTGGCGCGGCCGTGAGCCTCGGCTACGCGCTGCGGCGGATCGTCGAGGAGTACCCGCTCGCCCGGCTCGATCCGCCGGCCGGCCACCCGTTGGCCACCGTCATCCGCAAGGGCGCGCCGGACGAGCTGCGCGCGGCGCTGGCGCCGATCGACGGGCCGTTCCTCGTGAAGGGCAGCCCGGGGCGCGGGAGCAAGTGGGCGGCGGTCCCCTGGATCGCCGTGTTCGATCCCGCCGTCACCACCAGCGCGACGCGGGGCTACTACCTCGTCTACCTGTTCCCCGCGCATCGCGAGGCGGTGCACCTCTCGCTGGCGCAGGGAACGGTGGCGGCGATCCGGAGCCACGGCCCGGCGGCGGCCGGCACCCATCTCCGCACCAGCGGCGCGGCGCTGCGGGCGCGGCTTTCGGACTTCGCCGGCGCGCTGCCGCACGCGACGATCACACTCGGCAGCGCGGGCGAATTGCCGGAGGGCTACGAGGCCGCCCACATCCTCGGCCTGACCTACGACCTGGCCGATCTCGGCGACGAGCGCCGGCTGCGCCGGGATCTCGCCGCGGCGGTCGCGGCGTACCGGGCGCTGAAGGCGCGGGGCGGGCTCGATCTGCCCGGTCCGCCGAGGGCACCATGAGGCCTCAGGCCGCTCCGGCCCGTCGCCGAGCGCGGCAGCCTCAGCGCGTCTGCCCGGCCGCCCTGCACGGACCAAGTTTGTGCCCCCGGCGCTCCCGCGCTAAGGCAGCCGCGCCATGTCGCACAACACCTTCGGCCACCTGTTCCGCGTCACGACCTTCGGCGAGAGCCACGGAGTCGCGCTCGGCTGCGTCGTCGACGGCTGCCCCCCGGGCCTGCCCCTGGAGGCCGAGGAGATCCAGGCCGAGCTGGATCGCCGGAAGCCCGGCCAGTCGCGCTTCACGACCCAGCGCCGCGAACCCGATCAGGTGAAGATCCTGTCCGGCGTGTTCGCGGACGACCGCACCGGCGGCCGCCAGCTCACCACCGGCACGCCGATCGCGCTGATGATCGAGAACACGGATCAGCGCTCGAAGGACTACTCGGAGATCCGCGACAGCTACCGTCCCGGCCACGCCGACTACACCTACGACGTGAAGTACGGCATCCGTGACTATCGCGGCGGCGGCCGGTCCTCGGCGCGGGAGACCGCCGCGCGGGTCGCGGCCGGCGCCGTGGCGCGCAAGGTCATTCCGGGCGTGACCATCCGGGCGGCCCTGGTGCAGATGGGCCCGCACGCCATCGACCGATCCCGCTGGGACTGGGACGCGGTCGGCAACAACCCGTTCTTCTGCCCCGATGCCGAGACGGCTTCCTTCTACGAGACCTATCTCGACGGGCTCCGGAAGGACGGCTCGTCGGTCGGCGCCGTCATCGAGGTCGTGGCCGAGGGCGTGCCGCCCGGCCTCGGCGCGCCGGTCTACGGCAAGCTGGACGCGGACCTCGCCGCCGCGATGATGTCGATCAACGCCGTGAAGGGCGTGGAGATCGGCGACGGCTTCGCCGCGGCAACCCTGCGCGGCGAGGACAACGCGGACGAGATGCGCGCCGGGAACGGCGGCCGGCCGCGCTTCCTGGCGAACCACGCGGGCGGCATCCTGGGCGGCATCTCCAACGGCGAGCCGGTCGTGGTGCGCTTCGCCGTCAAGCCGACCTCCTCGATCCTGACGCCGCGCCGCTCGGTCACGCGCGACGGCGCCGAGGTGGATCTCGTCACCAAGGGCCGGCACGATCCCTGTGTCGGCATCCGCGCCGTGCCGGTCGCGGAGGCCATGATGGCCTGCGTGCTGGCCGATCACTATCTGCGCCATCGCGGACAGGTCGGATCCCAGCCCTGATCCGGGTCCGTCCCAACGATTCGAGAATGCCCGTGCCCCACTGCTCCGTCACAGAGGCCATCGCGGCCTTCGCCCGCGGCGAGATCGTGGTCGTCACCGACGACGACGACCGCGAGAACGAGGGCGACCTCGTCGTCGCAGCCTCGCTCTGCACGCCGGAGAAGATGGCGTTCATCATCCGCAACACCTGCGGCATCGTCTGCGCGCCGCTCACGCAGAGCGAGGCGCGGCGGCTCCACCTCGCGCCCATGGTGGCGTCGAACGACGCCCCCCTGGGCACGGCCTTCACCGTCACGGTCGACGTCAAGCACGGCCTGACGACGGGGATCTCGGCGGAGCAGCGCTGCAACACGGTGCGGGCGCTCGCCAACGGCAACATGGGCGCGGGCGACTTCGTGCGGCCAGGCCACGTCTTCCCGCTCATCGCCCGCGACGGCGGCGTGCTCATGCGCTCGGGCCACACGGAGGCGGCGGTCGACCTGTGCCGCCTCGCCGAGCTGCCGCCCGTCGGCGTGATCTGCGAACTCGCCAACGACGACGGTACGGTGATGAAGGGGCCGCAGATCGAGGCCTTCGCCGAGAAGCACGGCCTCAAGCAGGTCTCGGTGGCCGACCTCATCGCCTACCGACAGGCGCGCGACCGGCTGGTGGAGCGGGTCGGCCACTTCACGGTCCGCTCGAACCACGGCGACGTGAACGCCTACGTGTTCTCGACGCCCTTCGAGTCGATCCAGCAATTCGCCTTCGTGATGGGCGAGATCGGCGACGGTCGGGACGTGCTGGTGCGCCTGCACCGCTCCAACGTCGCCGCCGACGTGATCGGCGGCGGCAAGCAGATCGACGCCGTGCTGAAGCGCTTCGCGGCCGCCGGCCGCGGCGTGCTGGTCTATCTCCGGGACGGAACCGCGGGCGTGCCGGTCAAGAACGTCACCGAGGAGGGGACGGAGGCGCTGCGGGCGCGGCAATGGCGCGAGATCGGGCTCGGCGCCCAGATTCTGCGCGATCTGGGTGTTGTCTCCATCCGCAACCTCGCGACCTCGTCGCGCTCCTATGTCGGCCTCTCGGGCTTCGGCATCGAGCTCCTGGGCGACGAGCCTCTCGAAGGCTGAGGCAGGACCGGGACGCCCGGTCAAGCGCGGCGCAGGACGGTCCAGACCGCGGCGCCGGCCATGATGGCGGCGGCACCGCGGTTCAGCCGCGCGCGGAAAGCCGGCCGTCGCAGCGACTCGCGCGCCCGCGCCGCGAGCGCCGCGTAGGGCGTCGTCACGGCGAGCAGGATCGCGGCCGTGACGATGACGAGGGTGGCGAAATCCGCCGCCGTCACGCCGCGCAGGTCGACGAGCGTGGGCAGGATCGCGAGGTAGAAGACGATCGTCTTCGGGTTGCCCAGGGTGACGGTCAGCCCGGCGACGAAGCTGGCCAGCGGCCGGTCGCGGGCCGCTGCCTCGACCCGGGCCCCCGCTCCGGCCGCGCGCCAGAGGCGGCACGCTAAGTAGGCCAGGTAGAGCGCCGCACCGTAGCGAACGACGACGAAGACCGCGCCGAACGCCTCGGCGACGAGCGACAGGCCGAAGATGGCGGCGGCCAGGTACGTCAGGTCGCCCAGGATCAGGCCGGCAGCGAAAGCCATTGCGGCGCCGAAGCCCGCGCCCAGGGCCCGGGCGACCAGGGCGACGATTCCGGGCCCGGGGATCGCGGCCGCGACGCCGAGGGCGAGCGCGTAGGTCAGGAATCCCGCCGGCGTCATCGCCCCGAACCGGCGCCAGCGCCGGGGGCGCGCCGATGCACCGGCGGCATCGTTCGGTTCCGTGGCGGCATGGCTGCGATCTCCCCCGAGCCGCCGATTATGGCTTGCCGGCGGACGGCCGCAACGGCCGCGTCAGCGCCCCATCAGGGCGTCGACATGGGCCGCCACCGACTTGCCGAGCCCTTCGAGGCTGTAGCCGCCCTCGAGGATCGAGACGATCCGGCCGCCCGCGCAGCGCTCCGCGAGGTCCATCAGGCGGCGGGTCGCCCAGCCGAAATCCTCGGCCTCGAGGCGCAGGTTGGCCAGAGGATCCAGCTTGTGCGCGTCGAAGCCGGCGGAGATCACGATGACGTCGGGCCGGAAGGCTTCCAGACGCGACAGGATTCCGGTCTCGAAGGCCTCCCGGAAGACCTCGCCGTCGTCGTTCGGCCGCAGCGGCACGTTGACGATCGTGTCCTTCTCGCCGCGCTCGGAGGGCGACCCGGTCCCGGGATAGAGCGGCATCTGGTGAGTCGAGCAGTAGAGCACCGAGGCGTCGTTCCAGAAGATGTCCTGACTGCCGTTGCCGTGGTGGACGTCCCAATCCACCAGGGCCACCCGCTCGGCGCCGTGCTTCTGCCGGGCGTGGCGGGCCGCGATGGCGGCGTGGTTGAACAGGCAGAAGCCCATCGCGCGGGTCCGCTCGGCGTGGTGGCCGGGCGGGCGCATGGCCACGAAGGCGTTGCGGCACTCGCCGCCGACGACCGCGTCGACCGCGTGCATCCCTCCGCCCACCGCGCGGAGCGTCGCCTCCAGGCTGCCCGCCGACAGGATCGTGTCGGAATCGATGCCGACCATGCCGTGCTCGGGCACCGCCGCCACCAGGGCGTCCACGTAAGCGCGCGGATGCGCGAGGGTGACGGCCTCGATCTCGCCGCGGGGCGCCGTGGCCCGCACGAGTCCGGCGAAGCGCTCGTCCTCCAGGGCCCGCTCCACGGCGCGCATCCGGGCCGGCCGCTCCGGATGCCCCTCGGGAACCTCGTGATCGAAGCTGGCGGGATGGCTCACGTAGAGGGTGGTCACGAGGGTCGCTCCCGGATGCTCGCCTGTCGCGCACCGGCAACAGGAGCCGGCAATGTGCCACGGGCCCAACGCGCGGACTACGGCGGGGTGCCGTTGCCCCCTTATGGTTGCGCGATTCGTCAACGGGACGGATCCGGATCGCCGATCCTCCGTCCGCGGCCGCGACGATCCTCGAGGCGGGACATGCGCATCATCTCGGTACTCGGCTGCGCCCTGCTCCTGGCGGGCTGCACCTTCAAGGGCGTGCCCGATCCCGCCCTCTCGGCCCGCGACGCCGAGTACATGGCCCTCGTCCCGGAGGCCGAGTTCGATCCGCACTTCGCGCGCTACGAGATCGCCGACCCGACCCGGGAGGCGCCCGGCACGATCGTGGTCGAGACCAAGGAGCGCCAGCTCTACCTCGTCCTGCCGAACGGCCGGGCGATGCGCTACGGCGTCTCGGTGGGCGACGAGGCCTATGGCTGGACCGGCACCGCCCGGATCGACCGCAAGGCGGAATGGCCGGCCTGGAATCCGCCGGCCGAGATGATCAAGCGCTGGCCGCACGTCCACGCCATGCAGGGCGGCCCGATGAATCCGCTCGGCGCCCGGGCCCTGTACCTGTCGGATCGCGGCCGCGACACGCTCTATCGGATCCACGGCACCAACGAGCCGGAGAAGATCGGTCAGGCGGTCTCCTCCGGCTGCATCCGGATGCGCAACATCGACGTGGTCGACCTCTACAACCGGGTCCCCGTCGGGGCCACGGTCATCGTCCGGTAACGCAACCGGTCAACGTCCCAATAAGCCTGCTTGCTCGGGGGGTGTTTACCTGAACTTCCGTTCAGATCTCGCCATTAACCTCTGGAAGGGGGGCGGTCCCGTAAGTTGAAGACACACAGGGACTAGAGCCGACCGCAACAAAGGTCGGGGAGGCAGGCGATCATGACCACCATTTCCGTTCAACAGTTCTGCAACCATGCTGTCTCGGCCGGCACGATCAGCGACGAGGACCTGCTCGTCCTGAAGCGCGAAGTTCTCCCGGACGGCCTGATGAGCCGCGAGGACGCCGACCTGCTGATCGCCCTCGAGCGGGCGGTGATCGGCTCCGACGCCTTCGCCGACTTCCTGGTCGCCTCGGTCGTCGACTTCGCGGTGTGGGGCTCGCGCCCGACCGGCTACATCGACCGCGACGTCGCCGCGTGGCTCGCCGCCTCCCTCAGCGGCCGCGACGGCCCGAGCGCCGTGGGTGCCCGGATCGCCATGGAAGTGGTCCGCGAGGCCGAGAGCAGCGCCGAATCGCTGGTCGCCTTCGCCCTGGAGGCCAACCGTCGCGTCCGCGACACGGCCCAGGCCCCCCGCATGACCTTCGCCCTGGCCGCCTGAGCCTCAGACCAAGGCGCAGCTTCCGTCCGCGGCGCAACTGATCTATCGGGACAGTCAAGCCGGTGCGCAATCCGGCGATCTCGAAAGCAGTGCGCCAGCGATGTTCGACAAGATCCTGATTGCCAACCGGGGCGAGATCGCCTGCCGGGTGATCAAGACGGCCCGGAGGATGGGCATCAAGACCGTAGCGGTCTACTCGGATGCCGATCGCGACGCCGTGCACGTCGCCATGGCCGACGAGGCCGTGCATATCGGGCCCGCTGCCGCGTCCGAATCGTACCTCGTGATCGAGAAGATCGTCGAGGCCTGCAAGAAGACCGGCGCCCAGGCCGTGCATCCCGGCTACGGCTTCCTCTCCGAGCGCGAAGCCTTCCCGAAGGCGCTCGAGGCCGCCGGCATCGTGTTCATCGGCCCGAACCCGGGGGCCATCGCCGCCATGGGCGACAAGATCGAGTCGAAGAAGGCGGCAGCCGCCGCCGAGGTCTCGACCGTTCCGGGATTCCTCGGCGTGATCGAATCACCCGAGCACGCCAGGAAGATCGCCGACGAGATCGGCTACCCGGTGATGATCAAGGCGTCCGCTGGCGGCGGCGGCAAGGGCATGCGCATCGCCTACTCGGGCGAGGAAGTGGCGGAGGGCTTCGCCCGCGCGAAGTCGGAGGCGGCCTCCTCCTTCGGCGACGACCGGGTCTTCATCGAGAAGTTCATCACCGACCCGCGCCACATCGAGATCCAGCTGATCGGCGACAAGCACGGCAACGTCGTCTACCTCGGCGAGCGCGAGTGCTCGATCCAGCGCCGTAACCAGAAGGTGATCGAGGAGGCGCCGTCGCCGCTCCTCGACAAGAAGACCCGCCGCAAGATGGGCGAGCAGGCGGTCGCGCTCGCCAAGGCG
Source organism: Methylobacterium sp. 22177 (assembly GCF_052045615.1). Taxonomy (NCBI): domain Bacteria; kingdom Pseudomonadati; phylum Pseudomonadota; class Alphaproteobacteria; order Hyphomicrobiales; family Methylobacteriaceae; genus Methylobacterium; species Methylobacterium sp. 22177. The sequence goes on along the minus strand of NZ_JBQEPK010000007.1, from coordinate 80,536 downwards.
GTGAACTACGATTCGGCCGGGACGGTCGAGTTCGTCGCCGGGCAGGACAAGTCGTTCTACTTCCTGGAGATGAACACCCGTCTGCAGGTCGAGCACCCGGTCACCGAGATGATCACCGGCCTCGACCTCGTCGAGCTGATGATCCGGGTCGCGGCCGGCGAGAAGCTTCCGATCACCCAGGACGACGTGAAGCTGAACGGCTGGGCGGTGGAGAGCCGCGTCTACGCCGAGGACCCGACCCGCAACTTCCTGCCCTCGATCGGCCGGCTGACCACCTACCGTCCGCCGGAGGAGGGCCAGCAGGGCACGGCGATCGTGCGCAACGATACCGGCGTGGAGGAGGGCGGCGAGATCGCCATCCACTACGACCCGATGATCGCCAAGCTGGTCACCTGGGCGCCGACCCGGGCGGAGGCGGTGGCTGCCCAGGCCGAGGCCCTCGACGCCTTCGCAATCGACGGCATCCGCCACAACATCCCGTTCCTCTCGGCGCTGATGGCCCATCCGCGCTGGCAGGAGGGCCGGCTGTCCACAGGCTTCATCGCCGAGGAATTCCCCGAGGGCTTCACGGCGCCGGAGCCTGCCGGCCCGGTGGCGGTCCGCATGATGGCCGCCGCGGCGGCCATCGACCACAAGCTCAACCAGCGCAAGCGCGGCATCTCCGGGCAGATGCGCGCGCCCGGCCTCTTCGCCTTCGAGCGTGAGCGCGTCGTGATCCTGGCGGGCCAGGCCTTCCCGGTGACGGTCGAGCCGGAGGGCGAGGACATCCTCGTCACGCGCGACGACGGCGCGGCGCTCACGGTGGCGAGCGCGTGGCGCCCGGGCGAGCCGGTCTGGATCGGCACGATCGGCTCGGAGCGGGTGGCGATCCAGGTGCGCAGCCTCCTCAACGGCGTGTTCCTGCAGCATGCCGGCGCGGCCGCCGAGGCCCGGGTCTACACCCGGCGCGAAGCGGAACTCGCCGCCCTGATGCCGGTGAAGGAGCAGGCGGGCTCGGGCAAGCAGGTGCTCTGCCCGATGCCCGGTCTCGTGAAGCAGATCCTCGTCACCGAGGGCCAGGAGGTGAAGAACGGCGAGCCGATCGCGGTCGTCGAGGCGATGAAGATGGAGAACGTGCTCCGCGCCGAGCGCGACGCCACGGTGGGGAAGATCCACGCCAAGGAGGGCGACAGCCTCGCCGTCGACGCGGTGATCCTGGAATTCGCCTGATCGCCGGCGCGCGTCGCGCTCCCGGCCCTCACTGCGTTCGCGACGCGCAGACGAGAGCGTCGGCGCCGGCGCCGCGCACCATCGCCGTCGCGTCCGCGGTGATCGGCTTCGTCACGCCGATCACCGCCCTGAGCTTCGGGATCGCGGATGCGCCTGCCCTGCGGCCGGCGACCGCCTTCTTCGCGGCGATCTGGCCTTGCGCGGCGATGCCCCGGCCTCGGGCCGGGAGGCGCGTGCTTCGAAGCATCAGACCCTGTATTCGGGCGAGATCGTCGTGACATGCGTGAGTCGCGCCGTCACGCTGGTGCTCGCCGCTGCGGCCGTGCGCGCCATCGGGTGGTCCGCGCAGCGCGACGCGCGCGGGTCTGTGCAATAAGCCGGAAGCTCGGCCAACGAATCGCGGCTGCATGCCCCTCTATTTCGCCTACGGCGCCAACATGGATGCCGCCGCGATGGCGCTGCGCTGCCCGGTTTCGCGGCTGATCGGCGGCGGACATCTGCCGCGCCACCGCTTCATCATCATGCGCGAGGGCTACGCGTCCGTGGTGCCCGATCCCCGACGCACCGTCTGGGGCGTCTTGTGGGAGCTGGCTGTTGACGACGTCCCGGCGCTCGACCGCTACGAGGGCGTCGCCGGCGGCCTCTACACCAAGGCGGCGCTCCCGGTCCGCACGGGGGAGGGCGTCAAGCGCGCCCTGATCTATCGCGGGTGCTCGACCGCGCCCGGCCGCCCGCGGCCCGGATACCTGGAGGCGGTCGTCGCGGCGGGGCGCGCGGCGCAGCTGCCCCCGGCCTATCTGCGGGAGCTCGGCACCTGGGCCCGCGGCCTGCCGGCCTGAGCGCCGCGCAGTTGGTACGCGACATGCTTGCCCACGATCGAGCTGGGGGGCGAACGGCAGCACCGCGCCCGGCCAGCCATCCGTGATTGCGCGGCGCGCCCGTCGGTCAACGACGATCGGCGTGCGCCCGCGAGGGAGAGTTGTGCATGTCGTATCTGGCGCCCGCCGATTTCGTGAAGAAGGCCGTCGATGCCGGTGAGGCAAAGGTCTTCATGGCCACCAAGGACACGTTCATCCGGGCCTACATGGCCGGCGCGATCCTGGCGCTCGCCGCTGCCTTCGCGGTGACCATCAATCAGACGACCGGCCAGCCGCTGGTGGCGGCCCTGCTGTTCCCGGTCGGCTTCTCGATGCTGTACCTGCTCGGCTACGACCTGTTCACCGGCGTCTGCGTGCTCACCCCGCTCGCCCTCATCGACAAGCGCCCCGGCGTCACCGTGGCCGGCGTCGCCCGCAACTGGGTGCTGGTCTTCTTCGGCAACTTCGCGGGCGCCCTGACCACGGCGGTGATGATGTCGATCGTCTTCACCTTCGGCTTCGCCACCGAGCCGAACGCCGTCGGCAAGCTCATCGCCGGCATTGGCGAGGCCCGGACCCTCGGCTACGAGAAGTACGGCGCCTCCGGCATGCTGACGCTCTTCGTCCGCGCCATGCTGTGCAACTGGATGGTCTCGACCGGCGTCATCGGCGCCATGCTGTCGACCTCGGTGCCCGGCAAAGTCATCGCCATGTGGATGCCGATCACGGTGTTCTTCTTCATGACCTTCGAGCACTCGGTGGTGAACATGTTCCTGTTCCCGTCGGCGATCCTCATGGGCGGCCACCTGACGGTCATGGACTACCTGCTCTGGAACGAGATCCCGACGCTGATCGGTAACATCGTGGGCGGCATCGCCTTCACCGGCCTGATGCTCTACTCCACCCATGTCCGCACCGGCGCGACGCGGAGCCAGACCCTGGGTGCCGGCGTCCGTCGCCCGATCGCGGCCGAGTAAGGCCCCACCGGCCCGCGCCGCCCGGCGCGGGCCCCGTCAGACGAGACCGCGCCCGCATGAGTGAGACCCGGACGATCTCCGTCATCGTCACCGGTCGCGTCCAGGGCGTGTCCTACCGGGCCTGGACGCAGTCCGAGGCCCGCGCCCGCGGCCTCGCCGGCACGGTGCGCAACCGCGACGACGGCTCGGTCGAGGCGGTCTTCAGCGGCGCGCCGGAGGCCGTGGCGGAGATGGAGGCCCTGTGCCGGTCGGGTCCGCCGGGCGCGCGCGTGGCCGACGTGACCGCGCGGGACGGCGGCGACGTGCCGACCGGCGGCGCGTTCCGGATCCTGCGCGACTGACAACGGCGCCGCGGGTTCAGCGCGCGCCCGCGGACTGGTATGGCGGACCGCCCCTTCACGCATCCGCCATCCGGAGACCATGACCGACCTGTCCGCCGGCAGCGCCGCCTTCTCGCACCTCGATCTCGCGGCGCTGCTCTACTTCATCCTCGCCTGGATCGCCTACGGCCTGTCCGTCGGACGGTTGCGCGGCAGGATGGTCTCCCTCAGCCAGATCATGAACGGCCACCGGGCCAACTGGGCGCGCCAGGTCATCGGCCGCGACAACCGGGTGGTCGACACGCAGATCAACGCCTCGCTGCAGAACGGCACGGCGTTCTTCGCCTCGACCTCGCTCATCGCCCTGGGCTCGGTCCTGACCCTGTCGCGCTCCGGGGACGATGTCCTGAACCTGTTCGCCACGCTGCCGTTCGGGACGGCGGCCAACCGCCTGACCTGGGAGCTGAAGGTCGCCGGCCTCGCACTGATCTTCGTCTACGCTTTCTTCAAATTCGCCTGGGCCTACAGGCTGTTCAATTACACGGCGATCCTGCTCGGCGCCGTGCCGCACAAGGGATCCGGCACGAGCGAGATCGAGATGCTGCGGGCGGTGCGGCGGCTCGCGGCCATGAACGTCAGCGCCGGGCGTCACTTCGCCCGCGGGCAGCGGGCGTTCTTCTTCGCGCTCGCCTATCTCGGCTGGTTCATCAGCCCCTACGTGCTGTTCGTCTCGACGACCGCCGTCGTGATCATCATGTGGCGCCGCCAATTCGCCTCGGAGATCCGCAAGGCGCTCCTGGAAGCCGGGGAGGGACCTCACGAGGGGCCGCTCGAGGCTCCGCTCCTGTCGCCCGCCGAGGAGGCCCGCACATGACCGACCCACGACCCGACGACGCCGCGATCGAGACGACGATGCTGCGCCTCGTGGCCGAGCGCGGCGCCGACAAGACCGTCTGTCCCTCGGAAGTCGCCCGCGCCCTCGGCGGCCCGCACCCGGACGGCTGGGGTCCGCTGACGCAGCCCGTGCGACGGGTCGCGGTGCGACTGGCCCACGCGGGACAGATCGCGATCCTGCGGAAGGGGAGACCCGTCGACCCGGACGATTTCCGCGGGATCTACCGATTGTCGCTGCCGGTCTCCGGCGCGGCCTCGGAAGCCCCCTCGGCATCCGGGCCCGGCAGCCAGTCCGGCGTGTAGCCGGACAGGCGATAGGCGACGAGGCCGATCCACTCCTTGACGGCCAAATCGAACTGGAGCAGCCCGTCCGACGCGAAGCCGTGGAAGTGCGCGACGTCGCTCCAGCCGCGGGTCCGGTAATCCACCGGGAAGGCGTCCACCGTGAAGCCGGCTTGGCGGAAGCAGCCGACCGCCCGAGGCATGTGCCAGGCCGAGGTCACGAGCAGCCAGCGCTCGCCGGGCTTCGGCTTCACCAGGGCCGCCGAGAAGGCGGCGTTCTCGTGGGTGTTGCGCGAGCGGTTCTCCAGGATCAGGCGCGTCCGCGGCACGCCGATCACGTCCGCCTGCCGGCTCACGATGTCGGCTTCGGCCATGCCGCCCGCGATGAAGCCGCTGCCACCGGAGAAGATCAGCCGTGCCGCCGGGTAGCGCCGGGCGAGGTCGCCGAGGTAGATCGGCCGCTCGCCGGCATCGTTGACGACGATCTGGCGACGCGCCTCTGACAGACCCGCTTCGATGCCGCCACCCAGCACGATGATCCCGGTCGGGGCCGGGCCGTCGTCCGGATAGGCCGGGAAGCGCTGCTCGAGCGGGATCAGGGCCACGTCCGAGAGGGGCGCCAGTCCGGCGGCGCCGAGCAGGAAACTGCCCAGCAGCGCGAGGCCGAGACCGCTCCTCCGCCAGCGCGTCACCGCCGCGACGGCGATCCCGAGCAGGATCGCGAAGATGCAGAAATTCGACGGGGTGATCAGGAAGAAGATCACCTTCGAGGCGGGGAAGAACACGGGGCTCAGGCCGGCCTCGTCTCGGCCTCGAACCGGGCGAGGGCCGCGGCGTCCGGCGGGAGGAGGCTCGCGAGGTCCGCGCCGCGCTCGACCTCGCGCTGGATCCAGAGGTCGAGGCGCTGCTGCTCCACGGCCTCCAGGGCGACGCGCTCGGCGAGCGCCGCCGGCACCGCGACGAGGCCGGTCGTATCGCCGACCAGGATATCGCCGGGATGGATGGCGGCACCGCCGCAGGCGACGCGCTCCTGCGTGCCGACCAGGGCCAGGGCCCCGGTGGCCGCGGCCGTCCGGCACCAGGCGGGGAGGCCGACCTCCTCCGGCAGGGCCGCGTCGGTGATCAGACCGGCGGCGCCGCGCTGGGCAAGGCGCGCCGCCAGGATCGCCGCGAAGGGAAGGACGAGGCCGGAGGATCCCGCATCGATGACCACGACGGCCCCCTCGGGCACGGCGTCGACGGCGGCGGCGAGATCACCCGCGGCGTCGTCGCGGGCCGGGATCATCCGCATCGTGTAGGCGGCTCCGACCACGGTCGCGCTCCCCCGCGCCGAGAGACCGTGCGGGGTGCAGGCCTTCACCCCGGCCCGCGCCAGGGCGCGGGCGAGGCTCGCCGGGGTCACGGCGGAGAGCGCGTCGCGCAGGGTCGGGTCGATCGCCATCAAGGGCTCCGTGAAAGGCCGGTCCGGATCCGGGCGGCGCGGTCGGGGAAGGTGGATCGCGCGGGCGCGCCGGCAAGGCTCGGGGCGCCGCGGCGACCGTCAGGCGATGGGCTCGCCGAGCGCCCGGGCGGCACCGGGGCGGGCCGCGACCCGCTCGTACCAGCGACGCAGCGCCGGGCGCTCGATCCGCTCGGTCGGAAGGTTCAGCCAGCGATGCGCCGCGCAGCCGAGGGCGATGTCGGCGATGCTGAAGCTGTCGCCGACCACGTAGGTGCGGCCCTCGAGATGATGGTCGAGGATCTCGGCCATGGCCTCGCTCTTCTCGACCGAGGCGGCGATCAGGCCGCGGTCCGGATCGGCCGCGCGGTAGAGCTGCCAGAACGCGTCGCGCATGGCCGGCGTGAAGCTCGTGGCCTGCCAGTCGAGCCACTGCTCGACGTGGGCGCGCACCCGCGGATCCGCCGGCAGGGCCAGGGCCGGGCCGGTCGCCGCAAGGTAGCGGAGGATCGCGTTGGACTCCCAGAGGACGAAACCGTCCTCTTCCAGGGTCGGAACGAGGCCGTTCGGGTTCATCGTACGGTAGCCGGGGTCGTTGACGACCCCGTGGGCGCCGCCGGCCTCGACCCGGTCGTACGGCAAGCCCGTCTCGTCGAGTCCCCACACCGCCTTCTGCACGTTCACCGAGGTGAGGCGGCCCCAAAGCCTGCGCATAATCGAAGAGTCTCCGTCACGCCTTCGGCGGGTAGGCGTGGTCCTGCCCGCCCGGATCGGTCACGCGCACCCCGTCGGGGGTGTCGCGCAGGTAGCCCGGTCCGATCGGCACCTTGCCGTGGCCGCCGGGAATGTCGAGCACGTAGGTCGGCTGGGCGAGGCCGGAGAGGCGGCCGCGCAGCGCGCGCATCAGCGCCTGCCCCTCGGCCACGTCCGTGCGCAGGTGGGCCGTCCCGGGCGCGAGGTCGCCGTGGTGGAGGTAGTACGGCTTGATCCGGTTCTCGATGAGGGTTCGCATCAGCGCCTCGAGGGTTGCGGCCTCGTCGTTGACGCCGCGCAGGAGCACCGACTGGCCGACCAGGGGAATGCCGGCATCGACCAGCCGGGCGCAGGCGGCGCTGGCGGCGGCGGTGAATTCCCGCGGATGGTTGGCGTGGACGGCGACGAAGACCGCGCGCCCGAACCGCTTGAGCGCCCGGACGAGGGCGTCGGAGACGAGGTCGGGCTTCACCACGGGCACGCGCGTGTGGACCCGCATGACCCGGACGTGGGCGATGGCGGCGAGGCGCTCGGCGATGACGCCGAGCCGGCGCGGTGAGAGCGCGAACGGGTCGCCGCCGGTGAGCACCACCTCCCAGATCCGCGGGTCCTGCGCGATGTAGGCGAGGGCGGCGTCGAGTTCGGCGTCGGTGAGCGTCCCGAGCCCGTCGGGCCCGACCATCTCCCGGCGGAAGCAGAAGCGGCAGTAGACCGGGCAGACGTGGAGCGGCTTCAGCAGCACGCGGTCCGGGTAGCGGTGCACGATTCCGGTCACCGGGGCGTGGGCGGCATCGCCGATCGGGTCGGCGCGCTCCTCCGGCGTCGCGACGGCCTCCGCGACCCGGGGCACGAACTGGCGGCCGATCGGATCGTCGGGATCCTGCGGGTCGATCAGCTCGGCCATGTCGGGCGTCACCGAGACGGCGTAGCGCGCGAGGACGGCGCCGAGGGCGTCGGCCTCCGCCCCGGAGATCAGGCCGGCGGAGAGGAGGTCGTCCGCGCTGCGCAGCGCCCGGTTCATGGCCGCGTCTCCGCCACCGGTGTCCAGATCACATCCTCGACCCGGCTTGCCCCGCAGGCGAGCATCGCCAAGCGGTCGAAGCCCAGGGCGATCCCGGACGCGTCCGGCATGACGGCGAGCGCCGCGAGGAACTCGTCGTCGATCGGGTAGCGCTCGCCGTAGACGCGCTGCTTCTCGGCCATCTCGGCCTCGAACCGGCGGCGCTGCTCCGCCGGGTCGGTCAGCTCGCCGAAGGCGTTGGCCAGCTCGACGCCGCAGGCGTAGAGCTCGAAGCGCTCGGCCACGCGCGGGTCGTGCGGCGCCGGCCGGGCGAGGGCGGCCTCGCTGATCGGGTACTCGCACAGGATGGTCGGGCGGCCGAGGCCGAGATGCGGCTCGACCCGCGCGACGAGGACGCGGGAGAACAGGTCGGCCCAGGTATCGTCCGGCGCGACCCGGAGCCCGGCCCCCGCGACGGCGGCGGCCAGGGCCTCGCGGTCCGTCCCGCCGCCCGGCGCGACGCTCGCCAGGAGATCGATCCCGGCGAAGCGGTCGAAGGCCTCGGCCAGGGTCAGGCGCTCCGGCTCGGCGAAGGGGTCCGTCTCCCGGCCGCGGAAGGCGAAGCGGCGGGCGCCGGCGGTCTCGGCCGCGCCGGCGAGCAGGTCGGCGCAGTCCGCCATCAGCGCCGTGTAGGGGGCGCCGGCCCGGTACCACTCGAGCATCGTGAACTCGGGATGGTGCAGCGGCCCGCGCTCGCGGTTGCGGAACACCCGGGCGACGCTGAACAGCCGCGTCTCGCCCGCGGCCAGGAGCTTCTTGCAGGCGAATTCCGGCGAGGTGTGCAGGTAGAGCGGCGTGCGGGCGCCGCTCGCCCCGATGGCTTCCGTGGCGAAGGCCGACAGATGCGCCTCGTTGCCGGGCGAGACCTGCAGGCAGGCGGCCTCGGCCTCGACGAAGTCGCGGTCCGCGAACCACCCGCGGAACGCCGCGAGGACGCGGTTGCGCAGGAGCAGCGCCGGGCGCCGGTCGGCGTGGCGACCGGCCGTCCACCAGGGGGAGGCGGATCCGGTCAAGACCGGCCTCCGCGCCGGGGCGGGACCGGCCGGCTCCGACCGGGCGGCGTGGCGTTCTGGAGCACTCTCATCCTCGGCCCTGACTGGCTCCGGACCGCGGAGACGCGCCGCGGCCGAGGCGCGTTGCCATCGACGGTTCATGCCCGCCCGCTGGCAACCGCGGCGCAGATGCGATAGTGGCGGGGTCCGAGATGCAGCGCCCGCGCTTGGCGCGTGCCGGCCCCCATGTCAATGCAGGACGCAATTCCGTGAAGGTGATCGCCTCAACGCTCCGTAAGGGCAACGTCGTCGAGAAGGACGGCAAGCTCTACGTGATCCTGTTCGCCGAGAACATCCACCCCGGCAAGGGCACTCCGGTGACCCAGCTCGACATGCGCCGGATCACGGACGGCGTGAAGGTGTCCGAGCGCTACCGGACCACCGAGCAGGTCGAGCGCGCCTTCGTGGAGGATCGCGAGCACACCTTCCTCTACAGCGACGGCGAGGGGTTCCACTTCATGAACCCCGAGAACTACGAGCAGATCGCGGTGCCGGAGGACGTGGTCGGCGACGCCGCCCCGTATCTCCAGGAGGGCATGGCGGTGATGCTCTCCGTCCATAACGGCGTCCCGCTGACCATCGAGCTGCCCCAGCGCGTGACCCTGGAGGTCGCCGAGACCGAGCCGGTCCTGAAGGGCCAGACCGCCTCGTCGTCCTACAAGCCCGCGACCCTGTCGAACGGCGTGCGCACGACCGTGCCGCCCCACATCGCCGCCGGCACCCGCGTCGTCGTCATGACGGCCGACGGCTCCTACGTCGAGCGCGCCAAGGACTGATCCGGTCCCCTCCGGCGGCCGGCCCCGGGAGGTCGGACGCCGGCCATCACCGCGCGGATCGCGCGGCGGCCTCCAGGGTGGCGTAGCAGCCCTGCGAGATCGCCTGCGCGCGCAGGCGCTCCGTCCCGCTGAAGGGCCGGCCATCCTCCCGGAACAGATCCTCGCGCAGCAGCGCCTCCGATGTGCAGCGGGCCGCGATGCGGCAGAGCGGCGGCTCGCCGCCGGTGCGCGCGCAGATCGTCACGTAGTCGGCGCGGAACGCCCGCAGCCCGGCGCGCGGATTGGCACCCACCACCGTCACCAGCCCGGTCAGCAGCGCCAGCAGCAGCGGCTGGTGGACGAGGTAGATCGCGAGGCTGTGGCGGCCCGCGACGGTGGCGGCGCGGCCGAGCCGCGTGCGCGGCGCCCAGGCTCCCAGACGTGAACGGGCGAGCCGCGGCAGCGCCAGCCGACCCAGGACGATCCCGGCAAGCACCAGCCCGAACCACGGGAAGAGCGGCACGTAATCGTTCGTCCGCGGCACGACCGAGCCCAGGCCGAGGAAGAACAGGGCCGGCGCGTCGAGGATCGGCGCGTGCACGACGTGCGGCGCGGCAAGCGCGGCCACGGACGCGAGGGCGGTGACCGGAATCGGCAGGAAGAGGAACGGCAGCCCGAGCAGGCTCGAGACCGCGATGCAGTGGAGCACGCCGAAGAACACGAAGGCGTCCGGGAACATGACCCAGGTGCCGAGGGTCACGAGGAGCGCCGCCCCGCCGATCCGCGCGAACCGCAGGAGCGTCGGCCGGGGCCGGATCCCGCGACCGTTCATCAGCACGAGGCCGACGCCGACCAGGACCAGGAAGCTGCCGGCGATCATCTCGGCGGCGTGCCGTCCCGTCGGGGTCAGCGCGTAGTTCTCCGCGGTCAGCCGCAGATGACCGAGATCCCAGAGCGTGTGATAGCTCGCCATCGCCAGCAGGGCGGTCGCCCGGGCCGCGTCGATGACCGGCAGGCGACGCGGCGGAGAGGGGATCGCGGCCGGCGGCGCGGAGACGGGGCGATCGAGGGTGACGTCGACGGACATGATGGTTCACCCAAACCATGTCGGGGCCGCCCTTTCCATCGCGGCCTGCACCGGAGAGCTCGCCCGGGCCCGAATCGGGTGCCGCGGCTCTCAGAAACGTGAACGCCACCGGGGCCGGCACGCGCCGCCGAGGCGGGCCTCGCGGGATCCGGAAAACCCCTCGACGGTCCCGGCGCTTAAACACCGCTCACGCCGTAGCCTGCGACCGATCGACTGTTGCGATCCGGCCTCCTTGCGCCGAGATTGCAACTTGGCGGCCCTGTTCTGCCGGTCAAATGGGCTTCCCGGACATCAGGACTTCGTTAATCTTCCCGGGAGAGCGCGCGGCGTGATTCGGTGTAGGTTGCTCGGCCATGTCTGACGAACGCGGATCCGGGCCCGAGAACCCCGAGCGGGGGATGATCGCCCGTACCGGCGAGACGGGACAGCACGAGGATGAGGCGCTCGACCTCGTCGAGGTGGCCGGCCGCATCAAGTGGTTCGACGTTTCGAAGGGCTTCGGGTTCATCGTGCCCGACGACGGCGCGCCCGACATCCTGCTCCACGTCACCTGCCTGCGGCGCGACGGCTACCAGGCCGCCAGCGAGGGCGCCCGCATCGTCGTGGAGGCCGTGGAGCGGCCCCGCGGCTGGCAGGCCTTCCGGGTGATCTCCCTCGATCAGGCGACGGCGGTGCATCCCTCCGAGCTGCCGATGCCGCGCACGCACGTCACCGTGACGCCGACCAGCGGGCTCGAGACCGCCGTCGTGAAGTGGTTCAACCGCCTCCGCGGGTTCGGATTCCTGACGCGCGGCGACGGGACGCCGGACATCTTCGTGCACATGGAGACGCTGCGGCGCTACGGTATCGCCGAGCTGAAGCCCGGCGAGTCCGTACTGGTCCGCTACGGCGACGGCTCGAAAGGCGTGATGGCGGCCGAGGTGCGGCTGATCGACGGAGCCATGCCCTCGTCCCACTGAGGACGCGTTTTCCCGCCAAGCACAGTGCGTCCTATCTCCTTGGTGGGGCTCGGAAAACCCGGGATCGGATTCCCCTCGCGCGCATCCTGGTCTATCACCGGGCGACGGACCCCGCGGTCCGCGCGCCATCCCACGAGAGGCATGAGCCTGTGAGATCCCTCTTCCGCACGGCCCGGGCGGCCGCCATCGCCTGCCTCGCCCTGACCGCGATCGCGCCGGCCCCCGCCGCCGTCGCGCAGGCGGCCGCCCGGGCCGCCACGGCCAGATCGGAGCCGCTGACGATCGTCACGAAGGCCGGGCCGAAGCGCTTCGACGTCGAGGTGATGCGCGACGACGCCGCCCGCGCCCGCGGCCTGATGTTCCGCCGCCACATGGCGGCCGACCACGGCATGCTGTTCGACTTCGAGCAGGACCAGCCCGTGACCATGTGGATGAAGAACACCTACCTGCCGCTCGACATGGTGTTCATCCGCCCCGACGGGACCATCAGCCGGATCGCGGCCGATACCGAGCCCCTGTCCACGGCGATCATCTCCTCGGGCGGCCCGGTCCTGGCGGTGCTGGAGCTGAACGCCGGCACCGCGGCGAAGCTCGGGATCGCGCCCGGAGACCGGATCGAGCACGCCATGTTCAAGGCCCGCTGAGGCCAGCCTCCGGGCTTTCGCGAACGCACCGGGAACAAGCGCCTTGACCCCCGCCGAATTCCGCGCCAGTGTTCCGGCAATGTTCCGGTGCGCCGGAAGGCTGGTGCAGGGCGGAGGACCCGATGGGCAACGCGGCTGAGGTCGAACTGTTCGGCAACGACGACTGGTCGGTGCAGGCGGACGGGATCGAGCACCGCGAGACCGGCTATTTCATCGCCCGCACGGCGCTGGCGATGCGCCGATCCGAGGGCCTGTGGGACTGGCCGCTTCAGATGGCCGAGAAGCGCTGGTGCCGGCCGAGCCTGTTCCGCGAGGCGTTCCTCGCGGCCCTCGACCGGTTCGGCATCCAGCGGGACGCCGAGCTGATCCGGTCCTTCGCGCTGGGCTACGGCATCCGCGCCGTGGTCGCCCCGGCCGCCGAGACCTTCGTCAGCCTGGGCGACATGCTGAAGCCGCGCGAGATCGCCGCGCCCGTGCGCGCTCCGGCCCCGCGGCCGGTCCGGGCCCTGGCGGCTGCCGGGGCCTGACGGCCCGGTAACGGCGGGCGATTTGACCCGGGCCGCCGCGCGCGGGTAGCCCTCATCCTCGAACCGAGGGAGAGAGCACCATGGCGGATCACGACCGGGCCGGACTCGACGGGCTGATCACGCCGCCCCTGTCGCGGCGAGGCTTCGTGATGACGAGCCTGATGAGCGGCCTGACGCTCGCGACCACCCGCGTCGAGGCCCAGGTGATCCACACGGACAGTGCGGGCATCGAGGCCGGCGAGGTGAAGATCCCGGCTGCGGACGGCCCGATGCCGGCCTACCGGGCGGTTCCGGAGGGCGCGGGCCCGTTCCCGATCGTCCTGGTGATCGAGGAGATCTTCGGCGTCCACGACTACATCAAGGACATCTGTCGCCGGCTCGCGAAGGCCGGTTACTGCGCCGTGGCCCCCGAGCTCTACGCCCGCCAGGGCGACCTCTCGACCATGTCGGATCCCAAGCAGATCATCCGGGACGTCATCGCGAAGACGCCGGACGCGCAGTGGATCGGCGATCTCGACGCGACGGTGGCCTGGGCGGCCTCCGCGGCGAAGGGCGACCCGAACCGTCTGGGCGTCATGGGCTGGTGCCGCGGCGGGCGCGACGCGTGGCTCTACGCGGCCCATCGTCGCGACCTGAAGGCGGCCGTGGCCTGGTACGGACCGATCGGCGGCGAGCGGACCGACATCCAGCCGCGCACCGCCGGAGACGTGGCGGCCGAGATCCACGCCCCGCTCCTCGCCCTCTACGGCGGGGCCGATGCCGGGATCCCCGTGGCGGCGGTCGAGGAGGCGCGCGACCGCGCCAAGGCGGCGGGCAAGAGTGTCGAGCTCGTGATCTACCCGGAGGCGCCGCACGGCTTCCACGCGGATTACCGTCCGAGCTACCGGCGCGAGGCCGCGGAGGATGGCTGGGCGCGCGCGCTGGCCTTCCTGAAATCGCACGGCGTCGGCTGAATAGACGCCTCAGGACGCCCGATCGAGCGCGTTCCGGGACGGCTGTGTTACCCAAGACACGGCCACAACTTCACAATCGTGCAAGGATCCAAGGAGGATCTGTGCCCGCGCGGGTCTGGCCCTTCGCGGCGCTCGGGCGTTGAACCGATCGAAGCGACCGCCGTTCAGCCCCTGTAGAGTGTCCTGGTCCATGAGCGATTCGGTACAGCCTGGCCAGAAGCCCGTGATCCTCGTCGTGGAGGACCAGCCCGACGAGCGCTTCCTCGCGGCCACGCTGCTGGAGGATACCGGCTTCACGGTGATCGAGGCCGAGACCGCCGACCGCGCCCTGGCCATCCTCAACGATCGCGCCGACGAAGTCAGCGTCGTCTTTTCGGACGTTCGCACCCCCGGGCCGATCGGCGGCTTCGAGCTCGCGCGGATCATCGGCGTCACCTGGCCGCGCGTGCGGGTCCTGCTGACTTCGGGCGATGCGGGCGACCAGCCGAGCGACCTTCGCGTCTCCGCCACCTTCATCCCGAAGCCCTGGCGCGCCGAGGACATTCTCGCCTGGGTGGAGCAGGCCGCGGGGCGGCCCTCCACCGGGTCCGGACCGTCCGTTATCGGACCGGGGGGCAAAATAATCCCGTCCGGTCTGGAAACCTGACGCGGCCCCACAGTTGTACGCCACTCCGGTGCGCGCCGCGCCCGGACTTGCGCAGTACAACTGATCCACGACGCCGCCATGAAGATCGTCTCAGCCAACCATGCCGATTCTCTCCGCCGGCCCGGCGCGCGGGATACGGTGGAATCCGCCGTTCTCGACACGGTTCGCGAAGGTCTGCTCACGGTCTACGGCGCCGCGGATGGCGACATCCCGGCCGAGTTGGCGGCCCTCGCGCAGCGGCTCGACCGCGCGGGTCCGTCGGCCTGCGGCCACGCCTAGGTCCCACCGCCGAGCTTGACGGGAGACTGGGACAGCGGGTCGCCAAGACGAGAGAATCTGCTATTCAGCGCTTTCTGACCTGCCGACGCAGTGCGTCTCTCAGTCGAGTCCTGGATGCGTCTCTCAGTCCTTCGCGGATCGTTCACAGCCGCCGCGATCATGACCCTGGCCGGTCTGGTGTCCGTTCAGGCGGCGACCCCGCCGGCCCAGCCCGCCGACGGTGCGGGCGGTGTCGGTGACCGCAAGGCGACGGTGACCAAGCGGCTTCTCGGCCGCGGCACGGCCTCCACCTACGCGTTCTACGCCGCGGGCGCGGCCCCCGAGGCGGGGCGGCCGGTCGCGATCTTTCTGCACGGGTGGGGTGCGGTCAATCCGCAGAGCTACGGCGGCTGGATCGACCATCTCGCGCGCCAGGGCTGGCTCGTCCTCTACCCGCGGTTCCAAGAGGTGAACCGGACCCGTCCGGCCGACGCGCCCGCCATCGCCGAGTCCCTGGTCAAGGCGGCCCTCGCCGAGATCTCGACGGACGGCGAGGCGAAGCCCGACCTCGGCCGCGTCGCGATGATCGGCCACCTGGCCGGGGCGCCGCTCGCCATGGATCTTGCGGCCGCCGCCAAGGCGCAGGGGCTGCCGGTTCCGAAGCTGATCTTCGCGGTCACGCCCGGCGGCATCGCCAGCGGGCCGAAATCCCGCGGTATCGCCCTCACCGACCTGTCGGCGATCGATCCCGCCACGCTGCTCGTGACCATGGTCGGCGACAAGGACACCCGGGCCGCCGATCTCGCGGCGAAGCGCCTCCTGCGCGAGGCGAGCGCCGTGCCGCTGGAGCGCAAGCTCTTCGTGCGGGCCCTCTCGGACGACCACGGCTTCCCGGCCCTGACGGCGACCCTGGCAGCCCCCGCGGGGGTCGACACCGCCTACGACGGCGGTGCCATCAAGCCGGGCCCGGAGCCGAAGGACGCGCCCAAGGACGCCGCGAAGCCGCCGCCGTTCCGCTGGTCCGCCGACATGGCGCTGTCCGGCGAGCAGCAGACCCTGGTCTCGCAGATCAACCTCGCCCGGGTCGACGCGCTCGATTACCTCGGGTTCTGGAAGACCTTCGATCTCGCCGCCGCCGCCGCCTTCGCCGGGTCGGACGCGACGGCGCTGAAGAACAATCCGCGCCTCGCCGACATGGAGCGCTGGAGCGACGGTTGGCCGGTGAAGCGGCTCGCCGTCGAGACGCCGCGGCCCACGCCGGCCGCGCAGGCCGGGACGCCGGCACCCGCACCCGCCGGCCGCAAGCGCTGAGATCGGCGACCGCGACAGCTTGGCCTTGGCGCGCGGCTTGCTAATCTCCCCCCGTCCGACACGGGAGGGAGATCATGCCCGAGTTCGTCGCCAGCCTGCTCGCCGCGGCCGCCTTCTGCCTGACGCTGCTCACCCTGAACGCGCTGACACGGCTGCTGATCCAGGCGCATGTCGCCCCCTCGGATCTCGGCGAGAGCGGCTTGCTGCAGGTCGGCGGCGCGCTCCTGGTGGCCCGCGCGGCCTACCGTCGGGCACCCCGGCGCCACCCGGGCTGACGCTCAGCGCAGGAACGCGCCGAACGAGCGGGGGCCGTTGCCGGTCGGGATGGTCGCCAGCACCTTGAGCGTCTTCGAGTCGAGGATGCTCAGCGTGTTGTCGCCCCAGTTGGCGACGTAGAGGCGGCCGTCGGAATCCGCCGCGATCCCTTCCGGATGGTCGCCGACATCGACGTCCGCGATGGGCTTGAGCGTGGCGAGATCGAAGGCCGTGACGCTGCCGGCATACTGGTCCGTGACGAAGCCGCGCCCTCCCGCGAGGGCGATGACGTAGGGGCGGCGGCCGGTCGGGACGCGGCCGATCTCCCGCCCCGTCCGGAGATCCAGGACGGAGACGTCGTCGCCGGTGACGTTGGCCGTGTAGGCGCGCGCCGCCGCGGCATCGAGCGTGATGCCGAACGGATGCTGCCCCACCGGGATGACCTTGGTCTCCCGACGGGTCGCCGCGTCGACGACCGAGACCGTGTCGGCCTCGCGGTTGGCGACGTAGAGCGTCGCCCCGTCGGGGCTGACGGCGATTCCCGAGGGCGAGGCGCCCACCGCGATCTCGCCGTCCGGGACCAGCGCCCCGTCGCGCTCGGTCAGCACGAACAGGCGGTGCCCGTACCAGTCGGCGACGTAGACCGTGCCGCCGCGCGGGTCGGCCGCGACGCCGAGCGGGCCGCCGGGCAGCGGCACCTCGGCCAGGACCTTGCCGACATCGAGGTCGAGGATGGCGAGACCGTGCCCTTCCGGGCGCGTGACGTAGGCGCGCCGGCGATCGGGCGACAGCGCGATCCCGGCCGGGGCGCCGTCGACGGGGATGCGGCGCACCACCGTCCCGGCGGCCAGATCGACGATCTCGACCGCGCCGCCGAGCTGGGCGGTGACGATGGCCTCCCGGGCCGGTTCGGCCCGGGAGGCGGTCGCGACGAGGACGAGGCCGGCGGCGAGGGCCGCGCGGCCCCGAGCCGGGCTCACGAGCCCTTCTCGACCTTGGCCTTCAGGTTGGCGAGGCTCGCCTTGATCCAGTCGCCCACGCCCTTCTCGGAGGCCTCGTCGTTCAGATCCGGCGGCGGATCGTTGTTCATGTAGCCGCGATAGAAGGCGGCCTTCCACTCGACCTTCGACTTGGCGTTGCCCTCGGGCTCGACCGTGATCGTCGCCGAATAGTCGTTCGCCGGAAGATCCTTCACGTCAACTTTGTCGATGTAGTAGGAGAACATCTTGTCCTCCGGCTTGTACTTGTTGCTGGTCTCGGAGATCTGGTTTCCGTTCTTGAGCGTCAGCACGCGCTTGAACTTGCCGGCCGGGTCGCCGGTCAGCTCGGTCTTGGTCACGTTCTGCATCCAGTCGGCATTCTTCAGGTCGCCGACCACGGCCCAGACCTTGTCGGCGGGGGCGTTGATCTCGATCGACTCGGTGATCTTGCGCCGGGTCGGCCCGTGGGCCTGCGCGGTCGCCGCCACCAGGGCCGCCGTGGCCGCCAGGGCCAGGGTGATTTTCTTCATCTTGTCCTTCTCCTCCCGCCCTCAGCGGTCGTCGCGATCAAGGACGCGCGCCTCGGGGCCGAGCGCCGCCGCGACCTTGTCCTCGATCCAACCCCAGGCCTCGCGCTCGCGCGGTCCCGCGGTCTTGCCGATGGCGATGGCGAGGTAGGCCATCTCCGTCAACACCTTCTCGGGCTCCAGCATGTGGAGCCGGGTCGAAAGAATGGCGGCCTCCAGGACGGCCGCCTGCGCGCGGTTATAGCCGATGAACGGCGCGTGCGCGGCGCTGTGGACCATCCGGCCGCGGAAGCGCGGCCGGGTCTCGTGGGCCTCGACGGAGGCGACCGCGAACTCCGCGTGGCCGAAACTGTCGGCGAGGCGGCGGCCCTCGATCGCCGCGCACGGCAGCGTCGGCCATTCGCGCCGGCCCGTCACCGCGCCGGCGATCACCCGGATGTCGCGCGGGCTCGAGGCCGCGAAGCAGGGATTGGCCTCCAGGTTGGCGATGGTCGGCGACGGCCGGAACGGCGCGAGGACGTAGCCCTCCGCCTCGCCGATCAGCCCGAACGGGACGAGGTGCAGCTCCCCCGACGGGGACAGGGTCGTGACGACGGTCTCGAGGATCAGCGGCATGGCCTCACGCCTTGTCGGCGGGGACGAGACGCCCGCAGACCAGCTTGGCCGGCGGGTCCTGCGGGCCCTCGGGCGCGACCGCGGCGCGCGCCTCGCCGTCCGGGATCGTCTCGGGCGCGGTCGCGCCGGCCTCGGGCCCGACCAGGCGGGCGTCGCGCGTGCCGGGCGCCGGCGCGTCGGGTCCGGAATGGCGGGTATGGCCGGCCTTCTTGAAGGCGGTGGCATCCTCGACATCGGCGTCGGCCGCGCAGCCCCAGTCGAGCGCCTCGTCCTGGACGTAGCGCTTGCCGAGGCGCCACGCCGTCTCGGCCTTGGCGAGTTCGGCGCCGAGGTAGAAGGCGTGGGCGCCGTCGCTCGCGACGTCGAGTTCGGGGAAGAAGGCCATCGCGTCGGTGCCGACCCTGTGGATGTCGCGGTTGTAGAGGTGGATCCCGTCCTCGGCGATCACGATCCGGTAATTCGGGTCGCGCACCTCGGCGGCCGCCTGGGCGATCTCGTCGGCGGTCTGCACGAACGGGCGCTTGTCGTGGAGGGCGAGCAGCGCCCGGCCGTAGCCCTTCGGCAGCGCCGAATCGGCTTTTGCCGCGTACATGACCCGCCGGGCGGCGTCGTGCTCCTCGACGGTGCGGCGGGTGTGGTTGGAGACCTGCACGATCAGCGCGTTGCGGATCGACAGTTCCGAGCACATGCCGACGAGCAGCGCGGTGACGCCGAGGGAGTCGGCCTCGGTCAGCTCGGTCAGGTTGCCGGTGCCCATCATCATGTCGATATCGGGCCAGCGGGCGCGGGTGTCGCGGTAGCGCGCGATCGAGTCGACGAAGCCGTGGTGGATCGGCTCGAGGATCGGGTCCGCCATGAACGGACGCCCCGCCTTGAGCATGCGCTCGATCGCCCGATCGAGGGAGGGCAGGTCGTCGGGCCGCATCGGCACGAGGATCGGCACCGCGTCGGTCTCGAAGGCGAGATCAAGGGTCTCCTCGTTCAGGCTCAGCAGGAAATCGGCGCCGGCGCCGGCGCCCCGGACCAGTTCCTCGCTCGAGAAGGAATCGACGCTGACCTTCAGGCCGGCGCCCTTCAGCGCGCGCACGGAATCCTCGAGGTGCGGGAACGGGGTATCGGGCAGCCCGCCGAGATCGATGACGTCCGCGCCGCGCCCGGCGAGATCGAGCCCCTTGGCGAGGATCTGGTCGACGCTCATCTTCGACGCGTCCACGATCTCCGAGAAGATCCGGAGGTCGTGCCGGGACAGGTCGACCTTGCGGGCGGTCAGGCCGAGCCAGGCCGGCAGGTCGACCACCTCGTCGGGTCCGCGCTCGACCGGGACGCCGAAATGCGCCGCGAGATGCTCGGGATTCGCCCGGCACCGGCCCGGCAGGACGATCCGCGTGGCGCCCTCGGGCAGGACGACCCGCCTGCGGATGATCTCCTCGGTCATCAGCGCCGCGACCTTCACCCCCGCATCCGCGATGCTCCAGCGCAGCGTCTGAGGGAGCCCCGCCGCGACCTTCTCGAGCCGCGCCCGGGCGAGACGGCCGGTCACGAAGACGATGTGCTCGGGGGTGCTCACGCGGCGGCCCTCGTTTCGACCGCGACGCGGCGGTGCGGTCCCCAGATCTCGATCGTCCCCCCGTATCCCGCCGCGAAGCCGGGGAAGGCAGCGTCCACGATCCCGTCCCGCGCCAGCGCGGCCGGGTCGAGGCCCGGCGGCGCGTCGACGGATTTCACCAGGGCGCAGCGCTCCGCCCGGACCCGCGCGGCGAGCCAGAGGGCGAGGCTGTCCGAGGTGACGTCCCACGTCTCAGGAATGTCCGGGTGGCCGGCCCGGAGCGCGCGCGGGTTCCAGATCCGGATCCGCGCGGGCGCGGCCTCCGCCCAGGGCTCCAGGCTCTGCACCAGCCGCGGCTCGATCCCGCGGAAGATGCCGGCCGCGTCGCTCATGGCGTCGAGCGCCCGGCGATGGGCCTCGGCGTCGCCGAAGCGCTCCCGCGCCTGCGCGGCCCGGACGGCGTCCGCGAAGGCGCCGCCGCCCGGCACCACGATGCAGCGACCGTGCGCGCCGTCGCCGATCGCCTCCAGCAGGGCGCGGCGGCGATGCGGATCCGCCTCGAGGCTGCCGCCGATCTTGACGACGGTGGTCACGCCGCGTCCTGCCGGCTCGGACGCAGGGCGCGCAGCGCCTCGGCCACGCGCAGGGGATCGATGCCGTTGCGGCGGTCGAAATCCCGGCACAGGCCGCCGCGGAAGCCGAGGTAATCCGGCCGGTGCGCGCAGAGGCCCGGAATGTCGATCACCCGGAGCGACCCGGCGAGGCCGCTCATCAGGCCGTGCGCCCGGCAGGCGGCGGTGAAGGCCGAGAGATCGGAGGGCGCGGCGAGATCCGGCAGGCGGGCGCCGGTCTTGCCGGCGGTGTCGATCATGGCGCCGGCGAAGCCGGCCGCCGCGAGGGCGGGCACGTGCCGGGCCGCCGGCCCGTCCTCGGCGAACAGCACGGCGATCAGCCGGCCCGGCGCGGCCGCGACCCGATCCGCCAGGGCCGACGCGTCCCGGAGCTCGGCCGGCGCGAGGCCGACCTTCACCCAGTCGACGCCGGTCCGCGCCAGGGCGGCGACGGACTCGGCCGCCGGATCGGCCACCGCGCTCGTCGCGGCACCGCCGGACACCCGGGCGACGATCTCACGCACGATGTCCTCATCCAGGGCGCCGAGCGCCCCGCGCTCCGGATCCTTGGCGTCGATCAGGTCGGCGCCGGCGAGGCGGGCGGCCTCGGCCTCGGCCGGGTCGCGGACGCTGACGAGGAGCCGGGGCAGTGGGTGTTGCGGGATGGAGGACGCGGACACGAAACACTCGGACTTGAACGGGCGGTCTCATGACTTCCCGGGCAGCGGCTCGGCGAGCAGGCGGTTCTTCACCACCCAACGCATCGCGTGCGCCCAGGTATCGTCGGTGTCGGCCCGGATCGTCACCTGCCCGCCGCGCACCACCTTGCCGGTATCGGCCTCGGCGATCGAGACGCTCAGGTTGAAGATCTGACCGGACCCCTTCTCCACATAACCGGTCACGACGAAGTCCGCACCCAGGCTCTTGGCGATGTCCGCCGCGCACCCGTTGCATTTGAACAGCGGGCCCTCCTTCGCCACGACGTCGGCCTTGGGCGCGGTGTCGACGATCTCCAGCCCGGCCTTGTCGCGCAGGGCGTTGCGGAGCTCGTCGGTGACGAGGGTCAGTTTCCGGGCATCCACCGGCCGCGTCCGGGTGCCGTAGGAGGCGCCGGGATCGAACAGCTCGACCGGGAACACGGCGGCCTTCTCGCCGGCGCTGGCCGCACCGGGCAGGGCGGCCCACAGGGCGACGACGCTGCAGGCGAGCGCGGCGCGGAGAGACGTGTGGCGCATCGGCGGGAGCTTCCTCTCGAGGCGTTCGACCGCCCGAGGCGGCGGCATCGTTCCCGCCATAGGTCGGGCGAAGGGACAATTTGGCAATGTACTTCCGCGCCCGCCTATCCCACGACGGTAACGTGAACGTCGGGACGACACGCCGCGGTTGAGCGGCCTGAGCGGAAGCTGATAGAGGCCGCCCACATGCACCATCCTGCACCCGACACGGCCCTCCGGCCCACGACGCGCCCGTCCTGGCTGCGCGCCGCCGCCGTCGCGCTGGCCCTCGCTCCGGCGGCGGCGCGGGCCGAGGATCCGGCCCCGGCCGCGGCGGCGCAACCGGCCCAGCCCGCCGCTCCGCAGGCGCTCGAGACCCGTATCGGCCTGATCTACCGGCCGCAGCCCGCGCCCTCCTCGTACGATGCCGAGGCGGCGCCGGAGGACGAGGGCCTGGCCGGCGCCAAGATGGGCATCACCGACAACAACACCACCGGCCGCTTCACCAAGCAGACCTACGTCCTCGACGAGGTCGCCCTGACCGACGACAGGCCGGACGCCGTGGCGGCCGCCAAGGATCTGATCGGCAAGGGCGTGCGCTACCTGGTCCTGGCACTGCCCGCCGACGCCGTCCTGGCCGTGGCCGACGCCGTCAAGGATTCCGGCGCGGTCGTCCTCAACGCTGGGGCGCCCGACGACCGCCTGCGCGGCGCCGAGTGCCGCGCCAACGTGTTCCACATCCTGCCGTCGCGGGCCATGCTGACGGACGCCCTGGCGCAGTACCTCACGGTGATGCGCTGGCGGAAGCTCTTCCTGATCGTCGGCCCGACGGACGCCGACAAGGCCTACGCCGACGCGATGCGCAACTCGGCGCGGAAGTTCGCGCTGAAGATCACCGCCGAGAAGCCCTGGACCTTCGGTCCCCTCGCCAAGGCGCGCGGCGACACGCCGACCCGGGCGGAGGCCATGGTCTTCACCCGGGGCCTCGACTACGACATGGCCATCGTGGCCGACGAGGAGGGCGACTGGGGCGACTACGTTCCCTACCGCACCGTCGACCCGCGGCCCGTCGGCGGCACCCAGGCGCTGACGCCGACGACCTGGTCGCCCGTGCTGGAGACCTGGGGCGCCGCGCAGGCCCAGAACCGGTTCCGGCGGCTCGCCTCGCGGCTGATGCGCCCGCTCGACTACCAGGTCTGGGCGGCGGTGCGGACGGTGGGCGAGGCCGTGACGGCCAAGAAGACCAACGACCCCGCCGTGATCGCCCCGTACCTCGTCGAGCCCGCCTTCACGCTGCCGGCCTACAAGGGCGTGCCCCTGAGCTTCCGGCCCTGGGACCACCAACTCCGCCAGGCAATCATCGTGGTGCAGCCCAAGGCGCTGGTCTCCGTCGCGCCCGAGCAGGGGTTCCTGCACCAGCGCACGCCCCTCGACACGCTGGGCGTCGACCTCCCGGAGACCACCTGCAAGTTCAAGTGAGCCCGGGGCCTGCGGCGATGGCGAGCGGCCAGGGCCCTCGCAACGCGCGGGAATCGCACTACAAACGTCCCCCGAGAATGTCCGTCCAGGACGCCGGGCCGTCGCAAGGGAAGGAAGTCGTATGAGCCGCCGCGTCGAGGCATGTCTGACTGGGGTCGCCCTCGGTGCGTGGTTCGCCCTGTGCGGGCCGGCCGCGGCCTTCACCGCCTATGTCACCAACGAGAAGGGCAACTCGGTCAGCGTCATCGACACCGCCACGATGGCCGTGACGGCGACGTGGAAGGTCGGGCGGCGCCCGCGCGGCGTGACCGTCTCCAAGGACGGCAAGGAGCTGTTCGTCTGCGCGAGCGACGACGACCGGATCGACGTGCTCGACACGAGCACCGGCAAGGTGGTGCGCTCGCTGCGCTCCGGGCCGGATCCGGAGCAGTTCATCCTCGACGCCTCCGGAAACCCGCTCTACGTGGCCAACGAGGACGACAGCCAGGTCACGATCATCGACATCGAGAAGAACAAGGTGCTCGCCGAGGTGCCGGTGGGCGTCGAGCCGGAGGGGATGGGCCTGTCGCCGGACGGGAAGATCCTCGTCAACACCTCCGAGACGACCAACATGGCCCACTTCATCGACACCAAGACCTTCCAGGTCATCGACAACGTGCTGGTCGACGCCCGGCCGCGCTTCGCCGAGTTCACCGCCGACGGCAAGTACCTGTGGGTCTCGGCGGAGGTCGGCGGCACGGTGAGCGTGATCGACGTCGCCCAGCGCCGCGTGATCAAGAAGATCACCTTCAAGATCCCGAGCGTGAACGACGAGGCGATCCAGCCGGTGGGGATCCGGATCACCAAGGACGGTACCAAGGCCTTCGTGGCGCTCGGGCCGGCGAACCGCGTCGCCGTGATCGACGCCAAGACCTACGCGGTCGAGAAGTACCTGCCGGTCGGCCAGCGCGTCTGGCAGCTGGCCTTCACGCCGGACCAGAAGCAGCTGTTCACCACGAACGGCACCTCCAACGACGTCTCGGTGATCGACGTGGCCGCCGAGAAGGTGGTGAAGAGCATCCCGGTCGGGCTCCTGCCCTGGGGCGTGGCGATCTCGCCGAACTGATCCGCGCGACCTCCGGGCGCCAAGCGAGGACGGCCGCGCGCGAAGCGGCCCTAGGGTGGAACACGACATGACGCGCATGTTTCGAACGGCGGCCCTCGGCCTGGCAGGGCTGCTCGCCGCGGCACCGGCCAGTGCCCTCGACCTGACCAAGAAGCGGGAGAACCTGCCCGACCTCGTCCTGGGCGACGATCAGGGCAACGACTTCGTGGTCGAGAACAAGGACATCACGCTGGAATCCGGCAAGGCCTATCGCCTGCGGATCGTCGCCAAGGGGCGCCAGGAATACAAGTTCTACGCGCCGGAGTTCTTCCGCTACATCTGGTTCAACCAGATCGTGATCGAGCACAAGGAGATCCACGGCGGCGGGCCGCCCGATCACCTGGAGTTCGACGATCCCGGCGAGATCGCCATCGAGTTCGTCGCGATCAAGCCCGGCACCTACACCTGGTCGGTGCACGGCCTGGAGGCCAAAGGCATGACCGGCACGCTGACGGTGAAGTGATGCGCGCCCTCCTGCTCTCCGCCAGCCTGCTCGCCGCCGGTCCGGCCCTCGCGGCCGACGATGCCTCCTCCTGCGCCGAGGGCATCACGATGATCCGCGACGCGCTCGCCCTGAACCCGCCCGAGACGGCGGTGCCGAAGCTCAAGAAGGCCCTGCGGGTCGCGGAGCGGGAGCAGAAGGAGGGCGAGTTCGACGAGTGCCTCGACGCCGTGACCGACGCCCGGAAGGTCCTGGGCCGATGAGCGCGTCCGAGTCGGCGGCCCTCCTGATCGAGCATGTCGGCCACCGGTTCGGCGCCCGCGCCGCGCTGGACGACGTCTCGATCACGGTGGAGCGCGGGCACTTCGCCGCGCTGCTGGGGCCGAACGGCGCCGGCAAGACGACGCTGTTCTCGGTCATCACCCGGCTCTACAACAACCAGACCGGACGGGTCTCGATCTTCGGCCACGCCCTCGATCGCGAGCCGTCCCGGGCGTTGGCGCGGCTCGGCGTCGTGTTCCAGGCCCGGACGCTCGACACCGACCTCACCGTGGAGCAGAATCTCCTCTACCACGCGAGCCTGCACGGCATCGCCCGCGGCGCCGCCAAGGGGCGCGTCGGCGCGCTGCTCGACCGCGTCGGTCTGGCGGACAGGCGCCACGACAAGGTGCGCACGCTCTCGGGCGGCCAGTCGCGCCGGATCGAGATCGCCCGCTCGCTGATCCACCGCCCCGACCTGCTGCTCCTCGACGAGCCCACCGTCGGCCTCGACCTCGAGTCGCGGGCCGACATCGTGGCGATCGTCCGCGCCCTGGTGCGCGAGGAGGGATTGTCGGTGCTCTGGGCGACCCACATCTTCGAGGAGATCGCGGACGACGACGACGCCGTGGTGCTGCACCGGGGCCGGATCGTCGCCCGGGGCCGGGCCGGCGGGATCGGCCGGCCGGGCGAGGCGCTCGCCGACGCGTTCCGGCGCCTGGTCGCCGAGCCGGGGAGGGCGGCGGCATGACCAATCCGACATCCTACGCCACCCGGATCGGCGCGGCCCCGCCACGCGGTCAGGCGGAGCGGATCGGGCGCCTCGACGCGGTCGGCTACCTGATCTGCCTCGGCGGCATCGTCCGCCGCGAGCTGCTGCGCTTCTTCCATCAGAAGGAGCGGTTCTTCTCGGCGCTGGTCCGGCCGCTGGTCTGGCTGTTCATCTTCGCGGCGGGCTTCCGCAACACGCTCGGCGTGTCCATCGAGCCGCCCTACCAGACCTACGTGCTCTACGAGGTCTACGTGGTGCCGGGCCTCGCCGTGATGATCCAGCTGTTCAACGGCATGCAGTCGTCGCTGTCCATGGTCTACGACCGCGAGGTCGGCTCGATGAAGGTGCTGCTCACCTCGCCCTATCCGCGGTGGCTTCTCCTGCTCGCCAAGCTGATCGCCGGCGTCGCCGTCTCGATCGTGCAGGCCTACGCGTTCCTGGCCGTGGCGTTCTTCTGGGAGAGCGACATCCCCTGGCTCGGCTACCTGACGGCCCTGCCGGCCTTCCTGGCCACCGGCCTCATGCTCGGAGCGATCGGGCTGTTCCTCTCCTCGCTGGTCCGCCAGCTCGAGAACTTCGCCAGCGTGATGAACTTCGTGATCTTCCCGATGTTCTTCGCCTCGTCGGCCCTCTACCCGCTGTGGCGGATCCGGGAATCCTCCGAGACGCTGTACTGGATCTGCCAGCTGAACCCGTTCAGCCACGCGGTCCAGCTCGTCCGCTACGCGCTCTACGTCCAGTTCGAGCCGGTCGCCTGCGCCGTGGTGGTGGGCGTGGGGCTCGCCTTCTTCGGCATGGCGGTGGTCGCCTACGACCCCGGCCGCGGCATCATGGCCCGGCGCGGCGGCCCGGCCGGCGACAACACCTGATGGAGTCCGCCCAATGAACGTCCTCCTGACCCGCATCCTCGGCCCGGCGCTGGGGCTGGCGCTCCTCGCCGGTCCCGCCCTGGCCCAGCCGAAGCCGGATCCGGACTGGCCCTGCGTCCAGCGCAAGGTCGCGACCCTGAGCCCCGGCCAGTTCTGGACCGGCCCCGACGTGGAGGCGGCCGGCGACTGGGGCAGCGACAACGACGCCGCCGCCCTGGCGCAGAAGATCGCGTCCCGCCGCACGGACCTCTCGCAGGTCGGACCGCTCCTCGACACGTTCGCGGAGAAGTTCGGCTCCGACAAGGACGCGAAGGACAAGGCCCTGACGCGCGTCTACGCGGGCGTGTTCGAGGTGCTGAACGGCGAGCGCAACAAGGTGGTCGGCGGCATCGCCCGCTACGCGCAGGGCCAGCGCCGGATGGCCGAGCGGATCCGCGACGAGGCCGACAAGATCAGCCAGGTCAAGGACGCGCCGAGCGCCTCTGACGCGACCGAGCTCCCGAAGGACCAGTCCGAGCTGGAGACGAAGTTCGCCTGGGATCGCCGGATCTTCCAGGAGCGGAGCCAGTCGCTGACCTATGTCTGCGAGGTTCCGCAGCTGCTCGAACAGCGGCTCGGTGAGATCGCGCGCCTGATTCAGGCTCGCCTGTGACCCGCGCCGGCCGTCATTGCCAAATTATCCCGGTCGGGTTGCCAAAACATCCCTAAGTGGCTGAAATCTTTACCGAAACTGTTGCTGTTTAACCACGTGACGCCGCGTTCGGTCGACGCGGGCCGGAAATGAGGCCGAAACGCGTCTCACGTGTTCTTGAACCAATTGTGCGTGATCCCGGCACCCGCCAAGAGAGACCCAAGCTCGGCAGTCACGAGCACGTGTTTGGGTTTGAGGGGGTAGGGGATGTCACTTCGGGCGCTTCGGAGCAGCCTGGTCGCGTCGGCATCGGTTCTCGCCGGGACGGTCCTTCCCGCGGCGGTGCAGGCTCAGCAATCGGTGACGCTCGGCGAGATCAGCGTCGTCTCGACGTCGCCGGTCGGGGCCGGCGGCGGCAGTTCGAGCCAGGCGCAGATCTTCAACGGGCCCGGCCCGGTGCCGCCGGCCGGCTCGGTGGGACCGAGCGCCGGCGTGCGGCTGCGCGGCTCCGAGCAGCCCCTCTACAAGATCCCCAGCACCGTCGAGTCGGTCACGGCGAGCGATCTCACGATCGATCGCGCCAGCGACAACCTGACCACGACGCTGGCCCGGCGCACGCCCGGCATCAACGTCTCCGACTCGCAGGGCAACAACAACCGCGTCGACATCACCTACCGCGGCTTCACGGCCTCGCCCGTGCAGGGCGTGCCGCAGGGTCTCGCCGTCTACCAGAACGGCGTGCGCATCAACGAGGCCTTCGGCGACATCGTCAATTTCGACCTCATCCCCCCGCAGGCGATCCAGCGCATCGACGTCGTCACCGGAAACCCGGTCTTCGGCCTCAACGCCCTCGGCGGCGCGGTCAACATCCAGATGAAGAACGGCTTCACTTGGCAGGGCACCGAGATCTCGGCCTGGGGCGGCTCGGACGCGCGCACCGCCGGCTACCTCGAGTACGGCAAGGTCTCCGGCCCCTGGAGCGTCTACTTCACCGGCGACGGTCTGAACGACCGCGGCTGGCGCTACGAGAGCCCGAGCACGATCGGCCGGCTCTACGGCGACATCGGCTACCGCTCGCAGGATTCGGAGTTCCACCTGATCGGGCTCGCCGCCCGCAGCTTCTTCGGTGCGGCCGCCGCCACGCCGGTGGACTTCACCCACCGCGACCCGCGGGCGATCTTCACCTACCCGCAGACCACCACCACCGAGGTAGGCACGCTCCAGCTCACCGGCCGGGTCGACATCTCGCCGACCTGGGACCTCGCCGGCAACGCCTATTTCCGCCGCTTCAGCCAGACCTACGTCGACGGCAACGACGGCAACTTCGAGAACTGCAGCACGCGCTCCAGCTTCCGCGGCAACCTCTGCTTCGAGGATGACGGCTTCAGCCCGGCGGCCGGCCAGTCGCAGACCGCGTTCCGCAACCAGTTCCTGATCCTGGGCCAGCAGAACCAGCGCATCCCGTTCCGGTCCGGCATCCCGTACGGCACGCTGGACACGACCCGGACGGAAGCCACCGGCTTCGGCGGCTCGCTCCAGGCCGCCAACCGCGACCGGATCTTCGGCCTGTCCAACAGCTTCGTGGTCGGTGGCAGCATCGATGCGGCCAACTACGGGTTCAAGTCGTCCAGCACCCTGGGCGTCATCAACCCGAACCTGTCGATCACCACCGATCCGAGCAACCCGTTCTACGGCAACATCCCGGGCCTCGGCACGCCGCAGCTGCGGACCGCGGGCGCGCTCGGCATCGCGCCGAGCTCGGTCAACGGCTCCAATCTCTACATGGGCCTCTACACCCTCGACACGCTCGACGTGACCGACCGGCTGTCGCTGACCGCCGGCGCCCGGCTCAACTTCGCGCGCATCCAGAGCGAGGATCTGACCGGCTTCTCGCCGGACGTGACCGGCACGCACTACTTCAACAAGATCAACCCGGTCGCCGGCCTGACCTACCGGTTCTTCGACGCGCTCAACCTCTACGGCAGCTACTCGGAATCGAACCGCGCCCCGACCCCGCTGGAGCTGGCCTGCGCCAACCCGGACCGGCCGTGCCTGCTGCCGAACTCGCTGGTGGCCGACCCGCCGCTCAAGCAGGTCACCGGGCGGACCTACGAGGTCGGATTCCGCGGCCAGCTGCCGAACACCTATGACGGCGGCATCATCACCTACAAGATCGGCGCCTTCCGCACCGACCTCGCCAACGACATCCTGTCGCTGGCCACCCCCGGCAACACCGCCCGCGCCTACTTCGTCAACGTGCCGTCGACGCAGCGGCAGGGCATCGAGGTCGGCGGCGAGTACACGGCCGATTACCTGCGGGTCTACGCCAACTACGCCCTGGTCGACGCGACCTTCCAGTTCAACGGCACCCTGTCGTCGCCCAACAACCCGCTCGCGGATGACGGCGCGATCCAGGTCCGCAAGGGCAACGTCGTGCCGCTGGTGCCGACCCACCAGATCAAGGCCGGCTTCGACTACTTCGTCACGCCCGACTGGCAGTTCGGCCTCTACCTCCAGGCCTTCTCGTCGTCCTACTTCCGCGGCGACGAGTCGAACCTGAACCGCAAGCTGCCGCCCTACTACGTGCTGAACTTCCAGACCAAGTACCAGGTCACGAAGAACCTCGAGGTGTTCGGCCTCATCACCAACCTGACCAACAACCGCTACGCCACGTTCGGCACCTTCGCCGAGCCGGGCGCGGTGGCCGGCAACCTGCGGATCAGCGATCCGCGGACCACGACCCTGGCGCAGCCCTTCTCGGTCTACGCCGGCATCCGCTACGCCTTCGGCGCCGATCCGGTGCCGATGTCGCCGGAGCCGATCATCCGGAAGTACTGACCCGTCCGCGATGGCGAGGGGCGGGCGCCTCCCGCGGCCTGAGGGCCGCGCGGGGCGCCCGTCGCGTTCCGGGGCTGGCGCATGCGGCCTCCTGTCTCGGGAACGGGCCCGTTCGTCCGGCGTCTCCCCGGTAGCCGCACCGGCGCATCACCGCCCCTCGCGCACGAAGGGCCGGCGCCGGCCGCACCCCGACACCGTGGAGCCTCGTCCCGATGATCATCCGTTTCGCCGTTGCAGCCCTCGCCCTGGCGGCCGCGACGCCTGCCCTGGCGACCCCGTGCTCTGACGAGGTCGATACGCTGCAGCGGCGGCTCGACAGCGCCGGCGCCGCCGCGGTGACCGGGACGACCCCGCCCGGCGGCACGACGTCGTCCAACTCGCCCAAGGCCCTCGACACGCCGCCGGCGCTCACCAAGTCCGACGCCGCCGTGAAGCCCACAGCCTCGGGCGTCGAGGAGGCCAAGAAGCTGGTCGCCCAGGCACGCCAGCAGGACAAGTCCGGGGACGCCCAGGGCTGCCGCGACACGATCATGAAGGCCAAGGAGAAGGCCGGCGCCCTGCCGTAGCGGCGCGCACGGCCGGCACCGCTCCGGTGCCGGCCCCACCGCTCAGTAGGCGTTCTCGGTCCTGAACAGCGCGAACGGCGTGGTCAGCAGGATCTGCAGGTCGAGCAGTACCGACCAGTTCTCTATGTAATAGAGGTCGTGCTCGACGCGCCGCTGCAGCTTCTCCGAGGTGTCGGTCTCGCCGCGCCAGCCGTTGACCTGAGCCCAGCCGGTGATGCCGGGCTTAACCTTGTGGCGGGCGAAGTAGCCGTCGACCACCTGATCGTACAGGGTGTTGGCGGCTTTCGCCTGGAGCGCGTGCGGTCGCGGGCCGACCAGCGACAGGTCGCCCTTGAGCACGTTGAACAGCTGCGGCAGCTCGTCGAGCGAGGTCTTCCGGATGAACCGGCCGACCGGTGTCACGCGCGGGTCGCCCCGGGTCACCATCCGGGCCGCGCCGGCGTCGCACTGATCCACGTACATCGAGCGGAACTTGTAGACCTCGATCAGCTCGTTGTTGAAGCCGTGGCGCTTCTGCCGGAACAGCACGGGCCCGCGCGACGTGAGCTTCACCGCGAGGGCGATCGCCAGCATGAGCGGCGACAGCGCCAACAGCATCATCAGGCCGACGCAGCGGTCGAACAGCGCCTTCACCACGACGTCCCAATCGGCGATCGGACGGTCGAACACGTCCAGCACCGGGACCGAGCCGAGATACGAGTAGCTGCGCGGGCGCAGGCGCAGCTTGGCGGCGTGCGCCGAGAGCCGGATGTCGATCGGCAGGACCCAGAGCTTGGCGAGCATCTGGAGGATCCGCGCCTCCGCGGTGATCGGGATCGTGAACACGATCAGGTCGAGCCGGGCGTGCCGCGCGTAGGCGACGAGGTCGTCGACGTTGCCGAGCTTCGGGTGCCCCGCCACCACGTCGGAGGACCGATCGGCGTTGCGGTCGTCGAACACGCCGACGATGCGGATGCCGCTCTCGCTCTGCGTCTCCAGGGCGGCGATCAGGTCCTCGGCGGGCTGGCCGCCGCCCACGATCGCGGTGCGCCGGTCGAACCGTCCGGCCCGGGTCTGGGCGTCGATGATGCGGAAGAGCACGAAGCGCCCGAGCAGCAGCGCCCCGAGGCCGGTGCCGAAGAAGGTCGCGAGCCAGAGGCGCGAGTAATGGTCGGCCACCTTGGCCAGCACGAGTCCGGCGGCGACCATCAGGAAGGTCATCGACCACGCCGCGATCAGCCGGATGGCGGTCTTGAAGAAGCTCCGGAAGGCGGCGACCCGGTAGCCGCCCGACGCCTGGATCAGCGTCACGGTGATCACCGCGATCATGCCGATCGCGCCCGCGTAGGTCAGTCCGAACGGGACGCGCCCGCGGAGCATCAGCAGGTGCAGCAACGCGCCCAGGCCGAAGATCAGCGTGCATTCCAGGGCGCGCACCAGCCCGGCCACCACGACGGGCGAGATCGCCGTCGGTCCCGGCGCGGCGGTCTCGGCGAGCGGCACGCCGCCGGCGGCCGGGACCGAGGACGCCTCCATCGGGACGGCGGCCTCCAGGAGATCGCGGATGTCGAACGCGCTCATCGATCGGCTCCCCCCGAGCCTTGCGGTCGCTGCCTCGAAGGAAGCTTGGCACGGGGCGTTGTGGGAACATTTAAGAGCGAGGGTGCCGCCGCCTTTTCCACCGCGGCGCACAGGCCCCGATCCTCTTCCGGCAGGTCTCGCCGTCAGGCGGTCCGGGCTCCGGCGATCGCCCGCGGCGCGGGATCGCGGCGCTCCGCGCGGGCCTCGAAGGCCGCGGCGTAGCCGGAGACAACCTCGCTGCCCATGCGGTCCAGGGAGAAGCGCTGCCGGATCGAGGCGCTCAGGCCCTGGGTCCGCGCGGCCAGGGCCTCCGGCGCGGCGTCGAGAACGCGACGGATCCCCTCGGCGAGCGCCGCCGGGTCCCGCGACGGGACGAGGTCGCGGGCGGCCGCGCCGAAGATCTCCGGAATGCCGCCGACCCGGGTGGCGACCAGCGGCTGCGCCGCCGCGGCGGCCTCCAGCACGACGTAGGGCAGCGACTCCGCGAGCGACGGGACGACGAGGATCCGGCCGCGGGCCAGCACGGAGCGGATCGCCTGCGGCGGCTCGAACGCCACCGCGTCGGCGAGGCCGAGGCGGGCCACGGACTCCCGCAGGATCTCGGCGTCCGGCCCGGATCCGACCAGGAGCAGGCGCAGCGCCCGACCCTCGGCCCGCAGCCGGACCAGCGCCTCGAGCAGGTAGGGCAGCCCCTTGGCCTCCCGCAGCTCACCGACATAGAGCAGGTCGAAGGGCTCGGCGACGCGGTCGAGCGGCGCGAACTCGGCCTCGGCGATGCCGTTGTGCACGATCCGCGTCACCCGCTCGGGACCGCCGACGAAGCTCCGGTGGCGGCCCGCGACGTACTCGCTCTCGAACAGGAACGCGTCCGTGCGGCGGGCGAGCACCGCCTCGGCCCCCATGTAGAGGCGGTGCAGTGGGCTGCCCGGCCGGTAATTGTAGCTGCCCCCGTGCGGCGTGTAGGCCCGGATCGCCGGACCCGCCGCGGCGAGCCGGGCATAGGCGCCGCCCTTGGCCCCGTGTCCGTGCAGCACGTCCGCGCCGACCTCCGCGGCCCGCTGGGCGACGGCGCGCAGACAGGACCAGTCCGACGGGTGCGGATTCCGGCGCATCGGCAGCCGGACGAGGCCGAGATCCAGGCAGGGCATCAGGTCCGCCAGGGCGCCCGCGGCGCGGTCACCGCCGGTGCTGGAGTCGCAGACGAGGCCGACATGGTGTCCCGCGGCCGCCTGGAGGCGGGCGAGATCCATCACGTGCCGGAACAATCCGCCCACGGGCGCCCGGAACACGTGCAGGATCCGGTAACGGTGAGCGAGGCCAGAGTCGTTCGTCTTCGGGACCACGGTCCAGCTCCCGGGAATATCAGTCCCCGAGTTGTGGTGCACCCGCGGTCGCGGGAAACTTAAAGCAGGTCGCCCGCGCTCGACCTTTTCAGCAGAACGGTAACCGGAGTTTTACGCGCGACGTCGCAATCGATTGCGACGCTAGGTCATCGGCGAGCCGTTCAGGCTGGCCCAGATCGTCCCGTAATGGCAGGCCGTGGCGGCGAGGACGAAGCCGTGCCAGATCGCGTTCTGGAAGGGCAGGGTCCGCCAGACGTGGAACACGACGCCGATCGAGTAGAGCGCCCCGCCGATGCCGAGCAGCCACAGGGCCGTGGGCTGAAGCGCCGCGATCACCGATTCGTAGGCGAACAGCCCGCTCCAGCCGAGCATGAGGTAGAGCCCGATCGACAGGCGGTCGAATCGGCCCGGCAGGAAGAGCTTCACCGCGATCCCGATCAGCGCCACCAGCCAGATCATCGCCAAGAGGGCGTAGGCCCGCGGCCCCGATCCCACGAGGGCGACCAGCGGCGTGTAGGTCCCGGCGATCATCAGGTAGATCAGGGCGTGGTCGGCGCGGCGCAGGAGCCATTTGCGCGGGCTGACCGGATAGAGATTGTAGAGGGCTGAGACGCCGAGCATCAAGACGAGGGCCGTGGCGTAGACGACCACCGCCGCCCGCTCGCCGAGCCCGAGATGCGCCGTGACCGCGGTCGCCACCAGGGCCACAGCACCGGCGAAGCCGAGCAGCACGCCGAGACCGTGGATCACGCCATCCGCCATGATCTCCCGCGGCGTGTAGTGCCAGGTCAGGGAGAGCGGTCGACCATCCTCCGCGAGAGACATCTTGAAGCCTCCTGCAACGCGTGCAGCTTAAAGCTTGAGAAGTCTTGGTCGTTCCATGTGCAGATTGCTGATGGGGAGTTATCCCAAGGTTCCACTGAAAGCGGTAAAAGTCTCGTGCGGCGCAGCGAGACCGCTGCACCGCACGAAAGCCTAGATCCGGCCTCCGGCCAGACCCTCGAACCCCAGCGGCGGCTCGGCGGCGGCGGGCTCGACCAGGCCGAACCCGCGGCTGAGCCGGGCATGGACGGTGGCCATCGTCAGCACCGCCATGGCGAGCACCTGATGCGCGAGCGCCGCCCAGAGGGGGACGGCGAGGAGAAGCGTCGCGATCCCCAGCGCCATCTGGGCGAGGACGAGGATCACGACGCCCGCGGCCCGCCCGGCCGCGCTCTTCGGGCCGGTGAGCCGGGCATCGACGGCGTGCAGAACCGCCACGACGAACACGAGGTAGGCCGTCACCCGATGATCGAACTGAACGAGGGCGTGGTTGTCCACGAAGTTCTCGATCCACGGCCGGATCGCGAAGAGGCTGTCCAGCGGCGGGACGAGCTGGCCGTCCATGGTCGGCCAGGTGTTGTAGACGAGGCCGGCATGCGAGCCGGCGACGAGGCCGCCGAGGAAGATCTGCACCAGGACCAGGATCGGCAGCAGCAGGGCGGTAGCCCGCAGCCGTGCCGGGGCCGGCGCAAGGACGCCGCGGCGCTCGCCCGCGGCCAGCCAGACCAGGCCGGCCAGGATGAGGCTCGCGGTGGTGAGGTGCAGGGCGAGCTTGAGCGGCGCCACGGCCGTCATGCCGGGCTGAAGGCCCGAGGCGACCATGATCCAGCCGATGGCGCCCTGGAGGCCGCCGAGCAGGCCGAGGCCGAGCAGGCCGAGACCGAGCCGCCGGCTGATGCGGCCCTGCCACCAGAACAGGATCAGCGGCAGGAAGAACACGAGGCCGATCACGCGGCCGAGCAGGCGATGGCCCCATTCCCAGCCGTACAGCACCTTGAACGCCGACAATCCCATCCCCTGGTTGAGGATGTTGTATTGCGGCGTGTCCCTGTACTTGGCGAACTCGGCCGCCCAGTCGGCCTCGGTGAGCGGCGGGATCGCGCCCGTGACGGGGCGCCACTCGGTGATCGACAGGCCGGACCCGGTCAGCCGCGTCGCGCCGCCGACCGCCACCATGGCGACCACCAGGGCCGCGACCACGTAGAGCCAGGTCCGCACCGCCCCCGACCGCCGGTCGCCCGCGCCACTCATGTCCATGCACGTCCCTTCCGCGGATGCCAGGATGCGCCCGCCTGACCCGGGTTAGGGGATGTCCGAACGACCAGCAACGGCGCCGGCGCCGCAGCCCGCGTCAGCGGGCGCGTTGCCAACCGGATCCCGGAGCGGTAGCCGTCGCCTGTCCGCGCCCGCAGCGCCGGCCGCCAGGCCAGCGGCCCAGTCCGAAGGCGCGGCCCAGGAAGTCAACCATGCGCCGCCGCACCCGGACCCTGATCGGCACCCTCGCCATCCTGGTCTTCGTCTGCCTGTACGGCCCCCTGGCGATGACCCTGGCCGATAGCCGCATCTCCGAGACGCCGGCGGCGGTGCAGGCGGTGATCTACTCGATTCTCGGCATCGCGTGGATCTTCCCGCTGATGCCGCTGATCCGGTGGATGGAGCGGCCCGATCGCTGAGTCCAACCCTCGATTTTGCCGCACTCGGGGATCACAAGCCTGCCGTCCCCGCTCGAGACCCCTCCGTGCACCGCCCGACTCTCTGCCTCAAGCCGCTGGCTGCCCTCGTCGTGCTGCTCGCGCCCGTTCCGGCCCTGGCGCAGGGGACACCGCGCTCCATCGGCGAATGCGAGCGCCTCAAGAACGACCTCGCCTACAACCAGTGTCTCGCCATGTTCGGCCCGGCGGCCAAGAACGTCGCCGGCGGCTACGCCTCGGCCGACACGACGGTCGCCGCGGCGGCCACGCCCGCGGCCGCCATGGCCGAGCCGATCCCGCAGGTGGACGAGGCGGTCGAGGCCAGCACCGGCCGCCGGCGGCGCTACCGGTCCGTGCGCGGCCGGCAATACGCCTCGTTCTCGACCGGCTACCGCCACCGGCGTCGGCGCTAGGGCCGGCTCGCGCCGGTCGCGGCCCTAGCGGGCATCCGGCGCTTCGAGCGCCGCGAGGACCTGCGCGCCCGGCACCGAGCCGTCTCCGGGCCAGACGCCCCAATCGGCGACCTGATCCAGGGCGTCGGCGAGGCGACGCTTGTAGACGTGCCGCGGCACCTCCTCGGCGCCGAACTGCGTCAGGTGTTCGGTGACGAACTGAGTATCGGCGAGCCGGTAGCCCCCGGCGCGCAGGCGGGCCATCAGGTGGACGAGGGCGACCTTCGAGGCGTCGCGGACCTCGTGGAACATGCTCTCGCCGAAGAAGGCGGCCCCCAGCGAGACGCCGTAGAGGCCGCCGACGAGCCGGCCGTCGGCGCCCGCGTAGACCTCGACCGTGTGGACGTGGCCGATGTCGAACAGGGCACCGTAGAGTTCGCGGATCCGCCCGTTGATCCAGGTGCGCTCGCTGTCCCGGCGGGGCGCGGCGCAGCCGTCGATCACGCCGTCGAAATCGGTGTCGCAGCGGACCACGAACTGGTCGGACCGCACCGTCCGGGCGAGGCGCCGGGGAACGCGGAACGCGTCGAGGGGGAGAACGCCGCGCGCCTTGGGCTCGACCCAGTAGAGCGTGGGGTCGTCGGCATCCTCCGCCATCGGGAAGATGCCCGCCGCGTAGGCCTTCAGCAGGATCTCGGGGGTGATGTCCACGCGGGCGGTGTCGTGCATGCCGTGAATGTCGCGCGCGGCCGGCGCGAAGACCAGATCCCGCGCGCGCCGCTCTCGCCGCAGCCCCGCCCGGTTCCGGTCAGGCTTTCATGCCGCCGTCTTCCAGGAAATGCTCCAGCCAGTGGATGTCGTAAAGGCCGTTCTGCACGTCCGGGTTACGGACCAGGGTCCGGAACAGCGGCAGCGTCGTGTCGATCCCGTCAATGACGAACTCGTCCAGGGCCCGGCGCAGACGCATGAGGCACTCGTTGCGGGTCCGGCCGTGGACGATCAGCTTGCCGATGAGCGAATCGTAGTTCGGCGGGATGCGGTAGCCCTGGAACGCCGCCGAATCGACCCGGACGCCGAGGCCGCCGGGCGTGTGGTAGTGGGTGATCTCGCCGGGCGAGGGCCGGAAGGTCTCCGGGTGCTCGGCGTTGATCCGGCACTCGATGGCGTGGCCCTCGACCTTGATGTCCGCCTGGCTCACCGAGAGCGGGCCGCCCGAGGCGACCTGGATCTGCTCGATGACGAGGTCGATCCCGGTGATCATCTCGGTGACCGGATGCTCGACCTGGATACGGGTATTCATCTCGATGAAGTAGAACCGCCCGTCCTCGTAGAGGAACTCGATCGTGCCGGCGCCCAGATAGCCGAGCTCCTTCATCGCGTTGGCGCAGATGCCGCCGATCTCGGCGCGCATCGACTCGTTGAGCGCCGGCGAGCCGCCTTCCTCCCAGACCTTCTGGTGGCGGCGCTGGAGGGAGCAGTCGCGCTCGGCGAGGTGCACGGCACCGCCGCGGCCGTCGCCGAGCACCTGGACCTCGATGTGGCGCGGCTTCTCCAGGTACTTCTCGAGATAGACCGCGTCGTCCCCGAAGGCGGCCTTCGCCTCGGACTTGGCCATGCCGATCGCCTGCTCCAGCTCGGCCTCGGAACGCGCCACCTTCATGCCGCGGCCGCCGCCGCCCGCCGCCGCCTTGACGAGGACGGGGTAGCCGATCTCGGCGGCCACGCGCTTGGCGGTGTCGGCGTCCTCGACCCCGCCCTCGGAGCCCGGCACGCAGGGGATGCCGAGCTTCAGCGCCGTGCGCTTCGCCTCGATCTTGTCGCCCATGGTGCGGATGTGCTGCGCCTTGGGGCCGATGAAGCCGATCTGGTGGTGGGCCAGCACCTCGGCGAAGCGGGCATTCTCCGACAGGAAGCCGTAGCCGGGATGCACGGCATCGGCCCCGGTGATCTCGCAGGCCGCGATGATCGACGGGATGTTGAGGTAGCTGTCGCGGGCGGCCGGCGGCCCGATGCAGACGCTCTCGTCGGCGAGGCGCACGTGCATGGCGTCGGCGTCGGCTGTGGAGTGGACCGCCACGGTGGCGATCCCGAGCTCCTTCGCCGCCCGCAGGATGCGCAGGGCGATCTCGCCGCGGTTCGCGATCAGGATCTTGTCGAACATCGGACCCGTTAGGGCGTCCTGGCGATCCCGGACCGCGCAGGATGCTCTATCCTCTCGTGTTGCGGCGTCGTCCGGGACTGGGCGGCGAGCGCCCGGCGGACGTCCTAGGTGATGACGAGCAAGGCCTCGCCGAACTCGACCGGCTGACCGTCCTCGACGAAGATGGCGCTGATCGTGCCGGCGCGGGGGGCTACGATCTCGTTGAAGGTCTTCATCGCCTCGATCAGCAGCAGCTTGTCGCCGACCTCGACCTTCGAGCCGACGTCCACGAACGCCTTGGCGTCGGGCGAGGGCCGGAGATAGGCGGTCCCGACCATCGGCGAGGGCACGGTGCCGGGCTGCGCGCGGGCCGGCTCGGCCGGGGCGAGGGGGGACGAGGCGGCGGGCGCCGCCGGCGGCGGGGCGACGGCCGCGAGCGGGGCCGGCGCCGCGACCTGCACGCTCACGGGTTCGAGCCGCCGCGCGACGCGGATGCGCAGGTCGCCCTTCTCGACCTCGATCTCGGAGAGGCCGGTCTCGGTGACGAGGTTGGCGAGCTCGCGCACGAGCTCGGGATCGATGGCGTCGTTCTTTGGCATCCGGCCTACTTCGTCTCGCGGCACATCGGTGCGTCCATCCGGGCTCGGCCCTGGACCCCCACCGCGGCCCTGCGGCTGGCGGCTCTTAGACGAAGGCGCCCCGGCGCGACAAGGCTGCGCGGAACGCCTTCGGGGTCCCTCGGTCCGTTCCGTCAGCTCAGCAGGAGGCGTGGCCGCACTGGCGCACGTCGGCGATGGTCTTGCGCATCGGCTCGACGCCGACGGCACCCGGGATCACCTCGTCGCCGATGATGAAGGCCGGCGTGCCCGAGAGGCCCAGGCGGTCGCCCAGGCCGCGGTTCTCGCTGAGCGCGGCCTTCACCTCGGGGGAGGCCATGTCCTTCTGCAGCTTGGCGGTGTCCACGCCCATGTCCTTGGCGACCTGGATCGCCCGGGCGCCGTTCACGCGGCCCTTGGTCTCCAGCAGCTTCTGGTGGAACTCGAACAGCTTGTCGCCCTTGAGCTGCTGGCGCACCGCGACGGCGACCTGGCTGGCCTCCAGCGATTCCGGGCCGAGCACCGGGAAGTCCTTGATGACGACCCGCAGCTTCGGGTCGGACTTGATCAGCGCCTGGACGTCGCCCAGCGCCTTGCGGCAGTAGCCGCAATTGTAGTCGAAGAACTCGACCAGCGTGACGTCGCCCGTCGGGTTGCCGGCGACGACGTCGTGGGACCCGTTAATGAGGGCCTCGCGCGATTCCTTGAGGGCGGCGGCCTGGGCGAGGCGCTGCGTCTCGGCCTGCTGCTTCTCGGCCTCGGCGAGGGCCTCCTGAAGCACCTCGGGATGCTTGATCAGGTAGTCCTTGACGATCGCCTCGATGCCGGCGCGCTGCGCGTCCGTGAACGGCGCGGCGGGGGGCGTCGCGGTCTGAGCGAGAGCGGGGACGGCGACGAGGCCGAGCGCCAGGACCAGCGCGGGCAGGGGGCGGATGAAGGGCATAGATCCTCGCTTGCGCGGCGGGGCGGCCCGCGCGTGGCGCGAGCGGTAGGGGCTGGGTTAGGCGTTTTCGCGGCGACCGGTCAAATCCCGCGGTGGCCGCGGCGCGCGGTGCGGCAGCGCTCGCCGATCGCGCACCGCCCCGCCTGCCGAGCCGAGGGGCCGCCTCCGCGGATCGACGGCCCCGCCGTCGCGGGGACGCGCGGCCGAACCCGGCTCCGGCTTGAGGCAGGGGCCGCGAGCGTCTAACCCCCGCGGCGCCAGCTTCGTCCGGCGCAGAGCAGACCCCATGATCCCGATCTCCCGGCGCGCCGCCGCCGTCCAGCCGTTCCTCGCGATGGATGTCATGGCGGCCGCCGCCGCCAAGGCGCGGGCGGGCAGCGACGTGGTGCGGATGGAGGTCGGCCAGCCGTCGGCGCCGGCGCCCCGAGCCGTGATCGCGGCCGCACAGGCTGCGCTCGCCAGCGGCCGCGTCCCCTACACCGAGGCCCTGGGCCTGCCGTCCCTGCGGGCCCGCATCGCCCGGGACTACGCGGAGCGGCACGGCGTCGCGGTGAGCCCGGAGCGGGTGGTGATCACCACCGGATCCTCGGCGGGCTTCGTGCTCGCCTTCATGAGCCTGTTCGATTCCGGCGCCCGGGTCGCCGTCCCTCAGCCGGGCTATCCGGCCTATCGCAGCATCCTGGCCGCCCTCGACCTCGTGCCGGCGCCGATGGTGCTGCGCGCCGAGGACCGCTTCGCGCCGACCGCGGCTTTGCTGCGCGAGACCCACGCCCGCGCGCCGGTCGCCGGGGCGCTGGTGATGAGCCCGGCCAACCCGTCCGGCACGGTGATCACGGAGGGCGCCCTGCAGGATCTCTGCGCGGCGGCGCGCGGCCTCGGCCTGCCGCTGATCTCCGACGAGATCTATCACGGCCTCAGCTACGGCGAGCCCACCGTCACGGCGCTGCGCTTCGACCCCGACGCCGTCGTGATCAACTCGTTCTCGAAGTACCACTGCATGACCGGCTGGCGCGTCGGCTGGATGGTCGTGCCGGAGGCGCTGGTCCGCCCGATCGAGCGTCTGGCGCAGAACCTCTACATCTCGGCGCCCTACCTGTCGCAGGTCGGCGCGCTGGCGGCCTTCGACGCGACGGACGAGCTGGACGCCGTTCGCGACGGCTACGCGCGCAACCGCACGATCCTGCTGGACGCCCTGCCGGGCCTCGGCCTCGGCCGCGTGCACCCGGCAGACGGCGCCTTCTACCTCTACGCAGACGTCTCGAACCTCACCAACGACGCCGCGGATTTCTGCCGGCGCATGCTCGACGAGGCGCACGTCGCGTCGACGCCCGGCCTCGACTTCGACCCGGACGTGGGCAACCACCACGTCCGCTTCTCCTTCGCGGGCTCGGAGGCCGAGTGCCGCGAGGCGGTGGCGCGGCTGAAGGCGTGGCTGCGCTGACCGGTCAGGCCGCCGGCACGAGCGCGCCGACCGCCTCGACCAGCTCCGAGAAGTGCTCGATCACCCGGTCGGGGCCGAGTTCGGCGACCGGCCGGTCGGTGTAACCGAAGGTGACCGCCACCACCGGGATGCCGGCGGCCTTGGCGGTGTCGATGTCGGTCCGGGAATCGCCCACCATGACGGCGCGGGCCGGGTCACCGGCGGCGCGGGCGATGGTGCCCGTCAGGTGGCGGGGATCGGGCTTGGCTTGCGGGAAGGTGTCCCGGCCGCAGATCGCCGCGAAGCGGTGGCCGATCCCGAGGAGGCGCAGCAGCTCGACCGACTGTCCCTCGTACTTGTTGGTGCAGACCGCGAGCCGGAAGCCGGCCGCCTCGAGGGCGTCGAGCGCCTCGACGACGCCCGGGAAGAGGTGGGACGTGTCGGCGAGATGCGCGCCGTAATGGGCGATGAAGGCGTCGAAGAGCCGGTCGTGGTCCTCCGGCGACAGCGGCCGCCCCTCGGCCTCGAAGCCGCGCCGGATCAGCGCTCGGGCACCGGCGCCGATCAGCCCGCGCGCCTGCGAGAGGGGCAGTTCGGCCAGCCGCTCGCGCTTCATCAGCACGTTCAGGGTGCCGATCAGGTCGCCCGCGGTCTCCGCGAGGGTCCCGTCCAGGTCGAACACGGCGATCGGGGGTTTGCGCGTCGGTTCGGTGGACATGCGGGACAGGCTCCGGGCTCGGCTGGATCTCGAACGGCGTCGCTATCGGGGTGGGGGAACCGGGGCAAGCCAGCCTTCGGTGTACGGCGGGGCGCGGATCGTCTCACCGAGCGCCCCAGACTCGCCCGAAAGCGCGGACAAACGCAGCGCGTACCAGCCCCGGGACCCGCGATGAAACTCTCCTTGCCCTTCCTGCTGCCGCTCCTGGCCGCCTGCGCCGCGCTGCAAGCCCTGCCGGCGGCCGCGACCTCCTTCGAGTTCGTTCCCGCCCCGCAGACCGACCTGAACCGGATGTACCGGGTCGACAAGGTGACCGGCGAGGTGACCTCCTGCCAGTACGGGCTCCAGGAATCGGCTGGCGGCATCGGCCAGACGGTGTGCTTCGGGCCGGGGGAGGGCGCCGGGCCGCAGACCCCGTCGGAATACGGGCTGGTCGCGAGCCGGCACACCCGCGAGGCCGGCGTCTTCCGCGTGAACTACCGGACCGGCGAGATGAGCATCTGCTTCGTGCTGGTGAAGAAGGAGCAGGTCGTCTGCACCCAGCAGGGCAAGCCCGGCGCCGAGGGCGCGTCCGACACCCCGCTCACCGGTCCGGCCCCCGGTCGCGCCGGCGCCAGCGCCACCCCGACACAGGGCGGCCGCCCGTGACGCGGACGTGCGGGCGCGGGCGTTCCGGTCGGCCCGGTCCCGTGCTACGGGCCGCCCGACGCTCACGGAAAGACCGGCTGCCCATGACCCGCGCTCCCTCGCTCACCCTCGCCGACCGGGCGGTGTCCCGGTGAGCGGGCCGGACCTGCGGCGGGCCGCGGCCGCCCGCGCCCTCGACCTCGTCGAGCCGGGCATGCGGCTCGGCCTCGGCACGGGCTCCACGGCGGCGGCCTTCGTGGCGCTCCTCGGCGAGCGCGTCCGTGCCGGCCTCGACATCGTCGGCGTACCGACCTCCGAGGCCACGCGCACGCAGGCCGAGAGCCTGGGCATCCGCCTCGCGACCCTGGACGAGCAGCCCGAGCTCGACCTGACCATCGACGGCGCCGACGAGGTCGACGACCGGCTCCGCCTGATCAAGGGCGGCGGCGCGGCGCTCCTGCGCGAGAAGATCGTCGCCTGCGCGAGCCGCCGCATGGTGGTGATCGCCGACGCGGCCAAGCACGTG
Source organism: Methylobacterium sp. 22177 (assembly GCF_052045615.1). NCBI lineage: Bacteria > Pseudomonadati > Pseudomonadota > Alphaproteobacteria > Hyphomicrobiales > Methylobacteriaceae > Methylobacterium > Methylobacterium sp. 22177. The sequence goes on along the minus strand of NZ_JBQEPK010000007.1, from coordinate 37,029 downwards.
GCGCGGCTCGGCGCCTTCCCGCTCCCGGTCGAGGTCAATCCCTTCGGCCTCAAGGCCACGCACCGCGCCGTCGAGGCGGCGGTCGCGGGGGCCGGCTGCTCCGGTGACGTCCGGCTGCGCGCCCAGGCCGATGGCAAGCCCCTGGTCACGGACGGGGGCCATTACATCCTCGACGCGCGCCTCGGTGCGATTCCCGATCCGGAGGCCCTCGGCGCCGCCCTCTGGGCCGTGCCGGGCGTCGTCGAGCACGGCCTGTTCCTCGGCATCGCCGACGCCGCGATCCTGGCGGCGGCGCGGGACGGGCAGGCCGAGGTCACCGTTCTCGGCAGCCTCACCTGAGGCGCCGCCCTCCATCGCCGGCCATCCTCGCAAGAAAGTCCAGCATGTCCCGTCGTCCCACCGCCGTGCCAGGCCTCCTCAGCCTCGCGCTCGGCCTCGCGCTCCTGGCGCTCCCCCACGCGGCGGCCGCGCAGCCGCAGAAGGCCGCGCAGGCCAAGCCGGCGGCGCAGCCGGCCGCCGGCACCCCCGCGGCCAACAGCCCGGCCGCGGCCACCTACACGCCGGCCCACCTCGCGCTCGCCCGCGAGGTGATGCTCAGCTCCGGCATCGCCCGGTCGTTCGACTCGGTGCTGCCCGCCTTCGCCGACCAGATCCGGAAGCAGACGGTCACCCGCCCCGAGCTCTCCAAGGACCTCGAGGAGGTCCTGGCCTCGCTGCAGCCGGAGATGGAGCTGCAGAAGCAGCGCATGATCGACATCGCGGCGCGCACCTACGCGTCGAAGTTCTCCGAAGCCGAGCTGAAGGAGATCGCGACCTTCTTCCGCTCGCCCGCCGGCAAGCACTACGTGGAGGCGCAGCCGCAGCTCCTCGACGAGATGGTGCAGGAGATGCAGGACTGGACGCAGGACGTCTCGGAATACGTCATGGTTCGCGTCCGCGCCGAGATGGGCAAGCGCGGGCACCAGATGCAGTGAGGGCGGCCGCTCCTGCGGGCGGATCGCCGTGAGAGACCGTCCGTGAACGCGGCCGGCCGCATGTACGCGGCGGGCGGCGCGCTGCTCGCGGCCACGCCGCTCGCCATGGTGCTCGCCAACCGGTCGAGCCCGCTGGTCGTCGGCCTGGCGGCGCTCGCCTTCCTGGCCGGACGCTGGGCGGAGGACGCGTCCGCCCTGCGCGGCGCGCTGCTGTCCCCGCTGCGGACGCCGCTCGCCGGCGCGGCGCTCGCCTTCATGGCCTGGGCGCTGGTCTCCCTGGCCTGGAGCCCGTTCCCGGTCGTCTCCCTGCGGGTGCTGGGCGAGTTCCTCCCGACGCTGCTCGCCGCCTACCTGCTGGCCTGCCTGGCGCCCGGGCGGATCCCGGCCTTCGCGCCGCGGCTCGGCGCGATCGCGATCGGGTTGTCGGGACTCCTGATCGCGGCGGATCTCGCCGCCGATCTCGTCCTGGAGCGGGCGCTCGGGCGCCGGGTCGCCGCCTTCGTGCACAACCGGCCGGCCCTGACCCTCGACCTCGTGGCCGGCCCACTGGCACTCGTGCTCTGGAAGGGCCGCGCCCGCGGGCTCGCCGCCGCGACGCTCGCCTTCGCGGGCCTCGGCGTGCTCCGCTCGATCAGCGGCGCCGCCCAGCTCGGCCTCCTGGCGGGTGCCGCGACGGCCACCCTGGCGCGGCTCCTGCCCCCACGGGTCGGCCTGGGACTCGCCGGCCTCGGTCTCGGTCTCGCCGTGGCGCTCGCTCCGGTCGAGGGCGACCTCCTCGCCCGCGCCATGCCGGAAGCCGCCCACGAGCGCCTCGTCCAGTCCTCGTCCCGGGCCCGGGTCGCGATCGCGCGCAGCTTCGGGGCCGCGGTGGCGGCCGATCCCTGGCGCGGCGCGGGCGTCGGCACGAGCGCGCGCTTCGCCGAGACGCCGGTCGCCCGAACGGTGCCGCCGGAGATGCGCGTCCTCCTCGGGGTCGGGCACCCGCACAACAGCTTCCTGCAGGTCTGGGCCGAGCTCGGCCTGCCCGGCGCGATCCTCGCGGCCCTGACGCTGCTGCTGCTGCTCGCGCGGATCGCGCCGCTGCCGCGGCCGGACCGCGCCGCGGCCCTCGGCCTCCTGGCCTGCGCGGCGGCGATCGCCTTCGTCGAGCACAACGGCTGGGCGGCGTGGTGGACGGCGGGGCTCGGCGCTGCCATCACCTGGATGCGCGCGGCCTCTCCGGCCGGCGCGCGCGAGAGATCCGAGCGGGAAGGTCCGGCATGAGCGCGTTCGACGTCGACCTCTTCGTCATCGGCGGCGGGTCCGGTGGTGTCCGCGCGGCGCGGATCGCGGCCGGGTACGGCGCGCGGGTGATGCTGGCCGAGGAGTACCGGGTGGGCGGCACCTGCGTGATCCGCGGCTGCGTGCCGAAGAAGCTGATGGTCTATGCCGGCCGCTTCGCCGACGAGTTCGAGGACGCCGCGGGATTCGGCTGGACCGTGGAGAAGCCCCGCTTCGACTGGGGCACCCTCAAGACGCGGCGCGACGCGGAGGTGACCCGGCTCGAGGGCATCTACGACGCCAACCTGATCCGCGCCGGCGTCGAGATCGTGCCCGAGCGGGCGGTGATCGAGGATCCCCACACGGTCCGCCTCGTGGCGTCCGGCCGCACGGTCCGCGCCGAGCGGATCCTGGTGGCGGTCGGCGCGCATCCCGTGAAGGAGCCGGCGGTGCCGGGGATCGACCTGGCGATCACCTCGAACGAGGTGTTCGAGCTGGAGAGCCTGCCGGAGCGGATCCTGGTGATCGGCGGCGGCTACATCGCGGTGGAATTCGCCGGCGTCTTCGCGGCGCTCGGCAGCCGCACGACGCTGCTGCACCGGGGCGACAGACTGCTGCGCGGGTTCGACGACGAGATCCGCGACGCCCTGGCCGAGGCCTACGGCCAGCGGATGGACCTGCGGCTCGGTCGCACGCTGCGGCGCGTCGAGCGCCGGGACGGCGGGCTGTGCGCGCAGCTCGACGACGGCAGCGACATCCTGGTGGATCAGGTGCTCGTCGCGACGGGCCGGCGGCCGAACGTCGAGGGCCTCGGCCTCGACCGCGTCGGCATCGCGACCGACGCCGCCGGCGCGATCCCGGTCGACGCCTACTCGCAGACCCGAGTTCCCTCGATCTACGCGGTGGGCGACGTGACCAACCGCGCCAACCTCACGCCGGTGGCGATCCGCGAGGGCCACGCCTTCGCCGACACGGTCTACGGCGGCAAGCCCGCCTGCGTCGATCATCGCCTGATCCCGACCGCGGTGTTCTCGACCCCCGAGATCGGCGTCGTCGGCCACAACGAGGCGGCCGCCCGCGAGATCTACGGCAAGATCGACGTCTACAAGGCGCGCTTCCGCCCGATGAAGGCGACCCTGTCCGGCCGCGAGGAGCGGATCCTCATGAAGGTGCTGGTCGACTGCGCCAGCGACCGGGTGGTGGGCGTCCACATCTTCGGCCACGACGCCGGAGAAGTCATCCAGGCGGTGGGAATCGCCGTGACCATGGGCGCCACGAAGGCGGATTTCGACCGGACCATCGCGGTCCATCCGACCGCCGCCGAGGAGCTCGTGACCATGCGGGTCCCGGAAGTCACCAAGCACCCGGTCGGCGTCGGCTGAGACCTCCGCGCGGCCGGGGCCTCGACGCGGTGCGCGACCGAGCCATATCAGGGGCATGGGCAAGCAGGGCACCGGCAAGGGACGACGCGAGGACGACGCGCACGCGCGGCGGCAGGCGGTCATCGACGGCCTGCTGGAGGACGCCCTGCGGCCGGCCTTCCACCGGCCGCCGAGCCACGAGGCGCTCTCGCCGGACATCCGGCAGGCGATCGACCGCCTCCTCGCCAAGGCGGAGGCGCAGCGCAGCCGCAACCTGACCTACGACGACCTGGAGGAGGCCTTGCCGCCCCGGGACGTCTCGGCCGAGGACCTGGAGGCGATCTTCTGGATCCTGGCCGAGCACGGGATCGAAGTCGAGGACGGCGAGGCCTGACGCGAGACCCGACTCCGGGACGCGCCTGCCCCCCTCTCGCGGCACTCGCATGTCCGCGGGAACCTCTCTATAAGCCGCGCTTCGCGCGTAGGGCGCGATCGCACGAAGGGGTGCGCGGAGAGAGGTCATGGGCGAGCGTTGGACACCGAAGAGCTGGAGGCATCTGCCGATCGAGCAGGTCCCGGCCTATCCGGACGCCGCCGCCCTGGGTGCCGTCGAGTCGCAGATCGCGAGCTTTCCGCCGCTCGTTTTCGCCGGTGAGGCCCGCAAGCTGAAGGCCGCGCTCGCGCGCGTCGCCGCGGGCCAGGCCTTCCTGCTCCAGGGCGGCGACTGCGCGGAGAGCTTCGACGAGCACTCCGCCGACAACATCCGCGACTTCTTCCGGGTGTTCCTGCAGATGGCGATGGTGCTGACCTTCGCGGGCGGCTCGCCGGTGGTGAAGGTCGGGCGCATCGCCGGGCAGTTCGCCAAGCCGCGCTCGTCGCCCACCGAGACTCTCGACGGCGTGAGCCTGCCGAGCTACCGCGGCGACATCGTCAACGGCATCGGCTTCTCGGAGGAGGCGCGGGTCCCGGATCCCCGCCGGCAGCTCGAGGCCTACCGCCAGTCGGCCGCGACGCTGAACCTGCTGCGCGCCTTCGCCACCGGCGGTTACGCGAACCTCGAGAACGCGCATCGCTGGATGCTGGGGTTCGTGAAGGATTCGCCGCAATCCTCGCGCTACCAGGACGTGGCCGGCCGCATGACCGACGCCCTCGACTTCATGCGGGCGATCGGCATCAACCCGGAGACCCATCCGGAGGTGCGGACCACCGACTTCTACACCAGCCACGAGGCCCTGCTGCTCGGCTACGAGGAGGCGCTGACCCGCGTCGATTCGACGACCGGCGACTGGTACGCCACCTCCGGCCACATGCTGTGGATCGGCGACCGGACCCGGCAGCCGGACCACGCCCACGTCGAGTACGCCCGCGGCATCAAGAACCCGATCGGCCTGAAGTGCGGCCCGTCCATGAAGGCGGAGGGCCTGATCCGGCTCATCGACCTGCTCAACCCGGAGAACGAGCCGGGGCGCCTCAGCCTGATCTGCCGCTTCGGCGCCGACAAGGTCGGCGACCACCTGCCGGCGCTGATCCGGGCGGTCGAGCGGGAAGGCCGCTCGGTCGTGTGGATCTGCGATCCGATGCACGGCAACACGATCCCGGCCGGCCGCTACAAGACCCGGCCGTTCGAGCGGGTCATGCAGGAGATCGAGGGCTTCTTCGGCGTCCACCGGGCCGAGGGTACCTTCGCGGGCGGCATCCACCTGGAGATGACCGGCAAGGACGTGACCGAGTGCACGGGCGGCGCCCGGGCCCTGACCGCCGACGACCTGCAGGACCGCTACCACACCTACTGCGACCCGCGCCTCAACGCGGAGCAGGCGCTGGAGGTGGCGTTCCGCACGGCCGAGCTGGTGAAGGCCGAGCGCAGCCACGTGGAGCGCCCGCGCCTCGACGCCGCCGAGTAGGGCGGACCACCGGACCGCGCGTCCGGCCGGCCGGCGGCGCGCGCCGCCGGACGCCGCGGCGTTCAGGCGATCGCCCGGAGCGCGCCGTTCCAGCGGCGGATGACCGAGGCGACCTCCGACACGGGGACGGGGCGGCTGAACAGGTAGCCCTGGACCTCGTCGCAGCCCTCGGCGCGCAGGTGCGCGAGCTGCGCCTCCGTCTCGACGCCCTCGGCGGTCGTCGTCATGCCGAGGCTGGCGCCGAGGCCGATCACCGCCCGCACGATGAAGTCGGTCCCGTCCTTCACGCACAGGTCGCGCACGAAGGACTGGTCGATCTTGATCTTGTCGAAGGGGAACGAGCGCAGGTAGCTGAGCGACGAGTAGCCGGTCCCGAAATCGTCCATCGCCACGCGCACGCCCAGCGCGCGGAGGCTGTGGAGGATCGCCGTCGTGGCGCCGGGATTGGCCACCAGCACCGTCTCGGTGATCTCCAGCTCCAGGCGCCGGCCCGGCAGGCCGGTGCGCCGCAGCGCCTCGCGCACGGCGGTGACGAGGCTCGCCGAGGTGAACTGCACCGCCGAGACGTTGACCGCGACCTTGAGCTCGTCCGGCCAGCGGGCGGCCTCCTCGCAGGCGCGGCGCAGCACCCACTCGCCGAGCGGCACGATCAGCCCGAGCTCCTCGGCGATCGGGATGAACTCGGCCGGCGAGACGAAGCCGCGGACCGGGTGGTTCCAGCGCAGCAGCGCCTCGAAGCCGCAGATCCGGTCCGTCTCGAGGCTGTAGATCGGCTGGTAGTAGACCTCGAACGCCTCCCGGGCGAGGGCGTCGCGCAGGTCGCGCTCCATGATTCGCCGCGCCATGAGGCGGGCATCCATCGCCGGCTCGAAGAAGCGGAAGGCGCCGCGCGCCTCGGTCTTGCCCCGATCGAGGGCGACCTCGGCGTTCTTCAGGAGCTTGTCCGCGTTCGACCCGTCGCTGGGGGCGAGGGTGATGCCGATGGTGAGCCCGACGCTGATCGTGTGGTGCGTGAGGCTGTAGGGCGCGCCGACGACCTCGATGATGCGCCGGGCGAGGATGGCGGCGTCCTCGGGCCGGTCGACGCCGCGCTGGACCACGATGAACTCGTCGGCCCCCAGGCGGGCGACGCAGTCGATCTCGCGCACACAGGCGGTGAGCCGGTTGGCGACCGCGACGAGCAGCTCGTCGCCGATGCCGTGGCCGAGGGTCTCGTTGACCGGCCGGAAGTCGTCGAGGTCGATGGCGAAGACCGCGAAGCCCTGGTCGCGCCCGGCCTGGGCCACGGCCACGTCGATCTGCTGACCCACCGCCACCCGGTTGGGCAGCCCGGTCAGCATGTCGTGATGCGCCATGAAGGCGATGCGGGCCTCGGCCCGGCGGCGCTCGGTGACGTCCTCGTAGGTGGCCACGAAACCGCCATCGGCGGCCTCGCGACGGTCGATGGCGACGATGCGACCGTTGCTCAGTTCCTGGAAATGCGTCTGCCACGCGCCGTTGCTGAAGGCGTCCCGCTGCTGCCGCAGCAGGGCCTCGAGATCGCAGCCGGGGTGGTTGCCGGCCGCTAGGCTGGCGCTCAGGACCTCGAGCGCGGTCATGCCGGGCACGACCGCGCCGGGCGGCAGGCCGTAGATCTCGCTGTAGCGCCGGTTGACCACCATCAGCCGGCTCTGCCCGTCGTAGAGGCAGAGCCCCTGGGACATGGTGTCGAGGGCCGCGTCGAGGCGCAGGTTGGTCTGGGTGAGGCGGCGCTCCTGCTCCTTGAGGACGCTGATGTCGCTGCACACCGCGATGAAGCCGCCCTGCCGGGTGGCGCTGCGGCTCACCCGCAGCCAGCGGCCGTCGGCCAATCGGATGTCTCCGTCCCGGGCCAGGGCCCTGAAGCAATCGTCCAGCACCTCCCGGTGCTTGTCCCGTGGCTCGTCCGCAATCCGCGTCAGGGACAGACCGGCCTCGATGGCGGCAGCGAGCCCAACGAAGAAGCGGAGGGCCTGCGCGTTCGCCAGGGCGATCCGGCCGTCGGCATCGACCACCACCACGCCTTCCCGCGACGTCTGCAGCGCGTCCGTCACGAGCGCCTCGGCGACCCGGCGCTGGCTGACCTCGCGCAGCGTCAGCGCCCGGATGGTCGACCGCATCGCCGCGACGGCATCCAGCAGCCTGCTCAGTCCGTCGCGACCGCCGGTGGGGATCCGATCGTCGAGCTGACCGCCCGCGATCCGTTCGGCCGCCTCGGCCGCCGCGCTCACCGATCCGCTGATGCGGCGGGTGAGCAGCCAGGCGATCAGCCCGCAGGCAAGGATCACGAGGGCGACCGCGACGGCGTGCCATCGGATCGCGCCCACCACCCGCTGCCGCGCCGCCTGCCTGAAGGTGAAGCCGTCGCCGGCCATGACGTTGATCAGGAGATCGATCTGGCCCTCGACGGCGTCGGCCTGCCGTTCGAGGGCCGCCGCCTGATCCGGCCGCACCGTCACGGGGTCGAGCTCGCGGCGCAGGCTCTCCCAGGAAGCCACGCCGGCCTGGACCGCCTGGGCCGTCCGCGCAGCCCGCTCGGACTGGGCACGCTCGGCCGCGATGACGAGATCCTCGGCCAGAACCGCCGAGAGATCGGTGATCTCCGAATCCCGCTTCGCCACCTCGGCACCGTCGCGGGCCTGCATCCGCCGGATGAGGGTCGTGCGCATCTTGGCGAAGTCGGCCGCCGCCGCGCGGGCGAAGCTGATCGACGTCAGGGACTCGTCGTAGGTCCGCGTGGCGAGCCCGCCCACCTGCAAGATCGCCAAGCCGGTCGAGAGCGCGAGCGCGCCCAGGAGGAGGGCGACACAGAGGAATGCGACGCCGACCGCGGCGCGGATCGTCGTGACGCGGCCCGTCAGCGTCGCGGCCGCGCGAGAACGCCCTGCTCGGTCTCCGCAATCCGTCGGCGTCTCGGGGTCTCGCATCGCACCGGTCGCTGGGTCACACGTCCGGCCAGCGATAAATGACACCTGTTAAGAGGCAATTAGCCGGCGGCCTCGCGATCTCAGATCAGTCGCGCACGCCTGGCGCACAGCAATCGGCAGATTCCGCCCAGTCGACCGCGCGATCGCGGAGATCTGCGGCACCGCGTTTCTGCCGCTGGGCGGATCCTGTCGGCCGAGCTCAAGTTTTCATCTTGATTGGCGCGCAGTTCAGCAGCGGATTCGGACGGGCCGCTTGCCGTGATGCCCATGTCGCCGCCTCGACACCGGCGTATCGAACGGTATCCGCCGCGCCGGAGGCCGTATCCGCGGACGCGCACGCGCGGATCAGTCCGGCGGTCACCGCTGAGCCGAGCGGAGCGGCCCGGGCGCGGGCGACGGTTTCAGGGGTTCGACCGACTGGCCGTCGCGCAGGTCCGGGGCGGGGCTGTAGATGATCCGGGTCTCGGCGGGCAGCCCAGATTCCAGCTCCAGCGTGCGCCCGAGATCGCGCCGCACGCGGATCGTCCGCCACGTCACCCGGTCGTCGTCGGTTAGGGTAGCTACCCTGAGGTCGTTGCCGCTGAACACCGTCGCCTCGGCGGGGATCGTCACGCCGGACTCGGCCCGCGGGATCTTGAGGGTGACGTAGGCGTAGAGCCCGGCCCGCAGCGCCCGATCGGCGTTGGGGACATCCACCTGGGTGGTCAGCGTGCGCGACGCCGCGTTCAGCGCGACGGAGCTGCGCTCCACGAAGCCGTCGAAGCGCCGCCCCGGCATCTGCGGCACGGTGATCTCGGCCCGGACACCGGGCTCGACGCCGACGGCGTCCTTCTGCGGCACGTTGACGGTGATGCGCAGCAGGCTGTCCTGATCCATGCTCAGGAGCGGCGTGCCGCCGTTGTCGGCGCGCACGAGATCGCCGACATCGACGTTGCGCACCGTCACGACGCCGTCGAACGGCGCCACGACCCGCTCGAAGGCGGTGAGTGCCTTCAGGCGGTCGACCACGGCCTCCTGCGCCTTGATGTTTGCGGTCGCGACCTTCACGCCGGCCTCGGCGGCGGCGAGCGCCGCGGCCTGGCTGAGCACGCCCGCCTGGGTGTTGTCGGCATTCTGCCGCGAGGCCCAGCCCTGGACGGCCAGCGTGCTCGTGCGGTTGTTGGTGAGGTTGGCAAGGTTGACGTTGGCGCGGGCCTGCTCGACCTGCGCCTGCGCCTGGAGCAGCTGCGCCTTCAGCTGGCCGACCTGCGCCTCGGCCTGGGCGAGCTGCTGGTCGAGATCCGGGGCGGCGATGCGCAGGAGGAGATCGCCCGCCTTCACCCGCGACCCGATATCGACCCGGCGTTCGGCGACGTAGCCGGTCGCGCGCGCGGCGATCGCCGCCGTTGTGAAGGCCTGCATCTCGCCCGGAAGTACGAGATCGAGGGGGCCCTCGGCGCGCTCGACCGCCACGGTGCGCACCTGGGGCACGAGGGTCTTGATCCGCTCCAGAGTCGCGGTCGCCGCCGCGTCGCGCTGCCAGTGGCCGTAGGCACCCCAGGCGAGCAGGCCGAGTCCGGCGAGGCCGACCAGCAGGAACGGGGCCTTGCCGGGCGGCGGAGGGACGTCCGCGCCCGCGTCGTGCGCCTTCATCGATCGGCTCTCCGCCCCGGACATCCGGCCGGGTCACGGTGAAGGTAGCGGTCGGCGGCCCGGACGGCCAGCGTGCGGATTGGCCGCATCGGCGCGCCGACCTAGCGCCCCGGACCGGCCACCAGCAGGCGCCGGCTGAGGCGCTTGTGCAGGTGGACCATCAGGGCGATCCCGAAGAGGGGCGTCAGCAGGTTGAGGATCGGAACGATCATCAGGCCGGCCAGCAGGCACCCGGCGCCGAGCGTCCGGACCGAGAAGGCGCGGCGCATCTCGGCGGCCTCCGGGAGGGGGCGGAACCGGGCCGCCGCCATCTCGAAATACTCGCGGGACAGCAGGTAGGCGTTGGCCGCGAAGAAGGCGGCGATCCCGATCACCGGGACGAAGAAGATCACCAGGGCCGCGAGGTTCACCAGCAGCGTCACGCCGGCGAAGCGCAGGGCGTAGAGCATGGCCGTTCCGAACGGCATGGCGCGTCCGGGCGGCTCGTTCGGGAAATCGGTGCGCTCGACGATCTCGGCCGCGTCGTCCAGGAAGAAGCCCGCCACCAGGATCGAGACCGCCGGCATCAGGTAGGCGAGGGCCACGACGAGACCGAAACCCGCCAGGTAGTAGGCGAGGCTGTCGAGGATCGGGTACTGGGCGGAGATGTGGTGGCTCGCCTGGAACGCCTGGATCAGCCGGGTCAGGCCGAGCCAGATCAGGAGCAGGAGCCCGACCGTCAGGCCGAGGGATTTCCACAGGATCGCGCGCAGCGGCGGCGAGAAGGTCTGGCGCAAAGCCGCCGCGGCGGACTCGACGAGCATCGGGCGAGGATTCCGGCCTGCGCCGGAAGCGGCGCCGGCGCGTTGTGGAGCGGTGCGGCGACCGGTGCAAGATCGGGATCCGTCGCGGGGGCGTCAGGGTGCGGGGAGCGCGCGTGCAGGACACGACAGGACAGGTCTCGGCGCCCCGGGCGTCCGATCGCCGGTGGGTCGACCCGGTCGTCCAGCCGGCCTACAGGCCGCGCCTCGCGCCGCGGCCCGAGCACCCGGAGGTGCTGGTGATCGGCGCCGGCGCCGCCGGCATCGGGGCGGCCCGGACTCTCGCGGCCCGGGGTGTGTCCGTCGCGGTGCTGGAGGCGCGGGACCGCGTCGGCGGTCGCGCCCTGACGGTTTCCCTGCGCGGCCACGCCCTCGATCTCGGCGCCCACTGGCTCCATGCCGGACCGATCAATCCCCTCGTGGCGCTCGGCCGCGCGCGCGGCGAGAGGCTCCGGCGGGCCGCGCAGGAGAGCCACGTCTGGGTCGGCGGCCGGCCCGGCCGCGCCGACGATGTCCGGGCCAACGGGCGCGCCTTCGACCGCGCGGACCGCGCCATGACCCGCGGCGCCGCGCGACCCGGCCCGGACCGGCCGGCCTCCAGCGCCCTGCCGCCCGGCCTCGGCGCCTGGGGCGAGCGGGTCGCGCAGGTGCACGGTCTCGTCTCGGGCCGGCCGCTGGCGGAGGTCTCGCTCCACGACTTCCCCAGCCTGGAATACGGCGACAACTACTTCCTGGCCGACGGCTACGGCAGCTACATCGCCCGCTTGGCGGACGGCCTGCCGGTGGCGCTCGCGACCCCGGTGACGCGGATCGACTGGTCGGGTGGCCGCGTCCGCGCGACCGGCGCGGACGGGACCGTGTACGCCGCCCGCGCGGTCATCGTGACGGTGCCGATGATGGTGCTCCGGGACGGGCCGGCCTTCACGCCGCCGCTGCCGAACGCGGTCCGCGCCGCCATCGACGGCTTCACCACCGGCATCTACGAGCACGCGGTGCTGCACTGGCCGTCGAGCCCGTTCCGCGGCCGCGACCGGCTGGCGGCGATCCACGGCGGACGGCGCGCCCCGCCGGGGCTCCTCACCCGCATCGACGACACGCCGTTCCACTATTACGAGCTCGACCTGCACGAGGCCGCGGCGATCGATGCCGCCGGGTCCGGCGCGGACGGCGTGCGCCGCCACGTCCGCGCGGTCCTGACCGAGCATTTCGGCCGGGCGCGGCTGCGCGACCTGACGATCCCGGCGGTGAGCGCGTGGCGCCACGACCGGTGGTCGCGCGGCTCGTGGGCCGTGGTCCCGCCGGGCCACGCACCGGCGCGAAAGGCCCTCCGCGCCTCCGTCGCCGACACGGTCTGGTTCGCCGGCGAGGCCCTGTCCCGCGAGCAGTGGGGCACGGTCGGCGGCGCCTACGAGGAGGGCGTCCGGGCCGCCGAGGCCGTGTCCGCCATCGTACCGGACGGCGCCCGGGAGCGTATCCGGGCGGGCACAGGCTGAGATGGGCAGGCCCCGGAAGCGGCCGGGGCGCTTGCCGCAGCCGGACAAGACGGGCATCCCCCGGCCGAAACGCGACAGGGGGCGGCGATGGATTGGGTCGAGGGCATCGGCTATCTCGGGACGGCGCTGACCATCTCGGCGACGGCCATGAGCACGATGATTCCGCTGCGGATCATCTCGCTCTGCGCGAGCTGCGCCGTGATCACCTACGGCATCATGATCGGCAGCATGCCGGTGGTGCTCACCGAGCTGATCCAGATGCCGTTCAACGCCTACCGGCTCTGGCAGATGCTGCGCCTCGTCCGCGACGTGGAGACGGCCGCCGACAACGACCTGTCCCTCGAGTGGCTGCGGCCCTTCGGCTCGAGACGCCCGTTCGGCATCGGCGAGGTGGTGTTCCGCAAAGGGGATCTCGCCACCGAGATGTACTACATCGAGAGCGGCGTGTTCAGGATCCCGGAGGTCGATCTCGAGGTGCGCCAGGGCGGTATCGTGGGCGAGCTCGGGCTCCTGTCGCCGGGCAACGCCCGCACCGCCTCGCTGGTCTGCGTCGAGGCGGGCCACGCGCTGTGCGTGTCCTACTCCGACGTGAAGCAGCTCTACTACCAGAACCCGGAATTCGGGTTCTACTTCCTCAAGCTGACCAGCGAGCGCCTCTTCCAGGGGGTGCAGGGCATGTCCAAGCCCCAGGCGGTGGCCGGCGACGCGCTGTGAGGCGCCGCCGCCCAGGGCTCAGAGCATGCTCGGCAGGATGCGGTCCGGCGGCCGGTGGCCGTCCATGAAGGTCTTGATGTTGATGATGACCTTCTCGCCCATGTCGGTGCGGCTCTCGTAGGTCGCCGAGCCCATGTGGGGCAGGAGGACGACCTTGCCCTGGCGGGCGAGCTTGACGAGCCGGGGGCTAACGGCGGGCTCCTGCTCGAACACGTCGAGGCCGGCCGCCGAGATCTCGCCGCCCTCGATGAGGCGCGCCAGGGCGTTCTCGTCGATCACCTCGCCGCGGGCGGTGTTGACCACGACCGCCTCGGGCTTGAGCAGCTTGAGGCGCCGCGCCGAGAGCAGATGGTACGTCGCGGGCGTGTGCGGGCAGTTCACCGACACGATGTCGACGCGCGCCAGCATCTGGTCGAGGGATTCCCAGTAGGTCGCGTCCAGCGCACTCTCGATGGCGGCCGGCACCCGGCGGCGGTTGTGATAGTGCACCTGCAGGCCGAAGGCGCGGGCGCGCTTGGCCAGCGCCTGGCCGATGCGGCCCATGCCCACGATGCCGAGGCGCTTGCCGGTGATGCGCCGGCCGAGCATCCAGGTCGGCGACCAGCCGGTGGTCCACTCGTCGTCCGGGATGATCCGCGCGCCCTCGGTGACCCGGCGGGCCACCGCGAGGATCAGCGCCATCGTCATGTCGGCGGTGTCCTCGGTCAGCACGCCGGGCGTGTTGGTGACCGTGATGCCGCGCTCCAGCGCCGCCGCCACGTCGATGTGATCGACGCCGTTGCCGAAATTGGCGATGAGGCGGAGGTTCGGGCCGGCCTGGGCGATCAGCCCGGCATCGATCTCGTCGGTCACGGTGGGGACGAGCACGTCGGCCTCGCGCAGGGCCGACGCCATGGCGTCCGGCGCCATCGGCGCGTCCTCGGAATTGAGCCGGACGTCGAACAGCTCGCGCATCCGCGTCTCGACGGCATCCGGCAGGCGCCGCGTCACGACCACCAGCGGCTTGCGCTTCGACACGTCTCTCTCCCCGTCAGCCCCGCGGCCCTGATCGCGGCTCGCGCCCGGCGGCTCCCGCCCGGACCGCTTCCCGCAAGCGTCCGTTAACCGAACTCGGCCAGACAGGATCGGTCACGGGGCGCCGGTTCCGGAGCCTGTTCCGACCCATCGGCCTCTCTACCAGAGGTGGGCCGGAACACAATCGGATGCGGACCGGTCCGCGCGTCGAACCGGCCCCGCTTTCGACACGTCCGGCGCCCAGCAACGCCACGTCTGGATAGGGAGACGACCATGCGCGTGTCACGCCTCAGCCTCGCCGTCGCGGCGGTGCTGGTCGGCGGCCTCGCGACCGGTGCCCGCGCGGCGCCGCCCGCCGGCCCCGAGGCCGGGGTCGGGCCGGTGACCAAGCTGCCGCTGCCGCGCTACGCGAGCCTGAAGACCGATCGCGTCAACCTCCGCGAAGGCCCCTCGAAGGATCACCGGACCCTCTGGGTGTTCCAGCGGGCCGGTCTCCCGGTCGAGATCGTGGGCGAGTTCGAGACCTGGCGCCGGATCCGCGATTCGGAGGGCACCGAGGGCTGGGTGCTGCACTCGCTCCTGTCCGGACGCCGCACCGCCATCGTCAACGCCGGCCCCGACAAGGGAGCCGAGAAGGCGGCCGTGTCGCTGCGGGCCAAGGCCGATGACGGCGCCGACGACGAGGCCAAGCTCCAGACCGGCGTGATCGGCAGCGTCAAGAGCTGCACCGGCACGTGGTGCCGCATGATCGTCGCGCTCCCGAACAAGCGGGACGTCGACGGCTACATCCGCCAGAATCGCCTGTGGGGCGTCTACCCGAACGAGGTCGTGGAGTAGCCGGGCGCGGCCGCGCGGCGGTACGCGCTCTCCGGAGCCGCCCGAAAGCGAAGGCCCGGACAATGCCGGGCCTCGCGTCGTCTCCGAAGAGGGTTGGATCCGAGCCTCAGCCCTGGCGGCGGCCCGCCGGACGGCTGCGGCGCAGGCGCACGATCACCTCGACACCGGCGATCTCCATGCCCTCGGGCGCCTCGGGCAGCGAATCGACCGTGATGCCGCAATCCGGCATGTCGATCACCTGGCTCTCGTCCTCCAGGTAGAAATGGTGGTGCTCGGTCGGGTTCGTGTCGAAATAGGCCTTCGACCCGTCGAGCGCGAGCTGGCGCAGGAGCCCCGCCTCGGTGAACTGGTGCAGGGTGTTGTAGACCGTCGCCAGCGACACCGGCACCTTGGCGCGCATCGCCTCGTCGTAGAGCATCTCCGCCGTCAGGTGGCGGTCGCCGCGACCGAAGAGCAGCCAGCCCAGGGACAGGCGCTGCCGCGTCGGCCGCAGGCCGGCCCGACGCAGGCGGTCGCGCAGGTCGGACAGCGGGCAGCCGCGGCGCGGAGTCCCGTTGGCCTCCAACTGGGGAGCGGGGACCCGGCCGTTGAAGACGGCCTGGAATGGCACCGGTTCGGACATCGCTGGACTGAACGCTCGACGAGGGGCCTGAAGGAACGGATGTCTCCTCAGTATATTGAAGTGGTCGGACAGTCGCAACCCGAGCGTCGCCGCAGGCCCGCGGCTGCAGGCTTTGAAGGCGCGGCGCCCCGTGCTAACCCGCGCGCCAGCCGACGGGCCGAGTATAGTCGCCCGCGACGCGAAGATCGCGCCCATCCGAGGAAACAGCCAACGCAATGCCGCCAGACGCCGAGACACAAGCGCAGGGTGCGAACCGCCGGTCGCACTATTCCTACGAGGATCTTCTGGCCTGCGGGCGCGGCGAACTCTTCGGACCCGGCAACGCGCAATTGCCGCTGCCGCCGATGCTGATGTTCGACCGGATCACGTCCATCGGGACCGAGGGCGGCGCCCACGGCAAGGGGCACGTGACGGCCGAGCTCGATATCCGGCCGGACCTCTGGTTCTTCCCCTGCCATTTCCAGGGCGATCCGGTCATGCCGGGTTGCCTGGGGCTCGACGCCCTGTGGCAGATGCTGGGCTTCCATCTCGGCTGGCTCGGCTCGCCGGGCCGCGGCCGCGCCCTCGGCGTGGGCGAGGTGAAGCTCGCCGGCCAGGTGCTGCCGACGATCAAGAAGGTCGTCTACAACGTCGACGTGAAGCGGGTCCGTCAGGGCAAGCTCGTGCTCGGCATCGGCGACGGCTGGCTCGAGGCGGACGGCGAGCGCGTCTATCAGGTCCAGGACATGCGGGTCGGCCTGTTCCAGAGTTGAGCCGCGTCGCCGCGCGCCCGGCTCGCGGCTCGGCCGCAACGCCGGACGTTCTCGGCGGTTGAGATTGTGTCCGCGTCACCTTAGCTGACCGTGACGCGGCCCGGGCGACCGGGACCGCGACGGAGGTAGTGTCACCATCATGCGCCGTGTCGTCATCACCGGGATGGGCATCGTCTCGTCCATCGGCAACAACACGCAGGAGGTGCTCGCCTCCCTGCGCGAGGCCCGCTCGGGCATCGCGCGCGACGCCAGCTACGCCGAGCACGGCTTCCGCAGCCAGGTCTCCGGCGCGCCCACTCTCGATCCGGAGGGCGTGGTGGACCGGCGCGCGATGCGCTTCCACGGCGGCGGCACCGCCTGGAATCACGTCGCCATGGATCAGGCGATCCAGGATGCCGGCCTGGAGCAGGGCGACGTCTCGAACGAGCGCACCGGCATCATCATGGGCTCGGGCGGCCCCTCGACCCGCGTGATCGTCGAGGCCGCCGCCATCGCGCGGGACAAGGGTCCCAAGCGGATCGGGCCGTTCGCCGTGCCGAAGGCGATGTCGTCGACCGCGTCGGCGACGCTGGCGACGTGGTTCAAGATCCGCGGCGTGAACTACTCGATCTCCTCCGCCTGCGCGACCTCGAACCACTGCATCGGCAACGCCGCCGAGATCATCCAGGGCGGCCGGCAGGACATCATCTTCGCGGGCGGCTGCGAGGATCTCGACTGGACCCTCTCGGTGCTGTTCGACGCCATGGGCGCCATGTCGTCGAAGTACAACGACACACCGTCCCGGGCCTCCCGCGCCTACGACGCCAACCGCGACGGCTTCGTCATCGCGGGCGGCGCGGGCGTGCTGGTCCTCGAGGAGCTGGAGCACGCCAAGGCGCGCGGCGCCCGGATCTACGGCGAGGTCGCGGGCTACGGCGCCACCTCGGACGGGCACGACATGGTCGCGCCGTCGGGCGAGGGCGCCGTGCGCTGCATGCGCCAGGCGCTGGACGGTCTGAAGGGCGCGCGGATCGACTACATCAACCCGCACGCCACCTCGACCCCGGTCGGCGACGACAAGGAGATCGAGGCGATCCGCGAGGTGTTCGGCCGCGGCGAGGATTGCCCGCCGATCTCGGCCACGAAGTCGCTGACCGGCCATTCGCTGGGCGCCACCGGCGTGCAGGAGGCGATCTACAGCCTGCTGATGATGAACAACGGCTTCATCTGCGAGAGCGCGCACATCGACACCCTCGATCCGGCCTTCGCCGACATGCCGATCCTGCAGCAGCGCCGCGACAACGCGCAGCTCGGCCACGTGCTGACCAATTCCTTCGGATTCGGCGGCACCAACGCCACCCTCGTCCTGAAGCACGTCGACGCCTGATCGCCCCACGCGGAACCGCCGGCCTCGGGCCGGCGTTTACCCGCTGTTGAGATCTGGTGGTGGCGATGGGGACTTTCATCTTCGGAACGCTGGGCGGCCTCATGATTGCCGGCGTCGCCGCGATCTACGCCAAGCAGGTCGTGCTGGAAGAAGCGGATACCCACACGGACGGGCATTTCTGAGCCCGGCCGCAGCGCCATCGACGCCCCGCCCGCCGGCGGGGCTTTTTTTTGCCCGCCGCCAACCGCCGCCGCGTTTGGATCGCGGCGCGAGCCGCGTTAAGGCAGCCTGCCGCGGTTCGCTCGTCGCGACCGCGGTCCGGGCCCGCTCCGCGGGTCCGGCGTGCTCGGTCAGGATGTGAGTCGGCATGACGGGTTTGATGGCAGGCAAGCGCGGCCTGATCATGGGCGTCGCGAACGATCACTCGATCGCCTGGGGGATCGCCAAGGCGCTGCACGCCCAGGGCGCGCGACTGGCTTTCACCTATCAGGGCGAGGCGCTGGGCCGACGGGTGACGCCGCTCGCCGCCAAGCTCGATTCGGACATCGTGGTGCCCTGCGACGTCGAGGATCTCGCCTCCGTCGACGCGACCTTCGAGGCCCTCGACGCGCGGTTCGACGGCGGTCTCGACTTCGTGGTCCACGCCATCGGTTTCTCCGACAAGGCGCAGCTCAAGGGGCGCTACGTCGACGTGACGACGCGCGAGAACTTCGTGCGCACGATGACGATCTCGTGCTTCTCGTTCACCGAGATCGCGCAGCGCGCGGCCAAGCGGATGAACCAGGGCGGGTCGCTGCTGACCCTGACCTACGGCGGCGCCACCCGGGTCATGCCGAACTACAACGTCATGGGCGTCGCCAAGGCGGCGCTCGAGGCCTCGGTGCGCTACCTGGCGAGCGACCTGGGCCCGGACGGGATCCGGGTCAACGCGCTCTCCGCCGGCCCGATGCGGACCCTGGCGGGCGCCGGGATCGCCGACGCGCGGCTGATGTTCAATCACCAGCGGGCGCACGCGCCGCTGCGGCGCACGGTGAGCCTGGAGGACGTCGGCGGGTCGGCCCTCTACCTGCTGTCGCCGCTCTCGGGCGGCGTCACCGGCGAGGTCCACTTCGTGGATGCCGGCTACAACATCATCTCGATGCCGCGCCCGGACGTGCTGCAGGCGCAGGACGCGGCCGGCGTCGTCGGCGACGCCTGAGGCGCCTCACTCCTCCGGAATGCGCGCCGGGGGCAGGGGACCGGCCGGGACGCCGCGCTCGCCGCGGACTGCCCGCCGCTCCCGCGCGGCGCGCGCCTCCTCGGGCGTCGGCGGCGCGGACGGGTAGTTCGACGCGAAGGGGTTGGGCGGAGCCCCGCGCCCGGAGCCACCGAACAGCTTGTCGAGGAAGCCTTCCTCGGCGCTCGCGGGACGGGCGACGAGGAGAAGGGCGAGGGCGAGGATCGGGCGAAGCTGCATCGTCAACGTCTGCGTGCCGGGACCGCGCCGGGTTAGGTCCACTTTCCGGCAGATCGGAGGCCGAGACCCCGTCGCCTGGAACCGCGGCGCGTCCGGCGGGTTCGCGCACAACGATGACCGGCGCGTACAGGAGGCGTGATGTCCGAGGTTACCTATCGCATCGTCGAGCACGACGGCGGCTTCGCCTACAAGGTCGGCGACGTGTTCTCCGAGACCTTCCCGAGCCGCGAGGAGGCGCTGCAGGCGGCGCAGGCCGCGGCGGCGGAGCAGCAGGTCCCCGGCTCGACCGAGGGGATCCGCTACCAGGATCAGGCCGGCGGCTGGCACGACGAGACCGCGCAGGGCAGCGATCGGCCCACCGCGCGGGTCGTGGAGTAGTCGCGGCGGGCGGGACGGAGATGCGGGATCCGGGGCAACGACGGGTATCGGCGTGGCGCGCGCGCGGCGCGTGACCCCGGCCGAGGCGCAGGCCGGCCGCAGGGCGCCCGCTCTGCCGAAGGGCGCGCGCCGCACGACCCCGTCGCCGGAGACGCTGGCGGCCCTCGGGCCAGACCGGCTGATCGCGCTGATCCTCGGCGAGACCGGGCGTAACCCGGCCTTCAAGAAGCTGGTGAGCGCCGCGCTCGCCTCGCTCCAGGGCCCCGAGGCCGTCGCGGCGATCGTCGATCGGCGCCTGACGGCCCTCGAGGGCGCCCAGGGCTACATCGACTGGCAGAAGCGCCGGACCTTCGCGGCCGACCTCAACACGACCGTGACGGTGATCCTCAACGAGCTGCGTCCCCTCGATCCGGCGGCCGCGCTCGACCGGCTCCGGCGCTTCCTCGACGGCGCCGACGCGGTCCTGAACCGCGTGGACGACAGCACCGGGGCCGTGCAGGGGGTGTTCGACCGCGCCTCCGCGGCCTTCGTGGAGATCGCCGGTTCCCTGCCGCCGGAGGACGCCGCCGGGGTGGCCGCACGCCTCGTCGAGCCGTTCTCGGCGGATCCGTTCGGTCCCCTCGGGACCGTCCTCGGCGACATGATCCCGCGGCTGCCCGAGCCGGCCCTCGCCGAGATCGACGACCGGCTCGCCGCCGCCGCGGCGGCGCTCCCGCCGGGCGGGGATCCTAGGCGCGAGGCGACGCACCACCGGCAGGCGGCCCGGATCCAGATCCTGCGCCTGCGGCAGACCATCGCCGACCGGCGCGGCGACCCGGACGCCTTCATCGCTCTGGAAGGCACGATGCTGCCGGGGCGGGAGAACCGCGTCGCGATCGCCCGGCGGCTCCTCGACGCCGGGCGCCCCGCCGAGGCGCTGGACTGGATCCGGCGCATGCAGGACCCGGGCCTGCGCATCGCGACCCGGGCCGACCTGATCGCCGGCTTCGACCTGCGCGGACCGGAACGGGAGCGGCAGGCTCTGGAGATCGAGATCCTCGACGCGCTCGGCCGGGGCGACGAGGCGCAGGCCCTGCGCTGGGGGCGATTCGAGCGCGAGCTCGACGCGCCGATGCTGCGCACATTCCTCGCCAAGCTTCCGGATTTCGAGGACGAGGAGGCGCTCCAACGCGCCCTCGACCACGCCGAGGCCTTCCCGCAGCCGCACCGGGCTCTCGCCTTCCTGGCGGGTTGGCCGGACCTGCGCCGTGCGGCCGCGCTGGTCGTCGCGCGGGCCGCGATCTGGCAGGGCGACCAGTACGCGGTGCTGGCGTCGGTCGCCGAGGCGCTGGCGCAGCAGCATCCCCGGGCCGCGACGATCCTGTACCGCCGGCTCCTCGATTCCATCCTCGAGACCGGCCGCAGCGCCGCCTACCCGCACGGGGCGCGCTACCTCGCGGAACTCGACGCCCTGGCGGAGCGCCTCGCGGCCGGCGACGTCGAGCCGGATCCGCAGGCCTACCGCGCGGCACTGCGGCAGGCGCACGGCCGCAAGCACGGGTTCTGGAGCCTGGTCCGGGACTGATCCGGGCGGGCGGCTCAGTCCTCCAGCACGATGGCGTCGATCCGGTCCGGATAGAACGCCACGTGGTCGCGGATCGCCGCGACGGCCGGGTACGGGTTCCCGTAGCTCCAGACCGCGTCGGAACGACGGGTCCCGTCGACGACGAGGTCGTAATAGTGGGCATCGCCCTTGTACGGGCAGTGGCTCGTGCGCGTCGAGGCGACGAAGTGCTCGGCCCGGATGTCGCTCCGCGGGACGTAGAAGACCGGCGGATACCGCGCCTCCTGCAGCCGCAGGGCGTTCCGGGTCTCGGCGACCGCGACGCCCGCCACGACGACGCGGACGCGGCGGGGCTCGGGCTCGACGGTGATCGGGTGGTCCGGTCCGGGACGCTTCACGGCGTGGTCCCTCCTTCGGGCTTCAGCTCGACGGTCCCGAGGGCGTCGGCGAGGCGCGTCTTCGCGGTCCCGGGCCGCAGGGGCTTCTGCTGGGTCTCGTGCGGCACCCAGCCCGAGAGCCACAGCACCTCGAAGGTCGCCCGCACGCGGCCGTCCGGGTCCGCGAACCGTTCGGCGTAGATCTCGGCCGTGCGCAGGAGCGTCGCCCGCCGCAGGGGCGTCCGCCGCCGCTCGGTGAGCACGTTGGTCATGCCCATGGCCCGCAGGTCGCGCATCAGGCCGAACGGGTCGGCGTAGCGGACGGTCAGCGTGTCGGTATCGGCCACCGGGAGCGCGAAGCCCGCGCGCTGCAGCAGTCCGCCGGCCTCGCGCACCGCCGCGAAGGGGGCCACGCGCGGACTGACCCCGCCCTCGACCTCGCTCTCGGCCTGGGCGAAGCTCTGGCGCAGCTCGGTCAGCGTGGCGCCGCCGAGCAGGCACCCGACGAACAGCCCGTCCGGCCGCAGGGCGCGGCGCAGCTGGATCAGCGTGCCCGGCAGGTCGTTCACGGCGTGGAGGGCCAGCAGCGACACGGCGAGGTCCAGGCTCCCGGGCGCCAGCGGCAGCGCCTCGGGATCTCCGACGACCAGGTCGCCGCCCGGCTCGGGCAGGGCCGCGAGGCGGACATGCCGCGCCGCCGGATAGCGCGCGGCGAGCAGCCGGGTCGCCGCGGGACGCGGCGTGGCGAGGTCGAGAACCGAGCCGAAGCTGCGCAGGACTGCGCCGAGCCGGTCGTCGAGATCCTCGGCGAGGCGGTCGAGGAGGAAGCCCGGGTAGCCGAGGCGCCCGGCACGGGCGAGGCGGCGGCGGGCGAGGGGCGTGTCGAACAGGGCGGCGGGAGCATCCATCAGCGGGCAGATGGCATCTGCGGTCGCGTCGCGCCACCGTCCCCGCGCACGGTCTCGTGAGCTGCGCTAGGCTGCTGGAACGACTCGGGAGCGTCGCTGTTCCTGCTGCAACCGGCCCAGCGGCCGAGATTCCTCAGGGAGCACACATCATGAAGCGCATGCTCGTCGGGGCCGCCGTGGCCCTCACCACCCTGGCGGCCGCGGGCGGCGCCGAGGCGAAGGGCTGCATCAAGGGCGCCATCGTCGGCGGCATCGCGGGTCACTACGCCGGCCATCACGGCCTCGTCGGCGCCGCGGCCGGCTGCGCCATCGGCCGCCACCGCGCCAACGCGCGCGACCGTCAGGTCGAGCAGCAGCAGATGGCGCCGCAGGCGCGGCCCGTCTCGGCCCAGTAGGCGGGAACTCCGGTCGCGCGTTGCGCGCATGACGGCCCTCCAGGCCGTCGCCACGGCCCTGCGCGGTCTGCCGCGCGGGGTCGTCTCTCTGGTCTACCCGCCCACCTGCGCGGGCTGCGGCGGCGCCACCGCCGATCCGGGCGCCTTCTGCCCGTCGTGCTGGTCGAGCCTGCGCCTGATCGAGGAACCGGTCTGCCAGCGCTACGGCACGCCCTTCGCGCTCGATCTCGGGGTCGGCCCGCTGGTGTCGCCCCGGGCGATCGCGGAACCGCCGGTCTTCGGCCGCGCCCGGGCGGTCGCCCTCTACGATGCCGTGGCGCGACGGATCGTCCATCGCCTGAAATACGAGGACCGGCTCGATCTCGCCGGCGTCATGGCGCGGATGATGGCCGCGAGCGGCCGGACCCTGATCGCCGAGGCCGAGTGCCTCGTTCCGGTGCCGCTCCATCGCGGTCGCCTGTGGCGGCGGCGCTTCAACCAGTCGGCCCTGCTCGCGCGGGCGATCGCCGCTTCGGCGGGACGGCCGTGCGTCGCCACCGCCCTGGTGCGCGTGCGCGCCACGCGATCCCAGGTCGGCCTGAGCCGCGCGGCGCGGGCCGAGAACCTGAGCGGTGCCTTCCGGGTGACGGCCGCCGAACAGCACCGCATCCGCGGACGCCGGGTTCTCCTCGTCGACGACGTCATGACCACCGGCGCCACCGGCAACGCGGCCGCACGGGCGCTCCTGCGCGGCGGGGCGACGTCCGTGGACCTCCTGACCTTCGCCCTCGTCGGCGACCCCGCCGGCTGAGGGGCCGGCCGCCGCGGGCCCGGCACCGGCGACCGGCCTCCTCGCCCGGCCGCGACGCCCGGCCTCAGCGCCCGGCCTGCATCCGCTCCGGAAAGCTCGCCGCCAGGGTGAAGTCGAACGCCTCCGCGATCCCCTCGTACCAGAGCGAGAACGGCGTCGGACGCGCGAGGTGCAGGGCGCCCTCGATCTCGCGACCCTCGTGCTGGAGGGCCGCCCCGTGCTTGGCCGCGAGTCGCAGCATCGGCCCGTTGCCCGACAGGCAGCGGACGTGGAGGTCCTGGACGCCGCGATGCCGCGCCGAGCGGGCGATCCGGGCGAAGAGGGCGGCGCCGATCCCCTGCCGGCGGAAGGTCTGCTCGACCGCGAAGGCCGCCTCCGCGTGCGGCCCCAGGGCGTAGCGGGACGCGCCCGGGCCCATGGGCCGGAGTTCACCGAGACCGCGCAGCACGCCGCCCACGAAGGCGCCGTACATCACGCCCTCCGCGGTCAATGCCTGCGCGGCATAGGCCCGGACTCCGGCCTCGCTGACATTGCCCATGAAGCGGCTCGCCCGGGTCTCCGGATCAAGCCGCAGGAAGTAGTCGAGGACCGCCGCGCGATCCGCCGGCCAGAGACGCCGGATGGTGTGGGCCGGCCCATCGAGGGCTTGTACCGCCATGATGAAGCTCCGGTTCGTGCGCGCTGTCGCGCGAAGTGGTCCGGACGCTCCTCCCAGAAGACCGCCGGGGTGTCGCATCCCCGTATCCATTGTGCAATGCAGCAGAGTGCGGGGCCGACCGTCCGCGTGCCTGCCATGCGCGGGCCGACGGGACACTTCGAAGGGACGTTCGATGGGACGCTTCCCTGCGGCTGTTCGGCCGCGGGCTTGATTCAGGCCGAGCTTGCGCGGCACTGGAACGGGCCCCGGGTCGTTGACCGCCGACGCGGGCGCAAAGGGGTGCCGAACCGGTGCCGCGATCAGCAGCGAGGAACCGGCGGCGTGAACGACAGATCCGGCAAGTCCATCGCACCGTCGCCGGCGGCGCTCGCCGGCGCCGTCTCGCCCGGCCCGGTCCACGAGCGCTACGAGGCGCTGGTCGGCACCGGCGCCATCGAGCGCGATCCGGCCCAGGCGCACTTGGTGCGCGCCCTCGACCGGCTGGTCCTCGACCTTCAGCGCCGCAAGCGGGCCAGCAAGACGAGCGCCCTGGGATGGCTGTTCCGGCGCAAGGACGAGGCCGAGGCGATCAGGGGCCTCTACATCTGGGGCTCGGTCGGGCGCGGGAAGACCATGCTGATGGACCTGTTCCACGAGGCGGCGCCGGAGCCGAAAAGACGGGTCCATTTCCACGGCTTCCTCGCCGACGCGCACGAGCGCATCCACGCCTACCGGCAGGCGCTGAAGGCCGGCACCGTCAAGGGCGACGATCCGATCGGCCCGGTGGCCGACCAGCTCGCCGACGAGGCGACCCTGCTGTGCTTCGACGAGTTCACCGTCACCGACATCGCCGACGCGATGATCCTGGGGCGCCTGTTCAACCACCTGTTCCGGCGCGGCGTCACCGTCGTCGCGACCTCGAACGTCGAGCCGGACCGGCTCTACGAGGGCGGCCTCAACCGGGCGCTGTTCCTGCCCTTCGTGGCGACCCTCAAGGAGCGCGTCGACGTCGTCCGGCTCGATTCCCGGACCGATTTCCGGCTCGAGAAGCTCGGCGGCGCGGCCGTCTACCATGTGCCGGCCGACGCGGCGGCGCGCGCGGCCCTCGATGCCGCCTTCAAGGCCCTGACCGGAAAGGCCCGCGGCCTCCCGACGACGGTCACGGTCCACGGCCGGGCCGTGGCGGTTCCGGAGCAGGCGACCGGGGTAGCCCGGTTCGGCTTCGACGATCTGTGCCGCCAGCCCCTCGGCGCCTCCGACTACATGGCGCTCGCCCGCGCCTACCACACGGTGATCCTGGACGGGATCCCGGTGATGGGGGAGGCGGAGCGGAACGAGGCCAAGCGCTTCATCACGCTGGTCGACACGCTCTACGACCGGCACGTGAAGCTCGTCGCCTCCGCGGCGGCGGAAGCGCAGGACCTCTACACCGCCCAGACCGGCCGCGAGGCCTTCGAGTTCGACCGGACCGTCTCGCGCCTGATCGAGATGCGCTCGCGGGAGTATCTCGGCCAGCCGCACGGCCGGCCGGACTCCGAGGCGTCGGGCGCCAGCACCGGGCTGGTGGAGACGTGAGCGCCCCGTCGCGTGCCGGATCGATCTTCGGGCTGCGTCGGCGCAACTGGCGCGGCGCCGGCCCGCTGGGCTGGCTCCTGGGCTCCCCGGCGGCCTTCCTCCTGCTGATCGTCGCCCTGGGCAGCGGCACGGCCAACTACGTGACCGGCGAGACCGATCGGGCCGCGACCGCCCGGGCGAACGCGACGATCGCCGGGATCGAGCGCCTGATCTCCGAGGTCAAGGACCTGGAGACGGGCGAGCGCGGCTTCGTGCTAGTCGGCAGCGAGGATTACCTCCGCCCGTACACGACTGCCCTCACCAAGATCGACACGGAGCTGACCGGCCTCGGCGCGGCCGCGCAGGACCCGGTGCGGGCCGGCGGTCCGTCGCTGGCCGGGCTGATCGCGCAGAAGCGCGATTTCGCCGCCCGGGTGGTCGAGGCGCGGCGGAACCAGGGCTTCGACGCCGCCATCGACCTCGTCCGGACCGGCGAGGGCAAGCGCCTGATGGACGCGATCCGCGCCGAGGCGGCGGCCCGCCAAGCCGCGACCCTCGAGCAGCTCGCCACCCTGCAGGCGCGCGAGGGCTGGCGCGGGCTCCTGCTCTTCCTGACCTCCGCCGCGGCGGCCCTCGGGGCGATCGTGCTGCTCGCGCGCCTCGCCCTGGTGCGACGGCAGGAATCCCTGCGCATGTCGCGCCTCCTCGACGGCGTGCTCGCCAACGCGCCGGTGGGGCTCGGTTTCCTCGACCGCGACCTGAAGATCCGGCACATGAACCGGGCCCTCGCCACGATGAGCGAGCGCGGCTTCGGGGCCGATCTCGGCGCGCCGATCTGGGCCATGCTCCCGACGCTGCGGGAGGAGCTGGCGCCGAAGCTGGCCGCGGCCCTGACGGAAGGCCTGGTCTCGCCGAACGTGCCGGTCGCGGTGCCGACCCCCTCGGCGCCGGGCGGCGTGCGGCACTTCTCGATGAGCTTCTACCCGCTTCGGGGCGAGGAGAGCGCGGCGGCCGATCAGAGTGTCGAGGGCGTCGGCCTCGTGGTGGTCGACGAGACCATCCGCCACCTCGCGGAGGCCCGGCTCCGGCGGAGCGAGGAGCGCTTCCGCTCGCTGATCGAGGCGAGCGCCGCCATCGTCTGGACCGCCAACCCGGAAGGGAGCCTCCACCGCCGCCAGACCGCCTGGACGCGCTTCACCGGCCAGGACGAGGCCGCCTACGCGGGGCTCGGCTTCCTCGACGCGATTCACCCGGACGACCGTGCGCATACCCGCGCCGCGTGGACCCGCGCGGTCGCCAGCCTGGAACCCTACGCCACCGAGCACCGGATGCGCGCCGCCTCCGGCGCCTACCGGCACATGAGTGTGCGGGCCGTCCCGATCCTCGAACCCGACGGCACCCTGCGGGAGTGGGTCGGGACCCACACGGACATCACCGAGCGCAAGGAGGCCGAGGCCGCGATCGAGGCGGCGCGCGCGGCCGCCGAGGCCGCCAACGCGGCCAAGAGCCAGTTCCTGGCCAATATGAGCCACGAGTTGCGCACCCCGCTCTCGGCGGTGATCGGCTATTCCGAGATGGTGCAGGAGGAGCTCGAGGATATCGGCGAGGCCGATCTCGTCACCGACATGAAGAAGATCGAGACCAACGCCCGCCACCTGCTCGGCCTGATCAACGACGTGCTCGACATCTCGAAGATCGAGGCCGACCGGGTCGAGATCTACGCCGAGGACTTCGAGGTCGCCGCCGTGGTGCAGGAGGTGGCGGTGACGGTCGAGGGGCTCGTCGCCAAGAAGGGCAACACGCTGGCGCTCGAGCTGGAGCCGGGTCTGGGCAGCGCCCACACCGACGTCACCAAGCTGCGCCAGTGCCTGATCAACCTCCTGAGCAACGCGGCGAAGTTCACCGAGGACGGTCGCATCACCCTGGCGGTCACCCGCGCCGACGGCGCGCTGCGCTTCGCCGTGACCGACACCGGCATCGGCATGACGCAGGAGCAGCTCGGCAAGCTGTTCGAGCGGTTCACGCAGGCCGACGCCTCCACGACGCGCCGGTTCGGCGGCACCGGGCTCGGGCTCGCGATCACCCGGGCGTTCGCCGAGATGCTGGGCGGCGCGATCGCGGTCGAGAGCCGGGACGGGGCCGGCACGACCTTCACGCTGACGCTGCCGGCACGCTTCGAGACCGGCGCGGGCGAGGACGCGGGCCCGGCCGCCTCGGATCCCGGAGAGCGGGGGACGATCCTGGTGGTCGACGACGACGCCGCGACCCGCGATCTGCTGGCGCGCTTCCTGGAGCGCGAGGGCTTCGCGGTGACGGTCGCCGAGGACGGGCGGCGCGGGCTCGATCTCGCCCGCAGCCTGCATCCCCGGGCCGTGCTCCTCGACGTCACCATGCCGCAGATGGACGGATGGGCGGTGCT
This sequence comes from Methylobacterium sp. 22177, assembly GCF_052045615.1. Lineage (NCBI taxonomy): Bacteria > Pseudomonadati > Pseudomonadota > Alphaproteobacteria > Hyphomicrobiales > Methylobacteriaceae > Methylobacterium > Methylobacterium sp. 22177. Next base: position 8,898 of record NZ_JBQEPK010000007.1, on the reverse strand, counting down.
GCGGGCGATCCGGGCCGATCCCGAGATCGGCGCGACGCCGATCGTGATGGTGACGGTTCTGGACGAGCAGAATCTCGCCTTCTCCCTCGGCGCCACCGACTACCTGCAGAAGCCGCTCGACTGGGGCAGCCTGCGCCAGATCGTCGACCGCTTCCGGCCCGCCTCCGGCGACGGCGCGATCCTCGTGGTCGAGGACGAGGCCGACGTGCGCGACCACGTCTGCGCCTATCTCGCGCGCGAGGGCTTCCCGGTCCGCGAGGCGGAGAACGGTCTGCGCGCCCTCGAATCCCTGGAGGCCGAACGGCCGTCCCTCATCCTCCTCGACCTGATGATGCCGGAGATGGACGGCTTCGCGTTTCTCCGGGCGCTCCGGGCCCGCCCGGACAGCCGCGACGTGCCGGTGGTGGTGCTCACCGCCAAGGACATCACGGCCGAGGATCGCCGCCGTCTGGCCGGTCAGGCCGACCGCGTGCTCGCCAAGGGCTCGACCGGCCTCAACGAGCTCGCCCGCGAGCTGCGCGCCCTGATCCCGGCGACCGAGGACACGGCCGGACCGCGACCCTTGCCCGTCTGAGCGCCCGCGGAGGACGGGCGGTATCGGCCCCGGGTCAGGGACGGGTGCCGCGTCAGAGGCCCCGGAACGCCAGCATCAGCGCGCCGACGGCGATCCCCCACAGGGCCAGCGTCGACCAGATCGCGCGGTAGCGTTCGTTGCGGGCGAAGCGCTCCAGCCGGCGGGCGTCGCCCGTGCCGGCCTCGTCGAGGCGGACCAGCACGCGCTTCAACCGCATGGCGAGGTCCGGAATGTCACTGACGACGTCGGAGACGACCTTGAGCGCTTCCAGGCCGCTCTGCGCCCGGCCGACCGGCCCCATGTTCCGGGCGATCCAGGCGCGCACGACCGGCTCGGCCGTGGTCCACATGTCGAGACGCGGGTCGAGGGAGCGGGCGACGCCCTCCACCACCACCATGGTCTTCTGGAGCATCACCAGCTCGGTGCGGGTGCTCATGTCGAACAGGGCCGTGACGTCGAACAGCAGGGTCAGGACCTTGGCCATCGAGATCTCGTCGGCCCGGCGCTGGTGGATCGGCTCGCCGATCGCGCGGATCGCCTGCGCGAAATCCTCCACGGAGTGGTGCGCCGGCACGTAGCCCGCCTCGAAGTGGACCTTCGCCACCCGGCGATAGTCGCGCAGGATGAAGCCCAGGAGGATCTCGGCGAGGAAGCGGCGCTCGTTCGGGCCGAGGCGGCCCATGATGCCGAAATCGACCGCCACGAGACGGCCCTCGGCGTCGACCAGCAGGTTCCCCTGGTGCATGTCGGCGTGGAAGAAGCCGTCGCGGATCGCGTGCCGCAGGAAGCTCTGGATGACGGTCCGCCCGATGGTCTGCGGATCGTGCCCTTGGGCGGCGAGCTCCGCGGCGCTGTGCAGGCGGGTCCCCTCGATCCACTCGGCCGACAGCACCTCGCGGGCGGTCAGCTCCCATTCCGGCTTCGGCACGCGGAAGTCGGGATCGTCCTTGGTGTTCTCGGCGAGTTCGGAGGCGGCCGCCGCCTCCAGGCGGAAATCCATCTCCATCAGCACCGAGCGCGCGAGGATCTCCACCACCTCGCGCGGCCGCAGCCGCTCCGCCTGCGGGGACAGGGCGTGCACCACCCGGGCCATGAAGCGCATGACCTCGAGGTCGCGCATGAAGCGCTCGCGGACGCCGGGCCGCATCACCTTCACGGCGAGGGCGCGCTGCGTGCCGTCGGGATCCTGCACGATCGCCTTGTGGACCTGCGCGATCGAGGCGGCCGCGATCGGCTCGCTGAACGAGACGAACAGCGCGCTCACGGGCTTGCCGAGGGCGGCCTCGACCGTGCGGAGCGCGACCGCCTGCGGGAAGGGCGGCACCCGGTCCTGCAGCTTCTCCAGGTCGAAGGCCGCGCGCATCCCGACGATGTCGGGCCGCGTCGCCAGGAACTGGCCGAACTTGACGTAGGACGGGCCGAGGCGCGTCATGGCCGCCGACAGCCGGGCGGCCCCGTCGTCGAGGCCGGGCCGCTCGAGGGAGCGGCCGATCCGCAGGGCGAGCCGCAGGTGCGGCGGCAGCTCGGAGGGATCGGCGAAGGCGAGGGCGCCCTCGCGGGCCAGCACGAAGCCGACCCGGGCGCCGCGGAACAGGTTGACGGCGGCGCTGATCACCGGTGCTGGCTCCCGTCGCGCGCGGGGGCGCTCAAGAGACCTTCCAGCCCGAATGGATCGCCACGATCCCGCCCGTGAGCGCCCGGTCGGTGACGTGCCGGAAGCCCGCGCGCTCGATCATGCCCGCGAAGGCGCCGCGGGTCGGGAACTTCCGGATCGACTCCACGAGGTAGCGGTAGGACTCGGCGTCCCCGGCCACCCGGGCGCCGATGCGCGGGATCACGTTGAACGAGTAGGCGTCGTAGATGCGGTCGAGCAGCGGAATGTCGACGGCGGAGAATTCCAGGCAGAGGAAGCGCCCGCCGGGCTTCAGCACGCGCCGCGCCTCGGCGAGGGCCGTCTCGATCCGCGGCACGTTCCGGATGCCGAAGGCGATCGTGTAGGCGTCGAAGGACGCGTCGGGCAGCGGCAGGGCCTCGGCGTTGCCGGTCACGAAGGCGATCCGGTCGCCGGCCTCGTCGACCCTGCGCTCCCGCGCCCGCTCGGCGCCGACCCGCAGCATCGACTCGTTGATGTCGAGGACGGTGACGCGGGTGCGCGGACCGCCGGCGGCCAGCACGCGGAACGCCACGTCGCCGGTCCCGCCGGCGACGTCGAGATGCGCGAAGGCGCGGTTCTGCGGCGGTCGCAGCATCGAGACGAGCTGCGCCTTCCAGGCCCGGTGCAGGCCCGCCGACATCAGGTCGTTCATGATGTCGTAGCGGCGGGCGACCGAGTGGAAGACGCTGTCGACGCGCCCCTGCTTCTCGTCGAGCGCCACGCGCTCGAAGCCGAAATCCGCGCTCGCGCGCTCAGACGCCCCGTCTCCGGCCTTCATGACGCTCCCAATCCTCGATGGGCGCGTCATAGCGAAGGTCGCGCCCGACCGCCATGCGTCGAAACAGGCGGCTGGGGATCGGACCCGGTGCTGCGACGCGCCGAAGACGTGTCTCAGCCGACCCTGGCGCGGAGCGCGTCCGCCACGGCACCGGCCATGGCGCGCGTGCCCATCGGGTTGACACCGGCGCCGGCGATGTCGGCGGTGCGCGCGCCGCCCGCGAGGGCGTCGGTGATGGCGCCGTCGAGGGCGTCGGCGGCGTCGCCGAGGCCGAAGGAGTAGCGCAGGCACATGGCGAGCGAGCCGATCATGGCGATCGGGTTGGCCTTGTCCTGGCCGGCGATGTCGGGGGCCGAGCCGTGGACCGGCTCGTAGAGCGCCCGCCGCAGGCCGCTCGCGTCGACCGCCCCGAGGGAGGCCGAGGGCAGCATGCCGAGGGAGCCGGTGAGCATGGCGGCGATGTCGGAGAGCACGTCGCCGAACAGGTTGTCGGTCACCAGCACGTCGAACTGCTTCGGCCGGCGCACCAGCTGCATGGCGCAGTTATCGGCCAGGATGTGCTCCAGCTGCAGGTCGGCGTAGTGCTCGGCGTGCACCCTGGTGACGACCTCCTTCCAGAGGACGCCCGACTTCATCACGTTGTGCTTCTCGGCCGAGGCGACCCGGCCCGAGCGCTTGCCCGCGAGGTCGAAGGCCACGTGGGCGATCCGCTCGATCTCGGCCGTCGTGTAGACCTGGGTGTCGACCGCCCGCTTGGAGCCGTCCTCCAGCGTGGTGATCTCCTTCGGCTCGCCGAAATAGACGCCGCCGGTGAGCTCCCGGACGATCATGATGTCGAGCCCCTCGACCAGCTCGCGCTTCAGCGCCGAGGCCTCGGCCAGGGCCGGGTAGCAGATCGCCGGGCGCAGGTTGGCGAAGAGGTCCAGCTCCTTGCGCAGGCGCAGCAGGCCGGCCTCGGGGCGGTTCTCGTAGGCGACGCCGGCCCATTTCGGTCCGCCGACCGCGCCGAGCAGGATCGCGTCCGCGTCCTTGGCGCGCTGCAGGGTCGCGTCCGCCAGCGGGACGCCGTGCGCGTCGATGGCGCAGCCGCCGACGAGGTCGGTCTCGGTCTCGAAGGTCGCGAGACCGGTCTCCTTGAGGGTGTCGAGCACCACCTGCATGCCGCCGGCGACCTCCGGGCCGATCCCGTCGCCGGGGAGGAGGAGGAGCTTGTAGCTGGCCATGACGGTCTCGCGGGTTCGGTCTCGACGTGCCGGCGGGCTTTATCGAGGCTGCACCGTCATTGGCAAGCATCGGCGTCCAGCATCGGCGTCCCGCATCGGCCGGGCGCCCGCCCGCGCACCGGGGCGGATCGCGCCCCCGCGATCAGAGCATCGCGACCCGGCCGGTGCCGATGTCGTAGAAGCCGCCCATGACCTTCACGCGCCCGGCGGCGACGGTTTCCGCGAGGATGGGCCCGGCCTGTTGCAGGCGCCGGACACTGTGCCGAACGTTCTGGGCGACGGCCTCGGCCAGGGGATCCTGCGCCCGCGCCTTCTCGGCCAGGTCCACCGCCGGGCGAATCGCGTCGATCAGTACGGGGAGATGACCGGGAAGGGTCGCGTCGGTCTTCATGACGTCGATCGTCGCCTTCACGGCCCCGCAATCGGAGTGGCCGAGCACGAGGATCAGCGGCGCCCCGAGTACCGACACGCCGTATTCCAGGCTGGCGAGGCCGTCGGTGGTGACGAAGTTGCCGGCGACGCGGACGACGAACAGATCGCCCGGTCCCTGGTCGAAGATGAAGTCCGGGGCGACCCGGGCGTCGGCGCAGCCGACGATGCAGGCGATCGGGTACTGCGCCGCGGCGCGCGCGGCGCGACCGGCCGCGAAGTCCCGATTCGCCGGCGTGTTGGCCACGTAGCGGCCGTTGCCGTCGCGCAGCCGCGTCAGGGCCGCCTCGGGCGTGATGGCGTTCGATCGCGCCCCGTCGAGGGCCGCCTCGGCGCGCCGGATCCCGGCGGAAGCCCCCATCGCGGTACCGGCCGCCGCGGCCGCCAGCAGGCCGCGCCGGGAGAGAGAGGGTCGATGCAGATCGCACACGGTGGACGGTCCCCTTCGCATCTGACGCCGGCCAGGCCCGGCGGACCGCTCGCTTCGGCAGCGCTGAGACAAGCACTGCGAGTCGTATATCGGCCCGTCCTTCACCACAGAGTCCAAACTTTGCAGGAAATCCTGGATCTGAGGCCGGGCGCGGGGCATCCCTCCGGTCCGGAGCCGGCTGAACCGGGGCACGGATGTTGGACGATCATTTCCGGGATCGGATCGCTCTGCTTCGATCCGAGCGCGATTTCCGCTCGGCGGTCGCCGGTTACTGCCGGGGCATGATCGAGCCGGCGCAGATAGTTTGGCCCAGCCACAAGCTGCTCAACCAGATCGGGCGCTACGTGGTCTCGTTCATGCTGATCCACAACGACTACGCGTGGCGTCACCACGGCGGCCCCCGCCCCACCCTGACGGCCCTGCAGGCCATGGTGGGATCGAGCCCGCGGCAGACGGCCGGCTTCGTGTCGGCGCTGAAGGCCGGACGCTTCGTCACCGCGGTGGCGGACCGCGACGACGGGCGGGTGAAATGCCTGCAGGCCGCGCCGGCCCTCGTCACCGAGATCGCGCGCAGCGGGCGCCTGTTCGTCGCCGCCATGGACGCCGTCGAGCGCCGCGACCCCGGCCGCGCCGGGACGCTCGACGGCCCGGACCGGCTCGGGGAACTGGTCCGCCGGTCGGCCGCCCACGTGCTGCGGCACGGCACGCTCATCGCCCCGTTCCCGCGGGTGCTCAAGTTCGCCGGTCGGGACTGCGGCTACCCGCTGCTCACCGCCCTCGTCGGGGCCCACTACGCCGTCACGGTGCCCGGAGCGCCGGCGGCGGTCTCGCTCAGCCTGCGCGGCCTCGCCGAGCGGCTGGACGTGTCGCGGGCCCATATCGGCAATCTGCTCGGCGAGGCTGAGGCGGCGGGATGGATCCGGATCACCGACGGCCGCCTGACAGCCCTCGATCCGACGCTGCTGGCGGAATTCGAGGCCTGGGCCGCCGGGCAGATGCTGTTCTACGACGATCTCGCGGCGGCGATCCTCGCGGCGCCGCCGGCCGCGACCGTCCCGGCCCGCGCGTCCTGACGCCGGTCTCGCTTGTGTTCCGGCCGCTGCGGGGATACCTACGGGCGGCACCGCGCCGTGAGACCGTCCCGCGCGGGCCGCCGACAGGAGAGACGAGCCTTGGCCAGAGCCGGCTCAGCGACCGAGACCGCCCGCGCCGCCTCTACGGCGCTTCGGTCCCGTGCGCGCCGCTCCGGGCTCCTTCTTCCGCTCCTGCTTACCCGCCCCTGAGGGCCGTCCGGGCGCGCGCCTGGGCCTTCAGGGGAGTTCTTTCATTCGCGAATCCGCCCGCGAGGGCACCACGCCGCGCCGCGCCATCCCGTGCCGGGCGGCCCGCGACAGGGTAATGCCATGACCACGACCAGCACCGCCTCCGCCCGCGACCGGATCCTGATCTTCGACACCACGCTGCGCGACGGCGAGCAGTGCCCCGGCGCCACCATGACCTTCGACGAGAAGCTCGCGGTGGCCGAGTTGCTCGACACGATGGGCGTCGACATCATCGAGGCCGGGTTCCCCATCGCGTCGAACGGCGATTTCGAGGCGGTCTCCGAGATCGCCCGCCGGACCAAGCGCGCGACCATCGCGGGCCTCGCCCGCGCCATCCCCGCCGACATCGCCCGGGCCGGCGAGGCCGTGCGCCACGCCAAGCGCGCGCGGATCCACACCTTCGTGTCGACCTCGCCGATCCATCTCGCGCACCAGATGCGCAAGAGCCAGGACGAGGTCGTCGAGATCATCCTGAAGACCGTGGCCCAGGCCCGCGACCTCGTCGAGGACGTGGAGTGGTCGGCGATGGACGCGACCCGCACGCCGCTCGACTACCTGTGCCGCTGCGTCGAGGCGGCGATCAAGGCCGGCGCCACGACGATCAACCTCCCCGATACGGTCGGCTACACCACGCCGTCGGAGTACCGCGACATGTTCGCGAACGTCCGCGCGCGCGTGCCGAACGCCGACAAGGCCGTGTTCTCGGTCCATTGCCACAACGACCTGGGCCTCGCGATCGCCAATTCCCTGGCGGGCATCGAGGGCGGCGCCCGGCAGGTCGAGTGCACGATCAACGGCATCGGCGAGCGGGCCGGCAACGCCGCGCTCGAGGAGATCGTGATGGCGCTGCGCACCCGCGCGGACGTGCTGCCCTACGAGACCGGCGTCGAATCGACCATGCTGACCCGCGCCTCGAAGCTCGTGAGCCACGCCACGAACTTCCCGGTGCAGTTCAACAAGGCGATCGTCGGCCGCAACGCCTTCGCGCACGAGAGCGGCATCCACCAGGACGGCATGCTCAAGAACGCCGAGACCTACGAGATCATGACGCCCGCTTCGGTCGGGCTGACCAAGACCTCCCTGGTGATGGGCAAGCATTCCGGCCGGGCGGCCTTCCGCTCCAAGCTGGAGGATCTCGGCCTGCACCTGTCCGACAACCAGTTCCAGGACGCCTTCGACCGCTTCAAGGCCTTGGCCGACCGGAAGAAGCACGTCTACGACGAGGACATCGAGGCGCTGGTCGACGAGAACCTCGCCACGGCCCACGACCGGATCCGGCTGGTCTCCCTGTCGGTGATCGCCGGCACCCGCGGCCCGCAGCGCGCGACTTTGCGGATCGCCGACGAGACCGGCACGCGGATCGAGGAGGCGGACGGCAACGGGCCGGTGGACGCGGTGTTCAACGCGATCTCGGCGCTGGTCCCGCACCAGGCGCAGCTGGAGCTCTACCAGGTCCATGCCGTGACCGGCGGCACGGACGCGCAGGCGGAGGTCTCGGTGCGCCTGCGCGACGGCGAGCGCAGCGTCACCGCGCGCGGCGCCGATCCGGACACGCTGGTGGCGTCCGCGAAGGCGTATCTCTCGGCGCTGAACAAGCTGTCGGCCCATTCCGTGCGCGTGCATGCACAGCATGCGGCGGCGGAATGAGAAAAAGCTGCGGCCGGGGCTGGACAGGCCCCGGCCGCGTTGGTATCAGCCCGCCACCCCGGACGGACTTGGTGGCCACCGGGCGGTCGCAGACGCGATCGGGCGCATAGCTCAGTTGGTAGAGCAGCTGACTCTTAATCAGCGGGTCCTAGGTTCGAACCCTAGTGCGCCCACCAAGACTTAGCCTACTTCCTGCTTACCGGATCACGATCCCGGTGAGCGCATGGTAAGCAGGGCGAACCGGTAAGCCCCCCTCTCTGCCTCCCGAACCGCTCTGCGGTCAGCCAGCCTCGACGCGCTTCCTCGGCTCGCGGTAGCGTCGCTTCATGAGCGATGGCCACGATCCGATCAGCGAAGCTGTTGCGGCGCTTCGAGCCCGCGGCACACCGTGGGGCCATGGACAGGCGGGCTGCCCTGTTGGCCGGTCGACGGCGAGACGCTGACGGACGGCGACCTGCTCGCCCTCGCTGTGCAGGTCGGCCTCATGGACTCGACGACGACCACGCTGCAATTGGCCGGCCCATGGCCAGAGCCCCCCCGACCGTCACCGAACTGCGCAAGGCCGCCGAGGTGACCGACCAGGATATCGACGCCGCGGTCGACGCCGTGCTCGCGGATCTGGCAACCGAGGCCTAGCCGCTCGCGAAGGGCTGGACCCTCGACCTCGTCGAGACGCTCCGCACCGACGCGCGCGCCGCCGAGGCTCTGACCACCGACAAGCCGGCCTGGAAGCGCAACATGGTCCGGACCACGATCCTGTTGGCCCATCCGGTGAAAGAATGAGCGAGACCGATCCGAGCGCCGACCGCGCGGCGACCATCGAACGTCTCTCCGAGCGGCT
>NZ_JBQEPK010000006.1:0-191789 GCF_052045615.1 Methylobacterium sp. 22177 | reverse complement strand
GCGACACCTTCGAGAATCCGGCAGGGTGGTGGGAAGGCCAGAGCCATGCGCTGAGGGTCTGAACCCGGACGGTCTGACGAACGCCCTCCACCATCACAGCACTCTCGGCTCACCGGTACACAGCCGGCCGATCACCTGCGACCGCGCTAATCCGCCGACACGCGGACACGCGTCGACACGGGTGTATGGCTCGGCTAGACGCGCCGCTCCCGAATCCGGAGCGGCCCGATGCACCATGCCAGGAGCGATGACCTGCCGGCCCTGCTCCTCGCCCTGGCTACGGAGAATGCCGAACTGCGCCTGCAGCTCGGCGAGGCCGTGCAGATCGAGCGCGACGCCTGGCACACCCAGGCCGTGCAGCTACAAACCCGCCTCCAACGGGAGGGCTGATCGGCGACAAGCCGAGCTTGGCCTGCTACACCGCGGCCTCTTCCCGCCAGGTGCTCGAGGCGTTCGCGACACCGCACGGCACCGTGGCGGGCAAGCGCGCGACGACAGGTGACCGCGGGCCAGTTCCCCTCGGTTCGCCCGTGACCCCTCGGCCGGGCGGTCGCGTGAGGGTCGGCGCCGCGGTGGAACTGGTCACCGCACGCGCCGGCTCATGGCCCACTGATATGCCGGGCTGAACCCGCGCGGCACGGCCTTGGCATGGGGAGGCAGATCCGCCGCCAGGCCAGTTGGGCCCACGATGCACCTCGACCTCGATCAGCCCGTCGAACTCACCCTCCGGCCCAGCAATGTTCCCGTTCGCATTCCGGCCGTGTGATGAAGCGGCTTATGGGCTCAGCGTCGCCGGGTGGTGGTTCGGGCTCGAGCGCGGACTTGCGCGGCGGTCGTCGTCGGACCTGAGGCGAGCCGGGATTGGGCTTACCGGATCCGCGGGCTTCTCCTTGTCGGGACGATGCTGCCAGCCTTGAGATGCGCTGTGTGGGACGGCTTGAGATGTAGCTTATGTCCTGCCATCTCCCGTCCTTCTCGTTGCGCCTCGCGGGTCAGCTTGGTGGCGTCTTGCGTTCCCGACCGTGACGCGCTTGGTTGGGGGATGCGGGCTCTCGTTGTCAGCACACACCACGCACCTCCGGAGGGCCATTCGCGGCCAGAACCCAGAAAAGCGATTGTGGCAAAGCCGTTTGGGCTGGCCAGAAATGGGTTCGATTGCCGGTTCCAAGCCGACGAGCGGACGCGTGAGGATCCGAGCGATAATGATGCCAACATGGGGTGATCAGCGACGCGACAACCGTCCGATACGCCCCGCACACGATCTGCCTCGACGCACAGGCATAGGCGCGACAGCCGCGCCGTATACCGGACGCAAGAGACTGTGATGCCGGGAACAGCTCGGCCATAGTCTGGAGCATAGAGTCGGGCGGCGACGCGCACGATGCGGGTGCGACGTGTGCAGATCGTCCGATATGCTCGGAGCAAGGCCGGCAGAGCCCGAACACGAATGGAAGGCAAACCGGAGCCAAGTCGATCGACATCCGGGGACGGCCCGACGCACAGTCTGAAGTAGCTTCAGACCTCCCACCGTCCGAGGCAGAAGGGGGAGGTGGATCCATCGGGTGATACGGGCTGATTTTTCCCGGTCGCGCCGGACCGGAGCTCCGGTGCTCAGCCAATGGGTTGAGGCAGGATGGCGGCACGGAGGAGTGCCGGTCTTTTTGCCGGTTCGGCTCGATCGGATGGAGCGCCACGGCTGCCTGCACCTTCAGTGCGTGTGGTGTGATGCCCTTCTTGCTACCGTACCACGACCGTCTTCTAACGCCTCTTGCCGGACCCGACCCGTACCCTGCCGTGCCTCCACCGACGTGCCACGTCGCCGTTCGGGCTGAGACCGGATCCGACGGCGCCGCCACCCATCCGCTGTAGCGTCTGCGCAGTTGAGGAAGGCTGCGGCCACGACGGGCTACAAGGACCCACAGGGTGCCAGTCGTTGCCAGCAAGTTTGCCAGCGGTTTGCCATAAGCTTGGGGTTATCACACCACACGCACTGAAGCGTCTGAGACCCCGTAGGCCTGTCGAGGTACCCGGCTGCGCGGACGGCGTCGATCGAACTGGCCCCGTGGCTTCCGGCCGTCGTCCAGTCTGCTCCACGAATCCTTATCCGCAAACGAAAACGGCCGGCCTCGAGGCCGGCCCAGCGTCCCTCTTGGAACGATCCGCCTCACTCTGCGGCGGTCATCTCGGCGGTGTAGTGGCCGCACCAATCCTGGGTGGCGACCACCGGCCAGAGGCCCTTGGACTCGGGCGCGGGCGCGGGCTGGCTGACCGGCGGGTTGACGCGGCACAGGCCAGCATCGTTCTGCGCGACGGCGCCGTTGCCCTTGTGCTCGTCGAAGAAGCGGCAGGTCTCACACTTGGCGTTGGCCATGATCGGGCTCCTGGAACTGGGTAGCAGCTGGCGACTGCGCTCAGTTGCAAATTAGAATAAATCTAATCTATCGGTCAAGACGAGGGTTCGGGGCGGAGGCCGCACGCCGCATCCGTCTGTGGACAGGCCTTGCCGTGGCTGTTCGCACTGCTCGGCCTGCCGCTAGGCTCAGGCGGATCCGCCGTTGCGACCGGGATGGTGCGCGGCCAGGGAGAACCGGGACCGCCAGGCACGTGAGCCAGCCCCTCGACAGCATCGCCACTGTCCTCGAAGGCACGGGCGACTACCGCGTGCTGCGCCGGCTACAGCCGCTGGCTGGCCATCCGGACGCCCCCGAGGAGCCGACGTTCATCGGCCTGGTGGTCGACGTTGAGACCACCGGCACCGACTTTAGTACGGACGAGGTGATCGAGCTCGGGATCCTGAAATTCGAGTACGGCGCCAGCGGGCGCATCTACCGGGTTCTCGACACCCTCAACCAGCTGCAAGAGCCGCAGAAGCCGATCCCGCTGGAGATCACCCGACTGACCGGCATCACCGACGCCGATGTGGCAGGGCAGCGGATCGACGATGCGGCGGTGGCGCGGATCGCAGCCGACGCTGCCGTGGTTATCGCGCACAACGCCAGCTTCGACCGGCAGATGTGCGAACCGCGCTGGCCGGTGTTCCGCGAGAAGAACTGGGGCTGCTCGTGCCACCAGATCCCGTGGCGGGCGGAGGGGCACGAGGGGCTGAAGCTCGGCTACCTGCTGGCCGATTGCGGGTTGTTCCACCGCGGCCACCGGGCGATCGACGACTGCCATGCACTGCTGGCGCTGCTCGCCCGTCCGCTGCAGGCCTCCGGCCAGCTGGCGCTGGCCGCGCTCCTGGAGACGGCGCGCAAGCCGACGGTGCGGCTATGGGCGCAGGGGTCGCCGATTGAGACCAAAGAGCTTCTGAAGGCGCGGCGCTACCGCTGGAGTGGCCGTCGCCGCTGCTGGTACGTCGACTTGGATGAGGATCAGATCGAGATCGAGCGGACGTTCCTGAGCGAGGCGATCTACCGTCGTCCGATCATCGACCTACCGGCCGACCGGTTCACGGCGCGGGACCGGTATTCGGTCCGGACCAATCCCGAGCAGAGTGCCTGAACAGGAAAAGCCCTGCTCGTACGCTTATTCGCATAAGGGGAGGATATGGAGCGGCGCGGTTGGGTACAAATTATCAGCTCAAGTTATCGCACCAGAGCGCCCGGATCGCGTCCCATCTCCTTCATCGCCATACGGTAGGTCAGGTCGTGAGAGGCAAGCGTATAGGCGATGAATAGGTCGGTAGCCGCGAGAGCCTGCGGTGTCGCGGCAAAACGCCTCCGACTGCCTTCTGTCCAGATAATGAGACCACTTGCTTCTGCCGTGGTGATGATGTTTCGGATGTGCGACCGCGACGTCCTGAAGCGATGCTGTATCTCTGTAAGGTCCCGCTCGTGCATCGATTTATCGGGATCGGTCGCTTGCCGATCTGCTAGCATCAGCAGTACATTGAGGCCCTGGTACATGTTGTAGAAGGGTAAAAGCTCGACGATTTCTCGGAGAAAATTCCCGATTACGGGGAAGATCTCAACGGCACATCGGCGTTGGGCGAGGTGAAATTCTGGATCGCGTGCTATGGGGAGGCCGTAGCCGGGTTCGGGATATAGGAGCTGCAGGGCTTCATAATAGGGCGCGATCACCTCGCGATCCCAAGCAAGTAGCTTCTCGGTGGGTTTGAGCAGGCGCAAGCGGCCGTCCGCAACGACGCGCTCCTGTACGATGTGACCGGTTTCGGTGAGGCGTCGGACGAAATCGTCGATCTGGCGCGGACTTGAGAACCCGAAGGTGGAGACAGCACGCTTGAACAAGGCCAGCGTCGGCCACGTTGCGCGGTTCGCCTCGTCGAAATTTGCCCATAGGCAAACGATCGCGCCCAGCGCCGCGGTGCGGTAAGCTGCGCTTTGCCAGCCACCCGGGAAAACGGCGCTTTCGTAGTTGGCGATCGTGTCAGGAACGTAGCACCGCCGCATCCGCGCAAAGTCGGGATGCACCAGGATTTCGCCCACGGTGCGGTGATCGACCTCGGGCAAAAGGCGACGCAATAAGGGATCCGACTGCGGAATGTCCCCGGATTTGGCCGCCTGCCGCGGCTTAGGTTGCTGCAAACCCGCATCAGCGGCGACGGTTTGGCTCTCTTCCGCACATGCAGTTTGCATCACTATATGTTTCAAAGCGCGATATTTCCCACTTTTATTGGGCATTGTCATCAATCAGTTGCCTGACGGAACTGATATTCGGTTATTTTCAAGCAAAACTTGACCGGCGCGCTGCGAATATTGCACAACCTTATCTTTGTCTATTCCTCAAAATACATGTCATCGCAGGCTGTGCGATCTCGTCGGCATGCGATGATTGACCTTTGTGTTGATCGAACTGCACCAACGTACGCCGTAACATCACCAAGTGCACCTAGGCACGGATCATAGACAAACAGATCGCTGTAAACGATCATGTGAAGACATGTGTCAGATACAGAGAAATCATCTGCCCATCTTTCCCGGAGCAACTTTAGGTTTTCGCCGAACTAAGCCGGCTAGCCATTATAAGCGATCGTCGCAATTTTTGACAAACGGCACTCTTGCTCGACATAAATCCACACGTTAGAATTTCAAGTAAGTTCAACTGCCGCATCAGAGAAAGTTCAGTCATGGTTTGACAAAAATTACATCGTTATTTCAGTTTCGCTCATGAGCGCGATCTTAGTTGAGTGCCACAGAAACAGATATTTGTTTATGACTAACGGGAATGCCAAAGGTAAATTCGAAGGTGGCCGTGCAACCGGTATCGACGCCGCGTCCGACGCACTTGCAAGTATGCGCCTCAAATTGCTTGCAAGTACATACGTAAACTCAGCACTCAGAAATTCCTCCAGTCAAATTGCAAGCGCTTTCAGAGACAACGATGATCAAATAAAAGAAGGCGCGTCAAAAAATTCTGGCGGAAAATTTGAAATCTACCATAAAGATGCCGCGCCATCGGAAGAATGGATGCCTCGCGTTTTCATTGCGGGTACGGCCTTAACGGGCATCATCTACATGACGATTGATCATAAATCCAAGGAAAATGAGTTGGTTGTCGGCTTGATTTGCGTCGCTGTCTGTTTCTTTTTTTTGACTATACTTGCGTTTAGAAGAATAACTGTTGTTCGCACCATCGAGGCGACAGGGTCGCATCGAATATCTGGAACACAAAAGACTAGAGGTATATATCCTACGTCAATGAAGTCGCGAGCATACGACTTGCGTGAATATTTGGGTCGCAATTCAAATCTGCCACACTCGCTAAAAAGCGAACGTGTAGGCTGGCATGAACTTATCCGTCGGAATAGGACTTCTGGCTATTCTGCTGGCTAATTGTCATCAAGGCTCAGAGTATAGATATCAATTTGAATTTATTGCTGTATCTTTCGAATTTTTCATGATATAAACTTGACAATAAAGCTGCTGATTGGTCTGACATAGAGCTTGGCACTCAATGTCTATCAATCATGTGGAATCATGATCACTTTAAGATCTGTGCAATGGACTGGAGATACTACTACGATCAGCTGCCTTCTCAAAAAAATAAATTAGATAATAGATTTGCAATATCAATCAGCGTCGTAATAAATATCATAATTTTTCTGATAGTTATGACACTCTAGTCTGGAGAGGCAACGCATACGTTATATCTCAATCCGAGTTCGATGTGTATGACTTTCTTGAAATTTTCTCCGCCAGATAACGATCTATTCAAGCCGTTCGTGCCTGGCATCGCGCACAGGACAACGGGTGAGATCCTCACACATCCAGAATATGAACGAGTCCGTTCATTGTATATCACGAAAATTAATGCAAATAATTCGGCAGACAAATTCCCCGGAGGCTGGTCTGCAGCAGCTTATCGCTACACGGCGGTTTGTGTTATTGTAAAAGTCTACGCTGGTTTTGAACCCGAAGATCGCTCGACATGGCCTACGCTGGCGAAAGTCAAAGAGACAGCCAATGCTTTCGGACAATCTAGCCAACGTCAACTCGACGATGTCGTGCGCCGTCTAGTCATAACGAACCACATTACGCTTGAATGCCCAGCAGCTGATCGCCGCCTACGCTTCCTGCGTCCCACGGAAAAGCTCCTCGCGTGGGATCGGGAACAGCTATGCGCCTACTACGACATCTTGCAGCTCCTTTACCCGGACGCAGACTACAACATTGCCATCAAGCGCGATCCAGTCTTTCATCTCGCTCATCGCCGGTGCGCGCCCAAAATCATGACGCCGATCATCAAAAATTTTCTGCAGCAAAACCATCATTTTTTGCCGTTTCTCCATATGAATCACGGCGCAAATGTTATGAGAAATCTGATTCTAGCTGCATCTATGAGCCCGGACAATCAAGTTAGGGAGGCCGATTTTATCGAGTCAGCGATGAAAGTAGGTGTTTCTAGATCTCACGTGCGCAATATAATTGTTTTGGCTGGTAATAAAAAGTTGGTCGAACGAGCTGGCGGGAGACAAAAATTTCTTAATATAACCTCACTAGGAATAAAGACGATCGATCGTTTTATCTCAGATACGCTTTCCTCTCATGATCTGAGCTTTAATCTGGCAAAAAACTGGTTGAAGGGAAGAATTACGTGAAATCAGTGCCAAACGCTAGAGGATGGCGACAGCTGACATCAATTTGACGGTTTCGCGTTCGCTTGCAGCGTCGGAACGAGTTCGATGAGAGTCGGGATCTGATTGACCCACACGTGGTGATCCGGGCCAGAGGTAAATGCAGGGTCCGGCGGGGTTCCTCTCAGCACTGGCCGCCGAACAAGCAGGTGACGGATTGGCCTACTCATCCGCAGCCCGATCAACTTGGCCGCGAGGTCGCAAACACCCCAGGCACAGATCCCGCCCGGGGTATCCCCATAAGGTATTATCGGTTCATCAATCGTGGTCTGGTTAAGCCCACCACAACTCACGGGGTGGCGCGATCGAGATCGCGCTTCCGCTTTGACGGGGCAGTTCAGGACGTCAAGCACGGACAGTGAGGCTCTCCGAAACTCAAGGAAAATCTTGATGGATGCGGATTGCGACTGTTGCACGGAGATCGGCGCGCCGCGTTTCGGGCGACGGCATCTTCTGCTTCGGACCGCCGGCTTGCTCGCCGCTTCCGTTCTACCCTGCGGGGTCGTCCAGGCTGCATCGTCGAGGGTCGAGACCTCTCTGTCGCCTGCCGACGCGCTCGGATTGATGAAGGTGGGCAACGAGAATTTCCGAAACGAAGCCACTGCCCTGGCGGTGAACGGGCGTCAGCGGCGTCTTGAGCTCGCCCGCGGTCAGGCGCCGTTCTGCGTCCTGGTCGGTTGCTCCGACAGTCGGGTCTCCCCGGAGATCCTGTTCGGGCGCGGGCTCGGCGAATTGTTCATCGTCCGGAACGCCGGCAACACGGTCGATATCTCGGCCCTGGGCAGTATCGAGTATGCCGTCGGCGTCCTTGGAGTGCCCCTCGTCGTCGTGCTCGGGCATGAGTCCTGCGGCGCCGTCGCGGCGGCGATCGACGTCGTGGAGAAGAACGCGAGCTTCCCCGGCGTCATCGGCGAGATGGTACAGCCCATCGTGCCGGCGGTGCTGGAGGCACGCGGCCAGGGGGGCGACCTTCTAGAGGCGTCCGTGCGGACCAATGCCCGCCGTGTCGCCAAAAGACTCACGAGCCAGAGCCCGGTCATTAAGGACGCGCTGACCGCCGGTAAGGTGAAGGTCGTGTCGGCGCATTACGGGCTCGCTGACGGCCATGTCGAGTGGATGCAGGAGATATGAACTTCAGCCCCGTGCGCGTCGGTATCGACTGGCCGCGGGCCGATATCCTGCACGGGGGCTAACAGCCAGCCTCAAATTTTCGTGCAACGATGTCGCATTGATCATGATGTTTCGCGATGTCGAGAATGGATAACCAATCCATAACGACTGGTGCGGCATTAACCCTGTATTGGCCTCATCGGTTAGGCAGCGCGTTGATGTCGTTCAACCGTCGGTTGCTGAACTTCGGGGTCGTCCAGCCCTGAACAAGCTGCGGATGGGTGGTGCCTCTCGCGTCCGGCCGATGCGGTGAAGGACCAATCCAGACCCGGTCGCCTGGCCGGGCCAGCCGGACACCGTCTCATTTCCCGGGGTCTCATTCCGCGACATGACAGCCGCCGCCCGCCGCCCGGCCTCGCCCACTGAGGCGGAGGCACCGTTCCCGCCCCAGGAGGAGGCGGCACGACCGCCGCTGTTCAGACCCCAGGCCCTCGCCCGGCTCGCCACCCCGCAAGCCCTCGACGAGCGCTTGCAGGTCGTCTCGGGCGCAGCTGCGATCGTGCTCGTCGCCTGCCTCGCGCTCGCCGGGCTGACGCTCGCCTGGACCATCTGGGGAGCAGTGCGCGTCACCGTCACCGGCCAGGGCGTCCTCCTGCGCGAGGGAGGCAGCTTCGTCGAGGTCCACGCCCCCAAGGTCGGCTGGGTCGATGAGATCGCCGCCGTGGGCGACAGGCTCAGCACGGGCGCTCTGATCGCCCGCCTACGCGCACCCGAGGAGCGCGGCCGGGTCGGCGATCTGCAGACCCGGCTCGACCAGCTCACCGCCCGCCGCCGGGAGATCGTCGCCCGCCAGGCCGACCGGACCCGCGCGGAGATCCAGCTCGCCGAGCTCAAGCGTCGCGGCTTCGCCGAAACCCAGCAGCTCAACGCCCAGCGCGCTCAGGAGCTGGAACAGCTCCTCGAAGCCCGCGAGGGTCTGCGCTTGGCCGGCAACAGCACCGCCGACCGCGTCCTCGACGCGCGTGAGCGCCTCCTGGCCGCCCGCGAGGCGACCGTGCGGGCGCGGACAGAACTCGGCTCGATCGACACCACCCTGCTCGCCCTGCGGACCAGCCAAGCCCAGGAACTGGAGAGCCTCGACCGCGAGCAGCATGACCTGGAGGGTCAACTCCACCAAGCCAAGCTCGCTCTCAGCCTCGCGACCGACGTCCGCGCCACCGAGCCCGGCCAGGTCGTGATGATCCAGGCGACCCGCAACGCGCTCGTCAACGCCGGGCAGCCGCTGATCACCTACGAGACCGGTGCCGATCGCCTGGAGGCCCTGGTCTACCTGCCGCCGGAGGCCGGCAAGCAGGTTCGGCCCGGCATGAGTGCCCGGGTATCGCTCGCGAACGCCAAGCGCGAGGAGTACGGCTCGCTGGTCGGCACCGTGCGACAGGTGTCGCCGGTTCCGCAGACCCAGCGGGAGATCGCCAACCGGCTCGGCAACCCAGAGCTGTCACGCAAGTTCGCCGGCGACGGCGCGCCAATCGCAATCGCCGTATCGCTCGACCGTCGCGCGGAGGGCGTTGGCTATCTCTGGACATCGCGCCGCGGCGAGGGCTTGCAGCTCGACAGCGGCACGACGGTCGCCGGCGCGATCACGGTCCGGTCGGCCGCGCCGATCTCCTTCGCGATCCCGGCGCTGCGGCGCTGGACCGGCCTGTGAGGCCGGCATGAGTGCGCCCTCACAATCCCGCCCTGCCGCCCGCCGCCGCCGGGTCCCGACCATCCTGCAGATGGAGGCGACCGAGTGCGGCGCCGCCTGCCTCGCGATGGTGCTCGCCTATCACGGCGCCTGGGTGACGCTGCCGGAGCTGCGTGCCGCCTGCGGCGTCTCCCGAGACGGCAGCCGCGCCAGCAACATGCTGCGCGCGGCCCGGAGTTATGGACTGGAGGCTGCCGGCTGGCGGGTCGAGCCCGGCCAGCTCGGGGCCTACCCGATGCCGGCGATTGCGTTCTGGGACTTCAACCACTTCGTCGTGGTCGAGGGCGCTGCGCGCGGTCGCGTCCACATCAACGACCCGGCTGCCGGCCCGCTCAGCATCAGCGCCGAGGAGTTCGACGAGCGCTTCACGGGCGTTTTGCTCACGGCAGTCCCCGGCGCGGGCTTCCAGCGGCAGGGGGCGCCGCCGCGCACGTGGCGCAGCCTGCTCGGCCGCCTGACGCGCTCGAAGGGCGCGATCGGCGTCCTCGCCCTTGCCGGCCTGACCGCGATGGTCCCGGCCCTGGCGGTGGCTACCGCGGCGAAGATCTTCGTCGACCAGATCCTTCTCGACAACCTGCAGGACTGGCTGCGCCCGCTCCTGCTCGGCCTCGCCCTGGCGATGTTCGCCCAGGGCGCGCTGTCCTGGCTGCAGAGCTACGTCTTGGCCCGGCTGCACTGGGCGCTGTCCCTGCGGATCGGCCTCGACGTGTTCGGGCACCTGCTGCGCCTGCCGGCCGAGTTCTTCGCTCAGCGCCACACCGCCGACATCGCGATGCGGGTCGGGACCGCCGAGCACCTGTGCCGCGCCATGGCCGACCTCATCCCGGCGGTCCTGGTCAACGGCGTCGCCGCCCTCGTCTACGGCGGGCTGATGTTGCTGTTCGACCCGGTGCTCGCCGGTATCGGCATCGCGCTGGCGCTCCTCGGCCTGCTCCTGGTCCGGGTCTCGACGCGCCTGCGCACGGATGCTGCCAGACGCCTGCGCCGGGAGGCGGCGATGGTCTCCAGCATCGCGCTCAGCGGCCTGCAGTCGATCGAGACCCTGAAGGCCTCCGGGCTGGAGGACGGGTTCTTCAGCCGCTGGTACGGTGCCCAGACCAAGCTGCTCAACGCCCATCAGCGCATCGACCTCGCCCTCGCGCGCGTTGGCCTCCTGCCCGCGCTCCTGTCCGGCGTCGCCGCCCCGGCGATCCTGACGGTCGCGGGCCTGCGGATCATGGACGGCGCCATGACCATCGGCGACCTCGTCGCCTTCCAGACCCTGCTCGCCGGCTTCCTCGGCCCGGTCCACGGGCTCCTGGCCGTCGCGACGCGGCTCCAGGACATGACGAGCGACCTCGAACGCCTGGACGACGTGCTGCGCTACCCGACCGACCCCCTTCTCGTAGCCTCACTTGAGCAGGGGGACGAGGCCGCGGTAGCCGCAGGGTCCGACCCCGGCCGGCTGCGCGGCGGCGTGCGGCTGTCGCAGGTGCAGTTCGGCTACAGCCGCCTGGAGGCGCCGCTGATCGACGGGTTCGAGCTCGATCTGCAGCCCGGGCAGCGGGTCGCGCTGGTCGGGCCGTCGGGCTGTGGCAAATCGACGATCGCCCGCCTCGTCGCCGGCCTGTACCGCCCCTGGGCCGGGACGGTCGCGTTCGACGGCCTTCCCGCCGGGGCGATCGCGCACGACCGGCTCGCTGCCGCTCTGGCGCTGGTCGATCAGCGCGTCGTGCTGTTCCAGGGCAGCGTCCGCGAGAACCTGAGCCTGTGGGACCCGACCATCGCCGAGGCCGACTTGGTCGCGGCGGCGCGGGACGCCTGCATCCACGACGTGATCATGGCCCGACCCGGCGGCTACGACGCGCCAGTCGCCGAGGGCGGCGCGAACTTCTCAGGCGGGCAGGCCCAGCGCCTGGAGCTCGCCCGCGCGCTCGCCCGCCGCCCGGCCGTGCTGATCCTCGACGAGGCGACCTCGGCCCTCGACGCCACCACCGAGGCGCAGGTGCTGGCCAACCTGCGCCGCCGCGGCTGCACCACGATCCTGGTCGCCCACCGGCTCAGCACCATCCGGGACGTCGACGAGATCCTGGTGCTCGACCGAGGCCAGGTCGTCGAGCGCGGGCCGCACCACCGGCTCAGCGGCGTGCCCGGCCTGTACAGGGACCTGATCCGTGCGGCTTGAGATCCACGCTCCGCCCGCCGGCCCGGCCACATCCGACGAGGTGGTTCTCGACGGCACCCCGGTCGCGCTCCTCGACGAGGACCGGATCCTAATCGTCCTCGCTGGGCGCGGGGAGCTGCGCCTGACCCGGCCCGGCGTCGCCGGGCTGGCGCCGCCGCTGTTCCCGGTCGAGGCCGGGCAAAGCGTGTTCCCGTTCCCGTTCGCGGGCGCGCTGCGGCTCGTGTTCCATTCGGAACCCGACACCCGCATCCGCTGGGCGGACCGCCGCGCTGCCGAGATCGAGGCGACCCGTTCCCCCGAGGCCGCTGTGGCCTGGACCGTGGCGATCCACGCGTGGCTCGGCCTGCTCGGCCGGTTCGTGCCGGAGCTGAACGCGGCACCGACCAGCGCGGAAGCGTGGCTCGTCTCCGCGGGCGACGACCGGCTCGCGCGCCTGTTCGAGGCGACCCAGCGCTCCGCCGCACAGGTCTTCGTCGCGGCCCTGGCCGATCTGGAACGGACCCACGCGGCGCGGATCCATCAGCGTCGCGACGCCGATCACGCCGCGATCGACGCCGTGCTCGCCGAAATCACCCACAGCGATGGCCCCTCGGTCGCTCCCTCAATCGCTCCCTCGACCAGCCTGGCCGAAGCATTCGCGGCGGTCGCTGCCGCGCTCGGCGTACGCCGGCCCGAGGCCGCACCACTGACGCCGTCGGAGGATCCGACCACGGCGCTCGATGATCTCGCTCGGCACTGGGGGCTGCGACTGCGCCCCGTGCGCCTGGAGCAGGGCTGGTGGCGCACCGGGGGCGAGCCCATGCTGGCGTTCGGAGCCGATGATCGCCGGCCGGTGGCGCTGCTGCCTGCGCGAGCCGGGTTCACGGTGCGGCTGCCGGATGGCGCGCGCCGCAGGCTGAGCGGCGACATGGCCGCAAGCCTCGAACCGCGCGCGTTCCAGCTCATCCAGGGGTTCGGGCTGGGGCGCCTCGGCATCACCGTCCCCCTGCGGTCGATCATGCGTGGGCTCGGCGGCAAGATCGGCGCGGTGTTCGCCTACAGCACCCTGCCGGCCCTGGCCGGCCTCGTCACCCCCTACGCATCGAGCCTGCTTCTCGGCGACATCATCCCGTCCGGCATGCGGCCCGAGCTGTTCGCCATGACCGCCGCCCTGACGGCTGCGGCGTTCGGCGCGGTGGCGTTCGAGTGGGCGCGCGCGCGCGCGGTCGCGCGCCTCGCCACCTTGGTCAATGCCCGGGCCGAAGCCGCGCTGTGGGACCGCCTGCTGCGGCTGCCAGCCGGCTTCTTCCGCACCTACACGGTCGGCGACCTCGCCCTGCGGGCCGACGCGGTCAACCAGATGCGCGAGGTGATGAGCGGCGCCACGGTCGGGGCGCTACTCGGCGCCGTGTTCGGGGCGCTCAACCTCGTGCTGATGCTGGTGGTGAGTTGGAAGCTGACCCTGGTGGTGGTGGCGCTGCTCGCCGTCGAGATCGCCGTGATGCTCGCCGCGAGCCTCGTGCAACTTCACCTGCAGCGGCGGATGCAGACGCTGGCCGGCGCGCAGGGCGGCCTGTCGGTCCAGCTGATCGACGGCATCGACAAGCTGCGCGTGGCCGGCGCCGAAGTCCGGGCGTTCACCCGCTGGGCGGCCGGGTTCGGCCGGATCCGCTGGACCGAGCGGCGCGCGCGCCAGTGGCAAGGATCGTCGACCAGCTTCCTCGTCGCCTGGGCGGTGCTGGGCACGATCGCGATCGACGCAGCGGTCGGCTTCGGCTGGGCGCGCCTGGATCTCGGCGGGTTCGTAGCGTTCACCGCTGCGGCCGGGCAGTTCGGGGCGGCGGTCCTGTCGATCGCCGGGCTGGTCCCGGCGCTGCTCGCCCTGATCCCGCTCTACGACCGGGCCAAGCCGATCCTGGAAGCCGAACCCGAGACCGGTGGCGGAGGCGCCGATCCCGGCCGCTTGAGCGGGGCGATCGACGTCCAGTCGGTGACGTTCCGGTATGCGGCGGGTGGACCGGCGATCCTGGACCGGCTGTCGCTGCGGATCGAGCCGGGCGAGTTCGTCGCGATCGTCGGCCCATCCGGCTCGGGCAAGTCGACCCTGTTGCGGCTGCTCCTCGGCTTCGAGCGGCCGGAGATCGGTGGGGTGTTCCTCGACGGCCGCGATCTCGCCGGCCTCGACAAGGCGCGCGTGCGGCGTCAGATCGGCACGGTGCTGCAGAACGGTCGGCTGTTCGGCGGCTCGATCCTGGAGAACGTCGCTGCCGGGGCGCCGCTCACGCCGGATGAGGCGATGGCGGCGCTGAAGCGCGCGGGCCTGGAGGCGGATCTGGGTGCCATGCCGATGGGTCTGCACACGGCGATCGCCGAGGGCGGCGGTGGCCTATCCGGGGGGCAGCGCCAGAGGCTGATGATCGCCCGGGCCCTGGCGCGGCAGCCTCGGATCCTGCTGTTCGACGAGGCGACGAGCGCGCTGGACAACCGGACGCAGGCGCTGGTGTCGGAGTCTCTAGGGCGGATGAGCGTGACCCGAATCGCGGTGGCGCACCGGTTGAGTACGGTTCAGGATGCGGACCGGATCGTGGTGATGCAGGACGGGGCGATCGTCGAGACTGGCAGCTACGACGAGCTGATGCGGCGGCGAGGCGCGTTCTTCCGACTGGCCGAGCGTCAGCTGCATTGATGACTCCCATCAATTGACCCTGACCCGGCAAACTGATCCGCGCTGAGTGCAGTTTTTCGGACATCCTGAACTCTGAAGGAGGGTGGATGCCATGCCTCGCAAGTGCTTCACGAACGAATAGATCGCCTTTGCCTTGCGGCAGGCGGAGAACGGCGCGACGGTGGATGAGATCTGCCGGGAGATGGGCGTGTCCGAGCCGACGTTTTACCGCTGGAAGAAGCAGTTCGTCGGCATGGGCGTGCTAGAGATCCGGCCGGACGGACCCTCACAATCAGCGACGAACAATGAAGGGACCCGATAGGGTCCCTTCATTGTTCAGGCTGTCTGCGGCCCGTAGCCTGGTTTTACTCTACCAAATCGGCCTGGAATTTGTCCGTCTTTCACACTTGTGGAGTAAATTTAAAACATTTTGCGCTAAGAAGACTTTCTAAGCCTATCAATTTCTTGCACGTGCCAATCTCTCCATATATGCACTTGAGACGTGGCTCTCCAATCCGGCCGATAATATATTTGATACATTAAAGGAAGGGCTATTTTTGTCATTTCAGCTCTCATTTCCACATGTTTAACGTCTTTTTCAAGTAATTCTAAGGTCGCTAGGTGCTTATCAATCAGCTCCTTGCTCCCTCCGCAAATATAATGAAGAAATTCATCAGAAAGCCGATTGCCGACCGCTGGAATGTATCCGCTATCAGTGTAAGACATCAATGAGCTTTCCTTAACGACACAAGCAAGCTTCTGCGTCGTGGCAAAGTAATCTCGTGAGGTGGTAGTCCTCGCGTATATCGTAGGATACATTTTCTGTTCTGGCCGCTGGGTGCAAAATCTGCGACGATCTCGACCATGTGTCTTTATGTTTTCTGAAATGATTAGATTGTTGCTTAACAAACTCACAGCGATGCCATAACATCTCTGCCATCAGTGGTGATGGCCCATCGAATTACTAACTACAGGCGCATGCTAGCCTGCGTTTCTGGCCTTCCTCGCAGATCACCTCTGCTACTGTGATCACAAGGATGATTGTTTAGTGTAAATATCGACAACATTTACAGTATCTGCAGGTAGAATATAAATATTATAATTATATATATAGAAATATTTGAAGCTGCAGCCGAGTTTTATATGTATCCTGGCTGCGGCCTCCATCAGATTGCCTATGCGGCTATGATGCCGTCGAGCGGTCGAGATCCACGTGGGGATCCCAAATCAGGCTTCAGCACCCTGCTGAGACCATTGCGATCCCGACCACCTAAAGCACCCCTCACCTAAAGCGAAGACTCCCAGACTTAGTTGCCCAATAATCATTGGCCATTTTGGTAATCTCATAGGTCATGCCGTTAAAATAAGCAGCCCCACGTTGTTTGTTCTGGGCGTAAATGTGCATTCCTTGTTCCCAAATAAACCTATGTCCGTAACCGATGCCTGTTTCTTTTTCGGCATTATCTAAGATATGCATGCTGTATGCCAAGTCGTGATTGATATTGTGGTCAAGTCCGTCAATTATATATTTTTTCCAGTATTTGTTATTGAAGTCAACCGTGCCACCCACAATGTCAATAAGATCGATTTCCAGGATTTTGTCTTTGTGGTACATCTTGTCCTCGGCTCTATAAAGGTCAATTTATACACAATTTATCCAAAAGGGGATGCCGACAGCGAAGACCATCTTGAAAGCCATGATCGCGCTCCGGAGCGCCGGCCGCCGCAGCAGCAGAAGGTCCTGCTCGTGAAAGATGCTCGGATCCGCACTCAATACGATCCGGCGCCTCTGTGGAGACGGCCGAGCTGGGTTATGGGTTGATCGGGATCCCCGGCCAGTCATGTGCGATTACGTCCACATTCGCCAAGGCAGAAGCCCTGGAGGCGGAGCTTCCAGGGCTTCGTGGACCTCGCGGCCAGATTGATCGGGCTGGGGATGCGAAGGCCAACCGGTCAGCTGCTCGTTCGGCGCTCAGCGGGGAAAGGAGGACCAACACCTCGCCCCGCCAATCGCCCCGCCCGGCACAACGAGCGGGAGCAGCGCGCCCGGATCTCAGTACGAGCCGAACTTGTAGTTCAGGCCAGCGCGGACGACGGCGAACTCGGTGTTGGCGGCGGCGCCGTTGAGGTAGGCGACGCCGCGCGGCGGCAGCAGGTTCGGGATGAAGACGCCGCTGGCAGTGTTCTTCTGGCGGTCGAGGTTCACGTACAGGCCTTCGACCTTCAGGGTGACGGCCGAGGAGCGGAAGAAGTTTAGGAAGGAGTCGGTGGGCAGGGCGTACTCGATGCCGCCGCCGACCGCGTAGCCGTTGCGGAAGCTGCTGCGGAAGTTGCGGCCAGCGAAGTTCTGGTCGTCCTGGCCGGAGCCGTAGGCGTAGCCGCCGGTGCCGTACACGAGGGTGCGGTCGAAGGCGTAGCCGAGGCGGCCGCGGGCAGTGCCGAAGTAATCCAGGCCGTTGCCGCTGGTCGCCACGTAGGCGCGCGGCGCCGAGAAGGCGAAGCCCGGGGTGCCGGTCAGCCCATAGTTGAGCGTGCCGTTGGCGCGGCGGGCGAAGTCGACGTACTGGGCGTCGGCCTCGAAACCGACCACGATGCCCGAGCCCGGGGTCAGCTGCCAGTTGTAGCCGATCTGGGCGCCGCCCGAGAAGCCATTGTTGCTGCTGCGGTTGTTGACGCTGACCACCGCGTTGGTGTCGGGCGAGTTCGCCAGCGTGCCGCCGCGCAGGGCGTAGTTGGTGGTGTTGCGGCTGTTGGCGTCGAAGCCGTAGCCGGCGTTCACGCCGACGTAGAAGCCGGTCCAGGTGAACACCGGCACCGGCGTGAACACCGGCGGCGGAACACGACGCGGCAGGTCGGCAGCGGAAGCCGCGGCGGTGAGGGCAGTGAAGGCGGCCAGAGAGGCCAGAATCTTGGTCATGTCTGCGCAGTTTCCGTTGGTGCCATTGAGTGGCGATGACTTATCAGGCGCGCTTCATTGACGATGTAACGCACCGGCAACACTTTGCATGTCTTCAGGGATTGAATTACATAGAGTTACCAACTCCTCAACGTCCATAATCTACTCAAAGAATAAAAGTCACAAACTACATCGTCTTTGAGTTGTGCTTCGCGCGGGTCCGGGCCGGACGGCTCAGCGGCGCGCGGGCTGCGGCTCGAAGTCGAGACCGCAGCGCTTCTCGGCGGAAGCCTGCTCCAGCGCCTTCACCTCGCCTTTGAGCCGCGCGAGTTCGGCCGTCTGGTGATTGTCGCCGTCGATGAACAGGAGCGCCGGCAGGAACACCACGGCGCCGACCGTCGTGGCGACCTGATCGCCGCGGCGCTTCTCGTCCTGCGCCCCGGCAGCCTGCGCCGCGCGCACCGAGACGCGGCCGGCCTCCTCGCGGATCTGGGTGCAGGACAGGTTGCTGTACTGGATCGGCGACACGTACGTCGCGGCGACCTTGTCGGAAGAGGTCGCGCAGGCACCGCACAGGATGCCCACGACCACGGATGGAAGAACGATTTGCTTCATGACCCCGCCCCCGCACGATCGTCGTCGCGATCTTTCGCGCGACCTCGACGTCGTCTGCGTCCGCGGAGGTCCGTAAGGTCCGATCCGTGAAGCCGCTGTAGCTGGCCCTACACACCGCGGATCATACCCGTGTTTTGGGACGCAGAAGACCGATTTTGAGACAGAGCGTCCTGCCGAACACCGAGCGGACATTTGGCGACATCGCGATCGCGCGGCCGCCCATGGCGAGGGATCAGGTCGGAGGATCGGCGACACTTTGTTCACGATCACCGTACGGCCCGCACGACGCGGGCCGTCGGCGAGTCGGCAGACGCGCATCCGCGATGGCTATGTGGCCGCCCGCGCCGCCCGATCGACGGTCTTTCCGGGCTCCGGGCGGTCGCCGCCGGCGCTGGCGCGACCGTTGCACACCCGGCATCAGGTCTGCGAAGAGCCGATCGGGCACAGGCCCGGACGCGTCGCGATGGATCGCACCCGAGGGAGGATCATGACGGTTCAGTCCGCGCGGATACGGGCGACAGAGTCCAGGCGCCGTCCATGAAGGCGGCGGACGAGGGCGATCGCGTGGGCGCGATCTGCCAGGCCCTGCGACGGGCCATCGTGGAACGGGCGCTCGCCCCCGGAGACCGCCTGCCGGAGGATGCCCTGGGCGAGCGCTTCGGGGTCAGCCGCACCATCGCGCGGCAAGCCCTGCTGCGGCTGGCCGGGGAAGGCTTGGTCGACCTGCGCCGCAACCGCATCGCCGTCGTGGCGACGCCGAGCTGGGAGGAGGCGCGCGACACCTTCGACGTGCGCCTCGGCCTGGAGCGGCTCGTGGTGCGCCGCCTCGCCGGACAGCTCAGCCCGGAGCAGCGCCAGGTTCTGCTGGACCAGATCGCCCGCGAGGAGGCCGCCCGGGGCGGGCCCGAGGCGCTGTCGATCCGCCTCGCCACCGAGTTCCACCTGATGCTCGCCGAGATGACCGGCAGCGCCGTGCTGACCCGCTACGTCGCCGAACTCGGCTATCGCTGCGCCCTGATCCTGTCCCTCTACAGCCGGCCGCACTCCTCGGACTGCGCCGTGAGCGAGCACCGCGACATCGTCGCCGCCCTGGTCGCGGGCGATGCCGAGCGCGCCGCCACGCTCATGGACCACCACCTCGACGCCGTCGCCGAGCGGGCGCGCATCGTGCCGCCGACCCCGCGCGAGCGCGATCTCGCCCGCCTGCTGGCGCCCTACGTCGCGGGTGCCGGCCGCGGAGCCTGACCTCCCGCCTCAGGCCGTGAGGCCGTGCTTCGTCAGCAGGCGCTCGGCGCTGTCGTTCCAGACCTCCATGCCGACGATCAGGCCGTCGCGCACGGTGAAACGGTCGACGTAGCGGTTGCCCTCGAAGGGCGTGCCGTCCGGCCACGCACCGTACAGGGTGCCGAGGCTGTAGACCGTGGTGACGCCGTCGCCCGGGACCACGTCCAGCCGCTCCATCCGCTTCTTCACCCAGGCGTAGCGGCCGGCATTGAAGGCCGTGACCTCGGACGGATGGTTGAAGACCCGGGCGCCGGTGAACACGATCCGGGTGCCCGGCGCCATGTAGCGCGCGGCCGTCTCGGGATCCGGCACCATCGAAGCTTCGAGATAGGCGGTGACGTTGGCGGCGTCGCGCGCGGTCGCGGCATCGTGGGTCACGTCGGTCATGGCAGGCCTCCTGTCGGCCCTAACGTGCCGCAAAAGCCTCTTCTGTGCATGCAGGAAGTGTATGCACTTTGATCGACGATTGAGCACAGATTGCCTTCGGTGCAGCACGCACGGTCACGTGCGGGCGGCGAAGCTTCGATTTTTCAGTGGCATGGAGGTTGCGGTCGGCTGGGCTGCCCCGCCCCTCGGAGACAGCCATGGCCTCCTTCCTGCCCCCGACCCTGCGCCGCATCGCCGTGACGACGAGCGCCCTGCTCGGCCTCGCCGTCTCGGCCGCGCAGGCGGCCGACACCGTCAAGATCGGCCTCGTGACCGCCCTGAGCGGCCAGTCCGCGAAATCCGGCGAGGCGATCTCCCGCGGGATCGGGCTCGCCATCGACGAGATCAACGCCAAGGGCGGGGTGCTCGGACGGCCCCTCGAGCTCGTGGCCCGCGACGACGAGGCCAACCCGTCCAAGGGCGTGCTGGCGACCCGCGAGCTGATCCAGCGGATCGGCGTCGTCGCGGTGGTCGGCGGCCTCGACACGCCGGTCTCGATGGCGATCGTGCCGATCGCCAACCAGATGAAGGTGCCGTTCATCGGCCCGTGGGCGGCCGGGACCGGCATCACCCGCAACGGCGCCGCCGACAATTACGCCTTCCGTGTCTCCGCGGTCGACGCCCTCGTCGACGAGGCGCTGGTCGCCTACGCGGTGAAGACCTACGGGGCGAAGAAGCCCGGCATGATCCTCGTCAACAACGCCTGGGGCGAGTCGAACCAGAAGGGCCTCAAGGACGCCCTCCAGGCGGCCAACCTCCCGGCGGCCGGCATCGAGAAGTACGAGGCCAACGACGTCGACATGGTGCCCCAGCTGTCCCGGCTGAAGGAGGCCGGGGCCGACGCGCTGTTCCTCGTCGGCAATGTCGGCCCCTCGGCCCAGGTGGTGAAATCCCTCGACCGGATGGGCTGGTCGGTGCCGGTCGTCTCGCACTGGGGCCCGGCCGGCGGGCGCTTCGACGAGCTCGCCGGCCCGAGCGCCGGCAAGGTCCACTTCATCCAGACCTTCACCTTCGCGGGCAACACGTCGCCGAAGGCGGGCGCGGTGCTCGATGCGCTCAAGGCCAAGTACCCGGCGATCAAGTCGATGGCCGACGTCACCCCTGCCGTCGGCATCGCCAACGCCTACGACGCGACGCATCTGCTGGCGCTCGCCATCCAGGCCGCCGGCTCGACCGAGGGCCCGAAGGTCCGCGACGGCTTCTACAAGATCGGCACCTATCCGGGCCTGATCAAAACCTACGACAAGCCCTTCGCCCCCGGCCAGCACGACGCGCTGGGACCGAACGATTACGTGTTCACCCGCTTCAAGGACGGTGAGATCGTCGCGGTGACCAACTGAGCCCGGCGATGCTGACCTCCATCCTCGTCAGCGGCCTCGGCCTCGGCAGCATGTACGGGCTCGTGGCCCTCGGCTTCCACGTTACCTACGCGGTGTCGGGGACCGTGAACTTCGCGCAGGGCAGCGTCGTCACCCTGGGCGCGGTCCTGGCCTACGCGCTCGGCGTCACCCTCGGCTGGCCGATGCCGGCGGCGATCGTCCTGGCGCTCGCCGGCTGCGCCCTGTTCGGCCTCGTGGTCGAGCGGGCGCTGGTCCGCCCGTTCGTGGCCCGCGGCTCGGATGCGTGGCTGCTCGCGACGGTGGCGGGCGGCATCGTCCTCGACAACACCGTGCTGTTCACCTTCGGCAAGGAGCCGCGCAGCCTGCCCTCGCCGCTGGCGACCAAGCCGGTGGAGATCCTCGGGACCGGCATCTACCCGCTCCAGCTCGTGATCCCGGTCGTCGGGATCGCGCTCGCCTTCGCGATCCGCACGGTGTTCCGCCGGACCGATCTCGGGCGCGTCCTGCTCGCCGTGGCGCAGAACGCCGACGCCGCCCGGCTGATGGGGATCGACGTGCGCCGCACCGTGGCCTGCGCCTTCGCGCTCTCGGCGGTGCTGGCCGGTATCGCGGGCCTCCTGATCGCGCCGCTCTTCTCGGTCTCGGCCGAGCTCGGCACGCTGTTCGGCCTCAAGGCCTTCGCGGTGGCGATCCTCGGCGGCATCGGCTCCGCCACCGGGGTGATCCTGGCGGGGCTGCTCTACGGCCTCGTCGAGGCCGGCGTCACCGCGACCCTCGGCTCGACCTACACGCAGCTCGTGGTGTTCTCGGTGATCATCCTGGCCCTCACCCTGCGCCCCGACGGCCTGCTCGGCCGCGCCGCGGTCAACAAGGTCTGACGCGATGCACCGTCTGCGCTCGACCCCGGCGATGCAGTTCGGCATCGCCGGCCTCACCGCCGCCGCGCTCGGCCTCGTCGCGCTGACCGCCGGCTACAGCCACTTCGTGATCGCCCTCGTGGCGCTGACCACGGTGGCGGGGGTCGGCCTCAACGTGCTCCTCGGCCTGACCGGGCTGATCTCCTTCGGCCAGGCCGGCTTCTACGCGATCGGCGCCTACGCGAGCGCGATCCTGACGCTCCACGGCGTCAGCTTCTGGCTGGCGCTCCCGGCGGCGTCCCTGATCGCGGCGCTCGTCGGCGGCCTCGTGGCGGTGCCGGCGATGCGGGTGAAGGGCCCCTACCTCGCCATGCTGACGATCGCCTTCGGCCTCATCGTCGAGCACGGCCTGATCGAGGGCGGGGAGCTGACCGGCGGCCAGAACGGCCTCGTCGTCACCGACGCGCCGACGCTCCTCGGCGAGCCGGTGAGTGCGGCCGGGCTGGCGGTGCTGGCGGTGCTCGCCGCCGGCGCGAGCCTCGCCGGGTTCGACCTTCTCGCCCGCAGCCGCCTCGGGCGGGCGATGCGCGCCGTGCGCGACGCCGACGTCGCGGCCGCGGCTCTGGGCTTCGATCCGGTCCGGGTGAAGACCCTGGCCTTCGCGATCTCCGCCGCCCTGACCGGCCTCGCGGGGGCCGTCCTGCCGCCGCTGATGCTGTTCATCGCGCCGAGCTCGTTCCCGTTCTCGCAGTCGATCCTGTTCGTCCTGTCGGTGATCGTCGGCGGCGCCGGCACGGTGCTCGGCCCGCTCCTCGGGGCCCTCGTCACCGTGCTGCTGCCGGAGGCGCTGTCCGGCCTCGCGGAGTACCGCCTGCTGTTCTTCGGGATCGCGACCCTGGCAGTGCTCTGGCTGGTGCCGTCGGGGCTGGTCGGCAGCCTCGCCCGCCTGCTGCCCCGGGGCCGCGACAATGGGGTCGCCGAGGAGAGCGGAGAGGCGCCGCTGCCCGGCACGGCGGCGCGCGAGGCCCTCGTCCTCGATGGGATCGGCATCCGCTTCGGCGGCATCACGGCGGCGGAAGGCGTCGACCTCACCGCCCGGCCCGGCTCGGTCACCAGCGTGATCGGCCCGAACGGGGCCGGCAAGACGACCGTGCTCAACATGGTCTCGGGCTTCTACCGCCCGAGCGCCGGGGCGATCCGGCTCGGCGAACGCGATCTCGCCGGGCAGCCGGCGCATGTCGTCGCCCGCGCCGGCATCGCGCGCACCTACCAGACCACGCGGCTGTTCGGCTCGCTGACCGTGGTCGACAACGTCGCCCTCGGATTCGCACCGGGCCGGCTCTGGCGCCGCGCCAGCGCGGGGGACCGCCGGACGGCCGCGTCGCTCCTCGCCTTCGTCGGCTACCGGGGCGCCCTCGACCGCCCGGCCGCCGAGCTGCCCCATGTCGACCGGCGGCTCGTGGAGATCGCCCGGGCGCTCGCCGGCGGCCCCGCGGTGCTGCTCCTCGACGAGCCCGCCGCCGGCCTGTCGCGGGCCGACACCGACCGGCTGGCCCGGCTGATCCGCCGGATCGCCGACAGCGGCGTCGCGGTGGTGCTGGTCGAGCACGACATGCCGCTGGTGATGGGCATCTCCGACCACATCCTGGTCATGGATGCCGGACGCCCGATCGCGCGGGGCACGCCCGCCGAGATCCGGCGCGACCCGGCGGTGCTGCGCGCCTATCTCGGCGGCGCCGACACCCCGGCCCGCCCGCGGGGCGCGCCGTGGCAGGGGCCGGCGGACGCCGTCCTCTCGGTCCTCGACCTGACGGCCGGCTACGGCGCCGCGCCGGTCCTCGATGGGGTCCATCTCGACGTGCGGCCCGGCGAGACCGTCGCCCTTTTGGGCGCGAACGGCGCCGGCAAGTCCACGGCCATGCGGGCGCTGGCGGGGCTCCTGCGCCCGGTCGCGGGATCGGTCGTGTTCGACGACCGGCGCGTCGACGCGCTGCCGGCGCACCGGATCGCCCGCAGCGGGCTCGTCCTGGTGCCGGAGGGCCGACAGGTCTTCCCGGAGCTCACCGTCGTCGAGAACATCCGCCTCGGCGCCTTCGGGCGCGGGACGCCGATCGACCCGGCCGAGGTGGAGCGCCTGCTCGACCGGTTCCCGCGGCTGCGCGACCGGGCGGGGAGCCGGGCCGGCCTGCTCTCCGGCGGCGAGCAGCAGATGCTGGCCATCGCCCGCGGGTTGATGGCGCATCCGCGCATCCTTCTCCTCGACGAGCCGTCGCTGGGCCTCGCCCCGGCGATGATCAACGCCCTCTACGCCACCGTGGCCGAGCTGCGCGACGAGGGCGTCACCATCCTGATCGTCGACCAGATGGCGGCGCTGGCCCTCACGGTCGCCGATCGCGGCTACGTGCTGGAGCAGGGCCGGGTCGTCGCGCGCGGAACCGCCGCGGAGCTGTCGGCGGACAAGGGGCTGGAAGCGGCCTATCTCGGTGCGGCGTAAGGGGGGCCACGATGGACACGAATGCGGGACACGGCCGCTACGGCTACAGCGCCCTTCCCGACAGGCCGGTCTACGACTGGCCGGAGGGCAAGCGGCTGGCCGTCTATGTGGGGCTGAACCTCGAGACCTTCGCGTTCGGCGAGGGCCTCGGCGCCGAGCTGGCCCCGGGCGGCCCGCAGCCGGACGTGCTCAACTACGCGTGGCGCGACTGGGGCAACCGGGTCGGCGCCTGGCGGATCGCCGCGATGCTGGACGAACTGGCGATGCCCGCGAGCGTGCTCGTCAACAGCAACCTGTACCGGGACTGCCCCGGGCTGATCGAGGCGTTCCGGGCGCGGGGCGACGAGATCGTCGGCCACGGACGCACCAACGCCGAGCGGCAGGGCATCCTCGACGAGGCCGCCGAGCGGGCGCTGATCGCCGAGACGACGCAGGTGATCGCCGCGCGGGAGGGCCGCCCCCCGGCCGGCTGGCTCGGGCCGTGGATCTCGCAGTCGCGGGTGACGCCCGACCTGCTAGCCGAGGCCGGCTACCGCTACCTGCTCGACTGGGACCACGACGACCAGCCGACCTGGTTCAAAACCCGCGGCGGCGGCCGGATCCTGACGGTGCCCTACCCGCAGGAACTCAACGACATCCCCGCCATCGTCGCCCGCAAGGAGACGGGCCGCCAGTTCGCTGACGCGCTCGTCGACGCCTTCGACGAGATGCTGGAGCAGTCCCGGACCGCACCCCTGGTCATGGGCATCGCGCTCCATCCCTACATCGTCGGGCGGCCGCACCGGATACGGCCCCTGCGGCGGGCGCTCCGGCACATCGTCGACCGGCGCGCCGACATCTGGCTCACCACCGCGGGGGCGATCGCCGACCACATCGTGGCGCGGGAGGCCGGGCCGCGCTGACGCGGTCCGGACCCCGGGGCCGACCCGGCGAGCTCAGAGCACCTGCGACAGGAACCGGCGCGTGCGCTCGTCCCGTGCGGAAGCGAAGAAGGTCGCGGGCGGCCCGTGCTCGACGATCACGCCGCGGTCGGTGAAGTAGATATGGTCGGCGACGTCGCGGGCGAAGTTCATCTCGTGCGTGACGAGCATGCAGGTCATGCCCTCCTCGGCGAGCTCCCGGATCGTCACCAGCACCTCCTTGACCGTCTCCGGATCGAGGGCGGCGGTGACCTCGTCGAACAGCATCACGTCCGGCCGCATCGCCAGCGAGCGGGCTATGGCCACGCGCTGCTGCTGGCCGCCGGACAGCTCGCCCGGATAGGCGTTCTCCTTGCCGGCGAGCCGCACCTTGGCGAGCAGCGCCCGCGCCCGGGCCTCGACCTCGCGCCTGTCCTGCCCGAGGACGTGGATGGGGGCCATCATCACGTTCTGAAGCGCGGTCTTGTGCGGGAACAGGTTGTACTGCTGGAACACCATGCCGACCTTGCGGCGCAGCGCCAGCTTGTCGAGCCGGGGATCGGTGACGTCGATCCCCTCGACCTCGATCGAGCCCGCGCTGACCGGCACCAGCGCGTTGACGCAGCGGATCAGCGTCGACTTGCCCGAGCCCGATGGGCCGATGATACAGACCACCTCGCCCTTGCGCACGTCGAAGCTGATCCCCTTCAGCACCTCGAAGGTCCCGAAGGACTTGTGCACGCCGGCGATGCGGACGATCGGCTGATCGGGGGTCCAGGTCGGGGACGGGGTGGCGGCCAGGGTCGCGCGCGTCATGGTCTCAGCGGGTCTCGAAGCGGCGTTCCAGGGCGGCGGTGAACCGGTCGATCGGGTAGCAGTAGAGGAAGAAGCACAAGAGCGCGAAGCCGTAGAGCGGCGCGAACAGCTCGGGGCGGCCGCCCTCGGCGGCGTGCACCTGCGCGGTCAGCGTCAGCATCTCGGTGACGCCGACGATGGAGGCCTGCACGGTCGCCATCGCGATGAGCGAGTAGACGTTCATCCAGGGCGGCAGCATGCGCTTCGCGCATTGGGGCAGGATGATGCGCCATAGCGTCTGCCGCCGGGTGAAGGCCAGCGACTCGGCGGCCTCCCACTGGGTGTTCGGCACCGAGCGCACCGCGCCGCGGACGATCTCGGCGACGTTGGCCATAACCGGCAGGCTGAAGCCGAAGGTCGCCTTCACCCAGTCGGGCAGCGGCACGCGGACGCCGAACACGGTGATCTGGAACGGCACCAGGAACATCACGAAGAACAGCAGCACCAGCCAGGGCACGTTGCGGAAGACCTGCGTGGCGCACCACGCGAGGCGGGGCAGGATCCGCCCCTCGGCCAGCATGGCCAGCCCGAGCCCGATGCCCGCCACGGTCCCGATCGCCATCGCCATCAGCGAGATCGCGACGTTGAAGGCGAAGCCCGTGAGCAGGAGGGGCGCCCACTTGATCACGACCTCCAGCGGCGACAGCGCGGCGGCCCCGCCCTGCGCCCAGGCCGGGACGGCGACGAGGGCGAGCGCGGTGAGCAGCCAGAGATGGGCCGGGCGCAGGCGCGCCACCGCGCGGTCCTCCGGGAGCGCGAAGGGCAGGAGGACCGGCAGGGCATTCGGCCGCCCGCCCCGCGGATCGGCCGCTTTCATCGGCCGTATCCCGGGATGCGCAGGGCGCGCTCCCAGCGGTGCATGATCCAGACGAGCACGCCGACGAGGACCGCGTAGGTCGCCAGCAGCACCAGCATCATCTCCAGCACGTTCTGCGACTCGGACCAGATCTGCTTGACCGCGTACAGGGTCTCCGGGACCGCGATGGCGTAGGCCAGTGTCGTGGTCTTCAGGAGGTTGATCAGGTTGTTGTTCAGGGCCGGCAGGCAGACGCGCAGGGCCAGCGGCAGGACGACGTACCGGTAGGCCTTGAAGCGGGTGTAGCCCAGGGCCTCGGCGGCCTCGACCGTGGTCCGCGGCACGGCCTCGATGCCCGAGCGGAAGATCTCGACGTTGAACGCGCCCGCGAACAGCGACAGCGAGATGATCGCCCACTGGACATTGTTGAGGATCGGCGCCCGCAGGCCGTCGGCCGAGCGGATGTCCGGGAGCAGCGTC
The DNA here is from genome assembly GCF_052045615.1 of Methylobacterium sp. 22177. Taxonomy (NCBI): domain Bacteria; kingdom Pseudomonadati; phylum Pseudomonadota; class Alphaproteobacteria; order Hyphomicrobiales; family Methylobacteriaceae; genus Methylobacterium; species Methylobacterium sp. 22177. The sequence continues at coordinate 164,089 of NZ_JBQEPK010000006.1, read as the reverse complement.
CCGAGGCCGAAGTAGAAGAAGAAGATCTGCACGAGCGGCGGCGTGTTGCGGAACACCACCACGAAGCCGTTGACCAGCGCCCGCAGGACACGCGACGGCCCGCTCTGCAGGAGCGCGCCCACGGCGCCGATGACGAGGCTGGCCAGGATGGTGCTGATCCCGAGGAGCAGCGTCATCCGCAGGCCGGCCACGTAGCGGTCCCAGTCGTAGGGATCGTAGAAGACCGTGAAGTTGAAGCCCGTGGTCTCGTAGAGCTGCTGGAACCACGCCTGGATCGTGGCGATCATCGCGGGCGAACGCTCAAGGCCGTCGTGCAGGCGCGCATCAGTTGGTCGCGTTCTTGTACTTCTCGTGCATCGCCTTCGAGTAAGCGGTCGGCTCGATGCCCCACTTCTTCTCCTCGTTGACGATGAAGCCGGTCTTCATCCAGTCCTTGGTGGCGTCCTCGACGGCGGCCTGGAGCGTGGTGTTGCCCTGCGCCACCGCCATCATCCACGGGGCGTCGAGGATGCCCTTGAGCGGCAGCGCGTAGTTGGCCTTCCAGTCGTCGTCGAGCAGCTTACCCTGCAGCATGCTCTGGTCGTAGACGTAGCCGATGCAGTTGCCCTGCTTGAGCGCGAAGAGCGGCTTCTCGGACCCGTCGAAGGCGACGATCTCCGCTCCGTAGGTCCGCGCGACGTCCTTGTTGTACCAGGCGCCCGAGGTGGCGCAGAGCGGCTTGCCCTTGAGCTGCGCCCAGTCGGTGATGCCGGACGACTTGGGCAGCAGGACGTTCACGAAGTCGGAATAGTAGTTCGGGTCGATCGCCTGCACGACGCGGCGGCGCTCCGGCTTGTCCGACAGGGTGGCGATCAGCAGATCGACCTTGCCCTGCTGCAGGAACTCGATCCGGTTTGCCGAGACGACGGGCACGAGCTCGAGCTTCACGCCCAGCCGCTTGGCGAGGTCGGCGGCGAGGTCGGGCTCCAGGCCGATGATCGTCCCGCTCGGGTCGCGGAAGCCGAACGGCTTGTAATCCGCCTTCACGCCGACGATCAGCGTCCCGCGCTTCTTGATCGCGTCGACGCCGTCGGCGGCCGCGGCCCGCCCGGGCAGCGCGACGGTCGACAATGCCGCGAGGGCGGACAGCGCACCGGTGGTCAGAAGGGTGCGGATCGTGAGACGCATCGGGTCTTTCCTGCTCGGGTCGACTGATCTTGGCACGGTTTCAAGCAATCCACGAGCCATTAGCCGGCGCATCAACTGAAACGTGCCAGGGCGAAGGGCGCGAGATCGACGGTGCTGCCGGTCCCGGCCAGCTCAGCCGCGACGGCCTCGCCGATGCCGGCCGAGTGCTTGAACCCGTGCCCCGAGCAGGCGGACACCACCCGCACGCGCTCCATCTCGGGATGCCGGTCGATGATGAAGCCGCGGTCGGGGGTGACCGTGTAGACGCAGGCCGCGGCCTGGACGAGCTCCGGAGTCGCGCCGGCCAGCCGGTTCGCGACGCGCAGCCGGTACATCTCGTCGGATTCGGACGGATCGACGCGACGCGCCACCCCGTCGGCGGTGGTGGTGGTGTCGTACTGCTCCGTCGCGACCTTGATGGAGCCGTCGAGCGGCGGGAAGCCGTAGAGGTATTCGGTGTCGCTCGTCCCGTACATCCAGATGAAGACCGGCGAGTGCGGTCCGTAGGCGGTCTCGTCCGCGAGCGCGTACCAGTGCAGGAGCTGCCGGCGGACGGTCAGCAGTCGGTCGAACGGGCTCCCCAGCAGCGGGGCCGTCCAGGCGCCCGCGGCCACGACGGCGCGGTCGGCCAGGATGGTCCCCTCCGCCGTGTCGACGCGGACGCCGCTCCCGTCCTGCTGAAGCCCGACCACCGCGCAGTTCGTGCGGATCTCGGCACCCGCGGCACCCGCGCGGCCGAGCTGCGCCGCGAGGCAGCGCTCCGGGAACACGTAGCCGCCGCCCGGCTCGTAATAGGCCTTCTCGTCGCCCGCGAGGTTGAGGAATTGCGGGAACCGGCGGGCCACCTCCGCGCCGTCGAGCACCTCGTGGACGATGCCGGCGCCCTCAGCGGCGCTGATGGAGCGTCCGACGAAGTCCGGCTTGCCGTGATGCGAGGAGACGCCGTGGCCCGGGGCCATGACGAGCGCCCCGCAGGCGTTCAGCAAAGTCTCGCCGGTCTCGGCCTCCAGCTCGCGCCAGATGCGGTGCGAGGCGGTCACGAAGGGGACGTAGTCGGCGCCCTCGCCGACCGCCTGGCGGGTGATCCGCGTCTCGCCGTGGCTGGACCCGAGGGCGTGGGGCGGCGCGAAGCGGTCGAGCCCGATGACCGCGGCGCCCCGCTTCGCCAGCTGGTAGAGCGCGGCGCTGCCCATCGCGCCGAGACCCAGCACGGCGACGTCGTAGCGGCGGCTCACGGCCGACACTCCCGCTCGCTTCCGGGACGGGCCGCCGCGGCGGCGCGGAACGGAGGAAGATCGGCAGGTCGAGGCATCCGGGGGCGGTCTCGCGCGGCACAGGAAGACGACACGCAGAATGATGGATGCCGGACGAGACGTTTGACCGAAACGGACGACTTCTTGCATGTTTGAGCCGTCAGGGAGAGGAGGGCGCGGGCGACATGGACGCGGAGACCGGGGATCGACCGCAGGAGATCGGCTTCATCCTCGTGCCCGGCTTCGCGCTGCTGTCCTTCGCTTCGGGCTGCGAGCCGTTCCGCGCGGCCAACGAGCTCGCCGGGCGGCCGCTCTACCGGCTGCGCTATTTCGGCGAGGCAGAGGGCCGGGTCGCCGCCTCGTCGGGCGCAGAGGTCCCCACCGAGGCGCTGCCGCGCCTGCGCGGCCAGCTCCACACCCTGTTCGTCTGCGCCGGCGGCGAGCCGAACGGGTGGGACAGGCCCGAGATCCACGCGACCCTGCGGCGGATGGCCCGGCTCGGCGTCCGCATCGGCGGCATCTCGGGCGGTCCCTACCTGATGGCCGCGGCGGGCCTGCTGGCCGATCGCGCGTTCACGCTCCACTGGGAATATGCAGGCGCCACGGTCGAGACCTTCCCGGAGGCACGCCTGAGCCGGGCGCGCTACGTCGCCGACGGCGATCGCCTGACCTGCGGCGGCGGGGTCGCGCCCCTGGAGATGGCCCACGCCCTGATCGCCGAGCGCATGGGCGAGGCCTTCGCCCGCCGCGTCTCCGACTGGTTCCTCCACACCGCCATCGGCGCCGCCGACGACCCGCAGCGGGCATCCGCGGTCGAGCGCTACGGGGTCCACCATCCGGCCCTGCTGGCGGTACTGGAGACCATGGAGAAGACCGTGGAGGCGCCGCTCGGCCGCCTCGCGATGGCGCGCCTCGCGGCGATCAGCCCGCGCCATCTCGACCGGCTGTTCCTCGAGAAGCTCGGGCTGAGCTTCTCGGCCCAGTACCGGGCGATCCGCCTCGCCCACGGACGGCGCCTGCTGCGCCAGAGCCCGCTCCGGATCGGAGAGATCGCTACAGCCTGCGGCTTCTCGAGCGCGGCCCATTTCGCCCGCTGCTACCGGTCCCGGTTCGGCTGCAGCCCGTCCGCGGAGCGAGCGTGACGTCCACCCGGGCAGTCCGAGCGGTCTAGTCGCGCGCGTCCGGGAGAGCCGGCGGGTCGGCGGGATCGTCCCGGCGCAGCGCGACGCCGCTGGTGCCCTGGGCCAGCATCGCCCGCAGCAGAGCTTCCATCTGCCCGGCGGCCGCCTCGACCGCCAGGCCGCCCTCCCGGATGTTCGAGATGCAGTTGCGCCGCGAATCCGGCAGGCCCGGCTCCGGGCCGAACGTGACGTAGCAGCCCAGGCTGTCCGAGGCCGACAGGCCCGGACGCTCGCCGATCAGCACCACGACGCAGCGCGCCCCGAGCCGCGCCCCGATCGGGTCGCCGATCGCCACGCGGCCCTGGAGCGCGACGACCACGGGCGCCAGGCTCCAGCCGGCCCGCCGCACCCGCGCCGCCAGCGCCGCGGCGGCCGGGACCGCGTTCAGCGCGACCGCCGTGGCCGACAGGCCGTCCGCGATCACGACGGCGACATCGAAGCCCGGCCCGTGCCCGTCGAGCGCGGACGCGGCCCCTGGATCGAGGCTGCGGCCCTTGTCCGGCCGGCGCAGGTACTCCGTCCGGTCGGCCACGGCGGAGCGGACCTCCACCGAGTCCAGGCCCTCGACCCGCAGCGCCTCGCGGATCGCCGCCGCGTCGAGGGGCGTCCACACCGCCTCGCGGGCGCGGGCATGGTCGAGGCCGAAGGCGAGCGCCGCGCCGGTCGGGAGACCGGCCCCGTGCGCGCCCAGCGCGATGCGCGCCTGGGTCAGCCCGCGCAGGTCGCGCAGCGTCGGGGGGCCCGGGCGGGCCGGCTCGGCCGGGTCGCTCACGCCGCCCTCCCGGGCAGGAGCCGGGACGCCTCGGCGAGGGCCTGGGGCAGCACGCCCGCCGCGCTGGCCAGTTGGCCCTGCGCGTCCGTGATGCGCACGGCTCGCAGCCACGCCTCGAATTCCGGCGCCGGAGGGCGTCCCAGGGTCTCGCGGGCGAAGACCGCGTCGTGGTGGGAGAGCGACTGGTAGTTCAGCATCACGTCGTCCGCCCCCGGCACGGTTATGACGAAGTTGACCCCGGCCGCGCACAGCAGGGTCAGGAGCGCGTCCATGTCCTCGCCGTCGGCGTCGGCGTGGTTGGTGTAGCAGACGTCCACGCCCATCGGCAGGCCGAGAAGCTTGCCGCAGAAGTGGTCCTCCAGTCCGGCGCGGATGATCTGCTTGCCGTTGTACAGGTACTCGGGACCGATGAAGCCCACGACCGTGTTGACGAGCAGCGGGTCGAACTCCCGCGCCACCGCGTAGGCCCGCGCCTCCATCGTCTGCTGGTCGACGCCCCAGTGAGCGTCCGCCGAGAGGGCCGAGCCCTGGCCGGTCTCGAAGTACATGAACTGCCCGCCTTCCGGGCAGCGGCCGAGCGCGCGCGCCGCCTGGGAGGCCTCGCGCAGGACGGCGAGGTCGACCCCGAAGCCGGCATTGGCTTTCTGCGAGCCGGCCACCGACTGGAACACGAGGTCGACCGGCGCGCCCCGGGCCATGGCCTCGATCGCCACCGTGACGTGGCCGAGGCAGCAGTGCTGGGTCGGCACGTCGAGGCGCAGCCGCAGGGTCTCCAGCAGCTCGACGATGCGGATGTAGTCCGGCAGGGAATCGGTCGCCGGGTTCACGCCGATCACCGCGTCGCCCGAGCCCATCAGCAGGCCGTCGAGGGCCGAGATCAGGATGCCCTCGGACGAGTCGGTCGGGTGGTTGGGCTGGTTGCGTGTGGCGAGGCGCCCGGGCAGGCCGATGGTCGAGCGGAAGCGCGTCACCACCGGCCGCTTGGCGGCCACCGCGACGAGGTCCTGCAGGCGGCAGATCTTCGACACTGCCGCGACCATCTCGGGCGTGAGGCCGGGCGACAGGGCGGCGAGCGCCCGCGCGTCGGCGGCGGGCGCGAGCAGCCACTCGCGGAAGGCGCCGACCGTCAGCGACGAGACCGGCGCGAAGGCCGCGGCGTCGTGCCGGCGGGCGATCAGGTCCGAGACCTCGTCCTCGTCCGAGGGGATCAGCTCCTCGGCCAGGAAGGTCTTGAGCGGCAGGTCGGCGAGGGCGATCTGCGCGGCCAGGCGCTCGACCGGACCTTCCGCGCAGAGCCCGGCGAGCTGGTCGCCCGAGCGCTCCGGCGTCGCCTTGGCGAGCAGGCTGCGCAGGTCGGGGAAGGTGAAGCGTGTGCCTTCGATCGTCGTCGCGTAGGCCATGCGGGCGCTCCCGGCGCGCTGTCGGATCTCAGGGATCCCGATCCTGCAGGATGTCGGGGCCGCCGGGAAGCGGGGACGGCGCGGGCGCTGCCCGCCCTCAGGCCGGCAGCACGACCACCTTGGTCTTCACCGGCGTGCGCGCGTAGAGGTGGATCATGTCCTGGCTGAGCAGGCCGACGCAGCCGCTGGTGATGCCCGTGCCGATCGATTCGGCGTCGCTGCTGGCGTAGATCGTGTAGAGCGTGTAGGCGCCGTTCTGGTACAGGTGCAGCGTGCGGGCGCCGAGCGGGTTGTCGAGGCCGCCCGGCATGCCGCGGGCGTATTTCGCGGCCTCGGGCTGGCGCCGGATCATCTCCTTGGGCGGGGTCCAGGTCGCCCACTCGGACTTGCGGCCGACATAGGCGTTCCCGTTCCACAGGAATCCCTGGCGGCCGACATTGGCCCCGTAGCGCGTGGCGGTGCCGTCGCCCTCGATGCGGTAGACGTAATAGTTGGCGGGATCGACCACGATCGTGCCGGGCGCCTCCGACGAGGCGTACTGGACGGTCCGCCGATAGTATTTCGGGTTGACCTTGCTGATGTCGACCGCCGGGATCGGGAACTTCTCGTTCGGCATCGGACCGTAGGTCTTCGCCGCCTCGGCCATGAGCAGGGTGTCGGTCGTCCCGCACCCGCCGAGCGAGAGCGCGCCGATCCCGAGGGCCGAGCCGGCCAGGAACGACCGGCGGCTGAGAACGCCCGCCCCGCATCCGAGGCGCCCGCGCCCGTCGAGGCCTCCGGCCTCGCGATCGTCCGTCATCATCGCCCTGGACTTCCCTGTCCTGCAGCCCGGCGCGACCGCGCGGCGTGCCACCGCCGCGCGAACGGCCAAGCTCGAGAGTGCCGCGTGCCAGCGCGCGTGGCAAGCTTGTCTTTACCGGGTTGAGAGCGGCCGAAATGCGTCGCAAGTGTGGTGAGTCCTCGCGATCTCCGGACTTCGTCGCTGAACGACCGTGCTGAACGCGCCGGGTGTGCTTCGGAAGTCCCAGGTGTCCCGGCGCGGGGCGAGGCCGGTCGGCGTCAGAACTGCACGCCGCGGGTCAGGCTGCCGTCGACCACGAGGTTGGTGCCGGTGATGAAGCTGGCGGCCGGGCTCGCCAGGAAGACGGCCGCGCGCGCCACCTCCTCGGGCCGCGCCATCCGGCCGGTCGGGTTCAGCCGGAGCGCCTCGGCGAACAGCGCCGGGTTGCCGGTCTCGATCTGGTGCCAGACGCCGCCCGCGAAGTAGGTGTTGCCGGGCGAGACCGAGTTGGCGCGGATGTTCCGGGGCGCGAGCTGGAAGGCGAGGCCCTGCGCGTAGTGGATCAGCGCGGCCTTGAAGGCGCCGTAGGGACCGGCCGCGAAGTCGATCTCGCGCCCGGAGACGCTGGAGATGACGACGATCGCGCCCGCCTCGGAGCGCTCGAGGTACGGCATCGCCGCCTCGACCGCCGTGACGGTGCCCATCATGTCCACGGCGAAGCCGCTCCGCCACGCCGCCTCGTCGCCGCCGACCGCGAGGGCGCTGACGTTCGGCACCACGATGTCGAGGCCGCCGAGCTCCTCCGCGGCCTCCGCGACCCAGCCGCGCAGGGCCGCGGAATCGGCGACGTCGACGGCGCGCCCGGTCGCCGCCACGCCCCTGGCACGCAGGGCCGCCACCTTGGCGGCGACCTCCGCGGCGTTGCGGGCGCAGAGGGCGACCGCGGCCCCCTCGTCGGCCAGCAGGTCGACGATCGCCGCGCCGATCCCCTTGGTGCCGCCGGTCACCAGCGCGCGGCGGCCTCTCAGCCCGAGATCCATGCCGTCCTCCTCCGTCGCCGATCAGGCGTGGGCGATCGCCTTCGTGATCGAGGCGCCGAGCGTGTATTTCGGATCGACCATGTTGCCGAGCCGGACGCGCCCGCACTGGGTGAGCAGCATGTAGGCGTCGATCTCGTCGAACCCGAAATCGGCCGCGAGCCAGCGAACCAGCTCCCGGTAGGCGATGCGCGCGGCGTCCTCCATCGGCCGGGCCGAGCCGATCGTCATGTAGAAGTCGGCGGTCTCGAGCCGCGGCCAGCGGAAGGTCCAGCCCTTGATCAGGTCGATCTGCACCGTCGTGTGGGTGGGGTGCTCCACCGCGACGCCGCAGAGCTCGCCGTCGCCCTGCGCGGCGTGGCAGTCGCCGAGATAGAGGAGCGCGCCCGCGGTATTCACCGGCAGGTAGATCACCGCGCCGACGCCCACGTCCGGCAGGTCCATGTTGCCGCCGTAATAGTCCGGCTGCAGCGACGAGATCGCCTCGATCTCCGGCGAGGTGCCGATCGTGCCGATGAACGGCTGGTAGGGCAGCGTGATCCGGTCGCTCCAGCGCACGCCGGTCTCGGCTGTGACCTCGAGCTTGCGCACCCGCTCGGGGAGGGACGGGTTGAGGAGCGCTGTGTCGCCGGTGGCGACGAGGCCGCCGAATTCCGGCATGATCAGCGTCGTGCCGCAGGGCTGCGGGCCGCGCGGCCGGATCGAGCGGATCGCCACCGCGAGGCAGTCGCCCTTCTCCGCGCCGTTCACGTAGATCGGCCCGTTCTGCGGGTTGAGGTAGGGAAAGTTCAGAATCTGCGTCGGGCTGTCGGTCTCGTGGCGGATCTTGCCCTCGAACGCGTCGTGGGTCTCGACCGTGACGACGGCGCCGGGATCGACGGTCAGCACCGGCTCGGCGAAGGGCCCGTAGACGTAGTGGTAGCGGCCCTGCTCGGCCTCGGTGATCGTGTGCTCCTGGCCGGGCTTGCCGCCCGCGACGCCCTTGCGGGCCATGATGGACTGGTCGAGCCACTGCATGGTCGTCTCTCCCTTGGTTGTCGGACTGTGGTGTCAGACGGCGAGGTGGCGCCGCACGAGGTCGCGGTCGTCGAGATCCCGGGCCGTCAGCTCCGCGACGATCCGGCCCTTGTCCAGGACGTAGCTGCGCTGGGCCATGGCGCGGATCAGGTCGAGGTTCTGCTCCACGAACACGATCGTCACCCCGGTGCGGCGGTTGAGATCGACCAGGGTGCGGCCGATCTGCTGCACCACCGAGGGCTGGATGCCCTCGGAGGGCTCGTCGAGCAGGATCAGCGCGGGGCCGCCGACGAGGACGCGGCCGATGGCGAGCTGCTGCTGCTGGCCGCCCGAGAGCGTCCCGGCGCGCTGCCCGCGCCGCTCCCGCAGGATCGGGAACGGCCCGAAGGCGCGCTCGTAATCCGGCCGCTCGCCCTTCGGCAGCAGGGAGGCGCCGACCGTCAGGTTGTCGGCGACGCTCATGCGCGGGAACACGTCGCGGCCCTGGGGCACGTAACCGATGCCGAGGCGGGCGCGGCGGTGGGCGGCGAGCCCCTCCACGGCCGCGCCCCGGAACGCGATGCCGCCCGCGGAGGCGGGCAGCAGCCCGACGAGGCTGCGCATCAGCGTCGACTTGCCGACGCCGTTGCGGCCGATCACCGCCACGATCTCGCCGGGCTGGACCGCGAGGTCGACGCCCTGCAGCACGGGCTTGCCGCCGTAGCCGGCGCGGAGGCCGGTCGTCGTGAGGAGCGGCTCAGGCATCGGCGACGCTCCGCAGCGGCGGCGCGTCCGCCTCCCCGAGGTAGATCGCGGCGACCCGCTCGTCCGCGATGATCGCCTCGGTGGTGCCCTGGGCGAAGATTCGCCCGACATGGAGCACGGTCACCCGCTGGGCGATCTGCCGGACGAAGGCCATGTCGTGCTCGATGGCCAGCACAGCGACGCCGTCGCGGTTGAGCGCCTGCACCATCTCGCCGGTGGCGAAGGTCTCGTCCGGCGACATCCCGGCTGTGGGCTCGTCGAGGAGGAGCAGGCGCGGCTTGAGGCTGATCGCCATGCCGATCTCCAGCCACTGCTTCTGCCCGTGGCTGAGGGCGCCGGCCCGGTCGGAGGCCGCCGCGGTAAGGTTGAGGAAGGCGAGCAGCCGCCGGATCTCCGCCCCGAGCGAGGCGCCCTCCAGGTGGTGCTGCAGGGCGATCTCCAGGTTGTGTGCGACCGACAGGCTCGGGAAGATGCCCGGCACCTGAAACTTGACGCTCATGCCCCGCCGGATCCGCGCGAAGGGCTTGAGCGCGGTGATGTCCTCGCCGGCGTAGAGGATCTGTCCCCGCTCCGGCGTGTACTCGCCCAGCAGCAGGCGGAAGAAGGTGCTCTTGCCGGCGCCGTTCGGTCCGATCAGGCAGTGGATCTCCCCCGCCGCGAGGGCGAAGTTCACGTCGTTGGTGACGTGCAGCCCGCCGAAATGCTTGCTGAGGTTTCGGGTCTCGAGGAGCGGCGTCATCGGCCCGCCTCCCGGCGACGCAGGCGGCCGAGGCCGCGCAGGGCCGCCACGACGAGGCCGTCGGGCGCCGCCAGCACCACCGCGACGAGGAGCAGGCCCATCACCACGAGGGCATACTGGCTGCCGTAGATCGTGAGCGCCTGGAAGCCGCCGAGCACCAGGAGCGTGCCGATGAGCGTCGCCGTCAGGTCGCCGCGGCCGCCGACCGCGACCCAGATCACCGGCAGCGCGGCGGCGGTGAGACCCATGCTGGAGGGCGTGATGTACTGGCCCCAGGCAGTGTAGAGCGTGCCGCTCAGCCCCGCGAGGCCCGAGCCGATCACGAAGGCGGCGAGCTGGTAGCGCCGCACGTCGTAGCCCAGCATCTCGGCCCGTTCCGGGTTCTCGCGGATCGCCACCAGCACGTTGCCGAACCGCGCGTTCACCAGGATGCGCAGCGCGAGGTAGACGACGATCAGGAGAGCCAGCAGCCCGTAGTAGAGCGCCACGTCGGGGAACAGCACGAGGTCGCCGTCGAACCACGGCACGGTGAGGGGCGGCATGCCGCTCATGCCGTTGTAGCCGTTGAGGCGTGCCGCCCCGATCTTCCATTCCGGGCCGGCGGTCTGCGCCATGAAGCGCTCCAGGGCGAGCGTCACCGACAGGGTGATGATGCCGAGGAAGACCCCGCCGATCCGGCCGAAGAACAGGAAGTAGCCGAGGAGCGCCGCCATCACGGCCGAGAGCGCCACCGCCAGAACCAGCGCCGCCAGGGTGAAGCCGTAGGCGGCGCCGACGTTCAGCGTGAGCACGCCGTAGGCGTAGCCGGAGAGGCCGAAGAAGGCGGTCTGGCCGAAGCTGAGCGCGCCGCCGTAGCCCCAGATCAGGCACAGGCCGAGGGCCATGAACACCCAGCAGAAGAAGTAGGCGGTGTTGCCGACCGTGTAGCCGTCGGCGAACCACGGGTAGGCGACGGCCGCCGCGACCGCGACCGCGAAGACGGTCCAGAAGGCGGGCCCGCGTCCCAGGGTCTGCGGGCCTTCGAGGCGGCGGAGCAGCGTCATCGCCATGGCCTCACGCCCGCTCGCGCAGGATCAGGCCCGAGATGCCCCGCGGCAGCACCCGGATCACCAGGATGACCGCGACGAGGAGCCCGATCTGCCCGAACAGCTGGCCCTGCCAGGTGGTGAGCAGCGCCCGCACCGTGCCGAGCACCAGGGCCGCCGGTGCCGTCCCGAGGAAGATGTCGGCGCCCCCGACCACCACGGTGACGAACGCCTCCATGATGAAGGTCGTCCCCATGGTCGGCACGATCGTCATGGTCGGCGCGTAGAGCCCGCCCGCGAGGCCCGCCAGCGCCGCGCCGAGGCCGAAGGTCAGGGCGTAGACCGTCCGGGTGTCGACCCCGAGGGCCTCGGCCATGTGCGGCACCTGGATGGTGGCGCGGGCGAGCGTCCCGAAGCGGGTGGCGTTGAAGGCGATGTAGAGCCCGGCCAGCACCGCGACGGCGGCGACCATCAGCACCACGCGGTAGGTCGAGTAGGAGTAGCCGCCGACCGTGAAGCTGCCGAGCGGCGTGCCGATCCCCGGCATGCTCGAGCCGAGCAGGATCAGCGTGCCCTGCGTCGCCGCGAGGCTGATGCCCCAGGTCGCCACGATCGTGTCGAGGGGCCGCCCGTAGAGGTGGCGGATGACGAGGCGCTCCATCACCATGCCGACGGCCCCGGCCGCGAGCGCGCCCGCCAGGATGCCCAGCGGCAGCGGCAGCCCGGCCCGCGTGGTCGCCGCCGTGACGTAGGCGCCGCACATGATCAGCTCGCCGTGCGCGAGGTTGATCACGCCCATCATGCCGAACACCACCGCGAGGCCGCAGGCGGAGAGGACCAGGAACGAGAACGCGTCGCCGATCTGGTAGAGGAACGTGAAGGCGTGGGTCAGCAGATCCATCCGGAGGCCCGATCGTGATGGCTGTGGGCCGGGGCCTCGGCCCCGGCAACGTCGCGTCGTCTCCGGCCCGGGGCCGCGGCGCGCGGATTTCCGTCCCGGCAGGTCAGGGCTTCGGCGGGTTGCTCGGCGTGTACTGCGCCATCGGATCCTTCTGCGTCAGGTCGCAGCCGGCCTTCCCGAGCCAGTAGGGCTGGATGTTGTCCCAGGTCTTCGGGAAGGAGATCGCGTGCTTCTCGTCGACCTTCGCGAGGTAGATCGTGTGCGACGCGTGCTGGCTCTTCGGGTCGATGCAGACCTTGCCCTCCGGCGCGTCCACGCAGACGTCGCCCGCCGCGATGACCTTGCGCAGGTCAGCCCGCTTGGTCGATCCGTTCGCCCGCTCGACCATCTGCTTGTAGAGGTAGACCGCGAGGTAGGAGTTCTCGGCCTCCTGGTTCACGTACGGCTCGTTCGGGAACTTCGCCTTCCACTTGGCGAGGAAGGCCTTGCTCGACGGGCTGTCGACCTCCTCGATGTAGTTGGTGGTCACGTACATGTTGGCGAGGCTCGGAGGCTGGAAGCGCTTGTGCTCGTAGCCCTGGCCGATATTGACCGAGGAGCCCATCGGCACCTTCAGGTTCGCGGCCGCCGCCTGCTCGTAGTAGGAGGCCTGCGCGGTGCCGACGAGCAGCGTCATCAGGATGTCGGGCTTGGCCTTCTGGATGTTCTGGATCGTCTGCGAGAACTGCGACACGCCGAGGGGGATGAACTCCTCCCCGACCATCTCGCCGCCGTTCTCCTTGACGATGTTGCGCACCCACTCGGCCGAGATCTGACCGAAGTTGTAGTCGGCCGCGATCGTGTAGACCCGCTTGCCGAACTTCTCCATCATCCACGGGATCAGCGTCGAGAATTGCTGCTCCGGCACCGCGCCCGTGACGACCATGTGGCCGTCGCAGACGCCGCCCTCGTACTGATTGTTGTAGAAGGCGAAGCCGTCCAGCTGGTCGACGATCGGCCGGTAGGCCTCGCGGGACGCGCTGGAGAAGCCCGCGAAGACGGCGTTGACCTTGTCGCGCTGGAGCACGCGGCGCATGAATTCCTGGTAGCGCGTGTTGTCGGACTGCGTGTCGTAGATCACGAGCTCCAGCTTGCGCCCGGCGATGCCGCCCGCGGCGTTGATCTCGTCCGCGGCGAGCTGGATGCCGTGGACCTTGCCGATGGTGGCGACCGCGAAATCGCCGGACTGGTCCTCGAGGACGCCGAGCTTGATCGGGTCCGCGGCGCGGGCCGCGGGGGCGGCCAGGGAAGCGCCCGCGAGCAGGGCGGCCGCGAGGGCGGGCAGTCGGGATCCGCGGGGCGTTCTCGGCATCAGGGCGTCCTCGTCTTCGGGGTGGCGACGGAAACTCAGGATCGGGCGAGCCGCGGCGCGGCGGCAGGCGCCGTGACCGACGGACGGGCGCGCACCAGCGCCTCGCAGTAGGCTTCGAGGGGCTGACGGGCGCGCATGGCGTCGCGGCGCAGGGCCTCGTAGGCCGCGTCGTCGTCGAGGCCGTGCTCCTGCATCAGCCGCAGGATCGCCTTGACGACGTGGCGCCGGCCGCGCCGCCGCTCCTCGTGGCGCGCTATGCGCTCCTCGAGCAGGCGGCGCCGGTTGTGTTCGTTCACCGCGAGGAACAGGGCCGCGTAGACAGAGGCGCCGTGGATCGGCTTGCGCAGCAGGCCGGTGGCGCCGAGCTGGAGCAGCCCCTTGAGGCGGCTCGGCGCCTCGACGCCCACGAGCCCGACCACCGGGACCGGCGGCAGGTCCGGGACGGCGCTCGCCGCGAGGCCCGGCAGCGGCAGGTCGCCGTCGACGACGACGATGTGGTGCTCGGGATCGAGGCTGTCGAGATCGAGCCACGGCGCCTCGCCAGCCGGCACGACCGAGGCCACGGTGAGCCCGAGCTTCATCAGGGTGCTCGCCAGGACGTCCGTGGCGGTGCTCGGCGGCGCGATCAGCAGGGCCTGCGCGCCGCTGAAGTTCTGGATCAGCCGGGGCGTCGTCATGGCACCGCCCGCAGGCGCGGGCGCCGGCTCACCGGCACGACGCGCGGATCGCTGCGCACGAGGTAGGGGTCCGGCGCGACCGGCTCCGCGGCCTCCGCCACGATGGTGAAGCGGGCCGCCGCCGTCGAGAGCCCGATCCGGGGCGTCAGGCAGGCGTGGAGCGTCGTCTCGTCGAGGCACACCGGCCCCTGGGGCGCGTCGAACCCCTCCGCGCAGGCCGCCCGGCGCACCGACGCGGCGTCCTCGGTCCCGGCCCGCACCAGCGCCCGCGCCAGGAGATGCACCGCGATGTACGAGGCCTCGGCATCCGCCGAGGGGGTCGGCCCGTCGGGGAAGCGCGTCGCGTAGGCCGCCAGGAAGGCGCGGTTGCGGGACGTGTCGATCGACGTGAAGTAGACGCTGGAGGACAGGTGGCCGTCGACCGCCTCCGGCCCGATCGCCTCCAGTTCCGGCTCGGCGAGGCTGCAGCTCGCCACCGGTATGGTCCGCGCCTGGTCGATGCCGTGCGCCGCGCAGGCGCTCCGGAAGTCGCGGAAGAACCGGTACGCCGAGATGCCGATCAGCGTGTTGAACACGAAGTCCGGCCTCGCGGCCAGGATCGCCGCGATCACCTGATCGAAGGCGGTCTCGCCCACCGCCAGGTAGCGCTCGCCCGCGACCGCGCCGCCGGCGATCGCCAGCGTCTCGCGCAGGATCCGGTTGTTCTCCCACGCCCAGATGTAGTTGGAGCCGACGCAGAAGGCCGTGCGGCCGCCCCGGGCCAGCAGGTGCCGGACCAGCGGGACGATGTGCTGATTCGGCGCAGCGCCGGTGTAGACCACGTTCGCCGAGGTCTCGAAGCCCTCGTAATGCGACGGATACCAGAGCAGGGCGTCCCGCTTCTCGAAGATCGGGATGATCTCCTTGCGGCTCGACGAGGTGTAGCAGCCGACGACGTGGCGGATCCCCCCGCCGAGGAGCCGCTCGGCCCCGGCGACGTAGCCCGCGAGGGCGCCCTGCGGATCGCAGATCACCGGCTCGAGGACGCAGTCGCCGCGCGCGTTCACCTCCGCGACGGCCAGCAATGCGCCGTTCAGCATCGCCCGCCCGACGAGACCGTAAGGTCCGTCCGCGGAGAAGAGGATGCCGACGCGGTGATGGCTGAGGCCCATGCAGTCCTTCAGAACGCAAAAAGCCCGCCAGTGCGTGAGCACTGCGGGCGGCATCGCCGAGAAAGATGGTGACGTATTGGCGCGAAACTGGGCAGCTTTGCCCCGCGCCTGAAAACTAGGCTCCTCGGTTATGGCCCTTGTGTCAAGTGCCGCGCAGTCTTTTCAGAACCGGAGTCTCGATGGTTGCTTCCCGGCTCGCTGGCCGGCGTCCGCGCGAGCGCCCCTCACCGGCGCCGAGATCCGCGGTGCAGCTGCGGAGGCGAGGCGGAGGCCGGCCGATGCGGGAGCAGGATCGAGGTCGGCACCATCGGCGGGCGCGATTATTCCAATCTCAGGAATGATGAACTGCGCAGAACGCGCATTCTGCTCGCCCGGAAGCGACGGCATTCTCCTCATACGGCCCGGGGCGATCCCGGCCCCCGACGGAGATCCACCATGAAGCTCTACCACCATCCCCTCTCGGGCCACGCGCACCGGGCGCGCCTGTTCCTGTCCCTGGTCGACGCCCCGCACGAGCTGATCGAGGTCGACTTGAAGGCGGGCGCGCACAAGACGCCGGCCTTCCTCGCCCTGAACCCGTTCGGTCAGGTGCCGGTGCTCGACGACGACGGCGTGATCGTCTCCGATTCCAACGCCATCCTCGTCTACGTGGCGAAGCGGCTCGGCCGGTCCGACTGGCTGCCCGAGGATCCGCGCGCCGCGGCGGCGGTCCAGCGCTGGCTCTCGGTCGCGGCGGGCGAGCTCGCCTACGGCCCGGCGGCCGCGCGGCTGATCACGGTCTTCGGCGCCAAGTTCTCTCCGGAGGAGGTGATCGGCCGGGCGCACACGCTCCTGGGACGGATCGAGGCACATCTCGACGGGCGGGACTGGCTCGCGGCCGAGCGGCCGACCATCGCGGACGTGGCGGTCTACAGCTACCTCGCCCGCGCCCCGGAGGGGAACGTGGACCTGTCGGGCTACCCGCGGGTCGAGGCCTTCCTGCGCCGGGTCGAGGGCCTGCCGGGCTTCGTCCCCTTCGCCGAGACTCCCGCGGGCCTCACGGCGGCGGCGTGACCAGAAGAGCCCCGGGCGCACCCGCGCCCGGGGGAGAACGCGTGGAGGAGGCGGAGATGGCTGACGGTCAAACCTTTGCGACGCTGCCGACCTGGCATGCCGGCGAGACGTCCATCCAGGAGTCGGTCGGCGCCGCCGACCGGATGGCGGTGATCGGCCAGAGGGTGGTGCGGGATTTCATGCCCGATCAGCACCGCGCCTTCTACGCGCAGATCCCCTTCATCGTGCTGGGCAGCGTCGACCGGCAGGGCGACGCCTGGGCCACGCTCCTGGCCGGCAGGCCCGGCTTCATCACCTCGCCCTCGGCCACGACCCTCGACATCGCCGCGCGACCGGACCCGGCCGACCCCGCGTCCGAGGGCGCGCGCGCCGGCGACGCCATCGGTCTCCTGGGGATCGAGCTGAGCAGCCGCCGCCGCAACCGCGTCAACGGCCTCGTCCGCTCCACGGACGGCGGGGTCCTGCACTTCGACGTCGATCAGAGCTTCGGGAACTGCCCGCAATACATCCAGCTGCGCGACATGACCTTCGTGGGCGAGCCGGGCGTCCCCGTCCCGGTCACCGCCGAGGAGAGCGCCGAGCTCGACGCGTCGGCGCGCGCCCTGATCGCGGCGGCCGACACGTTCTTCGTGGCCTCCTACGCCGACCGCGAGGGCCGGCGCCAGGTCGACGTCTCGCATCGCGGCGGCAGGGCGGGGTTCGTCCGCGTCGCCGCGGACGGCACGCTGACCATCCCCGACTTCGCCGGCAACCTGTTCTTCGCCACCCTCGGGAACATCCTCCTGAACGGCAGGGCCGGCCTGGTCTTCACCGATTTCGAGACGGGCGATCTCCTGCAGCTGACCGGCGACGCCGCGGTGATCCTGGACTCGCCCGAGATCGCCGCGTTCCAGGGCGCCGAGCGGCTCTGGACCTTCCGGCCGCGCCGGGTGATCCGCCGGCGCGGCGCCCTGCCGCTGCGCTGGACGTTCCGGGCGGACGGCTGGTCGCCGAACGCGCTGATGACCGGCGACTGGGCGGAGGCCGCCGACCGCGTCCGGGCGACCGGGCGCGCGACGCGGTGGCGGCCGTTCCGGGTGGCGAAGATCGTCGACGAGAGCCGCACCATCCGGTCCTTCCACCTGGCACCGGACGACGGGGCCGGGCAACTCCCGCACCGCGCGGGCCAGCATCTCCCGATCCGCGTGACGCTGCCCGGGGCGGAGGCGCCGGTGATCCGGACCTACACGCTCTCGGTCGCGCCCTCGGATCCCACCTACCGGATCAGCGTGAAGCGCGACGGCGCCGTCTCGCAGCACCTCCACGACCGCCTTCGGGTCGGGGACATCGTCGAGGCGCGCGCGCCCGACGGCGGCTTCACCCTCGATGCGGGCGCGGCGCGCCCCGCGGTGCTGCTCGCCGGCGGCGTCGGGATCACGCCGCTCCTCGCGATGCTCCGGCACGTGGTCTACGAGGGCCTGCGCACCCGCAGGATCCGCCCGACCACGCTCGTCTACGCCGCCCGCACGCGCGCCGAGCGCGCCTTCGACGGGGAGCTGTCCGAACTCGCCGCGGCGGCGCAGGGGGCGGTCCGGATCGTGCGCGTCCTGAGCGACGTGTCCGATGCCCGGCCCGGCACCGATTACGAGGCCGCGGGCCGGATCGACATGGCGCTGCTCACGCGGTTCCTCGCCTTCGCGGACTACGACTTCTACCTGTGCGGCCCACCGGCTTTCACCCAGGCGCTCTACGACGGGTTGCGCGGCTACAACGTGGCGGACGACCGGATCCACGCGGAGGCGTTCGGGCCCTCGGGGCTGGTCCGCAACGCGGGGACGGCGGTGGCCGCGCGCCCGCGCCCGCCGGCCGCCACCGAGACGGTGCCGGTCGCCTTTCTCGACACCGGCAAGGAGGCGCGCTGGACGCCGAATTCGGGCAGCCTCCTCGACCTCGCCGAAGCCCGCGGCCTCGCGCCGGATTTCAGCTGCCGCGAAGGCAGCTGCGGGACCTGCCGGACCAAGCTGCTCGCCGGCGCGGTGACCTACCTCCGGGAACCGAGCGCGCCCGTGGCGGAGGACGAGGTGCTGATCTGCTCCGCAGTGCCCGCGGAGGGCACGGGTCGGGTGCAGCTCGCGCTCTGACGCGCGGGACGGCGCGGCCCGCGCCGTTTTCCACCTTCCGCGCCCGGCGGCGGCGGATCATTCTGCGCAGCGCCGATACCGGAGCCGGGCTGAACCTTCACCCCGAGAACAAGGAGTCCACCATGTCCCGTCCGCCGCTGCCGCCCTTCGACGAGCAGAGCGCGATCACGAAGGTCCGCCTCGCCGAGGATGGCTGGAACGGCCGCGATCCGGCCAAGGTCGCGCTGGCCTACACGACCGACACCCGGTGGCGGAACCGCGCCGAGTTCCTGAACGGACGGCAGGAGGTGGAGGCGTTCCTGACCCGCAAGTGGAACCGGGAGCTCGATTACCGTCTCATCAAGGAGCTCTGGGCCTTCACCGGCAACCGGATCGCCGTGCGCTACGCCTACGAGTACCACGACGACAGCGGCCACTGGTTCCGGGCCTACGGCAACGAGAACTGGGAGTTCGCCGAGGACGGGCTGATGCGCTATCGGCACAGCAGCATCAACGAGTTGCCCATCGCGGAGACGGACCGCAAGTTCCACTGGCCCCTCGGGCGCCGGCCGGACGATCATCCGGGCCTGAGCCATTTCGGCTTCTGACCGCCCGGCCGACACGCCGACACGACAGGCCGGGCCGGGCGTGAGCGTCGCGACCCGGCCGCGAAACCCCGGAGCGAAGCCATGGATCGGTGGCAGGCCATGCGCATCTTCGCCAAGGTCGCCGAGACGGCGAGCTTCGCGCAGACCGCCCGGCTCCTGCACATGAGCCCGCCGGCCGTGACGCGCGCCGTGGCCGCGCTCGAGGAGACCATCGGCGCCCGCCTCCTGATCCGGACGACCCGCTCCGTGAAGCTCACGGAGGCGGGCAGCCGGTACTACGAGGATTGCCGGCGGATCCTGGCCGACATCGCCGAGGCGGAATCGGCGGCGGCCGGCTCCAACGCGACGCCCTCAGGCACGCTCGCGGTGACGGCCTCGGTCCTGTTCGGGCGGATGCACGTGCTCCCGATCGTCACCGACTACCTCGATACCTACCCCACCATGGCGGCGCGGACCCTCTTCGTCGACCGGCCGGTGAGCATCGTCGAGGAAGGGATCGACGTAGCGATCCGCATCGGCCACCTGACCGATTCCGGGTTCACCGCAGCCCGGGTCGGGTCGGTGCGCCACGTCATCTGCGGCGCCCCGGACTACTTCGCGCGGCACGGCGTGCCGACGACGCCGGCGGATCTGAAGCGGCACCGGATCGCCGTCTCCACCGGCGCCTTCGCGTCGCCGGAATGGCGGTTCGGCCGAAACGAGCGGGTGGTCATTCACCCGACCCTGCAGGGCAACACCAACGAGGTCTCGATCGGCGCCGCCCGGTCGGGCTGGGGGCTGGCGCGGGTCCTGAACTACCAGATCGGCCCGGACCTGCGGGACGGCCGCCTGCAGATCGTGCTCGCCGAGTACGAGGAGGCGCCGCTGCCCGTCCACGTGCTCTACCCGGAAGGCCGGCACGCGCCCGCCAAGGTTCGGACCTTCGTCGACCTGGCGGTGTCGCGCCTGCGCGCCAACTCGACGCTGAACTGAGGGCGCGCCGGGCCGGCGAGGGCCGTTCTGGCCGCTCGGGTCGTATTGGTCGCAGCCGCGGCCAGGAAAGGATGTTTCAGTCTTAAGTTAGTTTTTTAGGATCGCCCGCATCTTCCGCGGGCAATGGGGGCCATACGTGACGAGACCCGAGCGCGCGACCGTGCGCGGCCACGCTTCAGCGGCCGCTCGCCCGGATCTCGATGCCGCGATGTGCCCGGATCATCGGCACGCGGCGCGCACGCCGCGTCCGGCGGCGATCTGAGAGGAGACAGGCGCATGGATCAATGGACCCGCCTGGACCCCATCTACGATTCCGCGGCGGCCGCCCGCGCGATCGCCGCGGCGGCGCCCGCGCGGGCCGACGCCCAGGATCACGACCACGGCTTCCCGCAGGACGACATCGCCGATCTCGCCCGCCTGGGTCTGCTCGCCGCGCCCGTCCCGGTGGATCACGGCGGCGCGGGCCTGGGGACGGAGCCGGGTGGCAGTGCCCTGGCGGAGGTTCTGCGGCTGGTCGGCTACGGGAGCCTCGCCCTCGGCCGGCTCTACGAGGGCCACGTCAACGCCCTCCAGCTCATCGCCCGGTACGGCGCGCCCGCCCAGCGCGTCCGCCTGTTCGCGGACGCGCGCGCCGGCCACCTGTTCGGTGTCTGGAACACCGAGCCGGGCGAAGGCGGCCTGCGGATCGAGGCCTCGGACGCCAGCGGCCATCTCCGCGGCGTGAAGACCTATGCGTCGGGCGCCGGCTTCGTCACCCGCGCCCTCGTCACCGCGGGGCATCCGGCACAGGCCGGCACGGCGATGATGGTGGTGCCGATCGAGGCCGGCACGCGGGCCGACCTCGCGGCCTGGCGGGCGCAGGGCATGCGCGCCTCGGCGACCGGCACCGTCGACTTCACCGGGCTCGCGTTCGACGCCGATCAGATCCTGGGCGCGCCCGACGATTACTTCCGGCAACCGGCCTTCTCGGGCGGCGCGTGGCGATTCGCGGCGGTGCAGCTCGGCGGCATCGAGGCGGTGTACGATGCCTGGCGCGGCCATCTGGACCGCCTCGGCCGGGGCGGCGACCCGCACCAGCTGGCGCGCCTCGGCGAGGGCGCCATCGCGGTCGAGGGCGCGCGGCTCTGGGTCGAGCGCGGGGCGCAGATCGCGTCGGACGCGGCGATGCCGCCGGAGCGCGTCGTCGCCTACATCAATCTGGTCCGCCTCGCGGTCGAACGGGCCGGCCTCGACGTGCTCCAGCTGGCCCAGCGCTCGGTCGGCCTGCAGGGCTTCCTGCGCGGCCATCCGCTGGAGCGGCTGTCGCGCGATCTCGCCACCTACCTGCGCCAGCCCGGGCCGGATCGTGCGCTCACCAGCGCGGCCTCCGAGATCCTGCGGAGCGCCGGCATGGCCGGTGACCTGTGGACCGAGAACGCCGCGTGACGGGGCCGGGACGTCCCACCACCGCACCGCGGGCCGTCTGGCTGGACACGCCCGAGCGCTACGGCCGCGTGAGTCGCGGTTTCCACTGGCTGATGGCCGCCTTGTTCGCCTGGCAATTCGCGGGCGCGCTGCTCTACGTCACGATCGGCGACACGGCGCTGACGCGCCTCGTCGGCGGCAGCCACTTCACGCTCGGCTTCACCCTGTTCGTGCTCGTGCTGCTGCGCGGGGTCTGGGGCCTCGCCAACCTTCACCGGCGCCCCGCCCATCCGGGCGCGCCGGGGCGCGCCGTCGCGGCCGGTCACGGCCTGATCTATCTCCTGATGGTCCTGGTGCCGAGCCTCGCGCTGCTGCGCCAGTACGGATCGGGCAAGCCCTTCACGCCCTACGGCGTCCCGGTGATGCCGGGGCGCGAGACGAAGATCGAGTGGATGATGCTGCCCGCCGATCTGCTCCACTACTGGCTGGGCTTCGCGCTCCTGGCCGTCGTGCTCGGCCACGCCGCGATGGCGATCCTGCACCGCAGGCTCTGGAACGAGGCCGTCCTGACGCGCATGACCTGACCGGTGGCGCCGCGCGCGCCTCAGGCTTTTGCCTCCGCCGCGGCGGGCGCCCGGTCGGGCAGCGGCGCGTTCAGCGTGAACACCACGCCGTGGGCGCGGTACTCGATCTCCGCCGAGCCACCCATCTCGGCGGCCAGCGCCCGCTCGATGAGCCGCGTGCCGAAACCGCCGCGGGCCGGCGCCGTCACCGCGGGTCCGCCGACCTCCTCCCACCGGAACCAGAGATGGGCCGGCGTCGCCCCATCCACCACGTCCCAGTTCAGGATCACCCGCCCCCGGTCGTTCGACAGGGCGCCGTACTTCACCGCGTTGGTCGCCAGTTCGTGCAGCGCCATCGTGAAGGCGAGGGTCAGGCGCGGCGTCAGCCACACGTCCGGGCCGTTGATCAGGAAGCGCTGGCTCGCGCCGCCCCGGAATGCCTGGAGAGTGCCCTCCACGATGACGTTCAGCGTGGCCCCGATCCAGCTCTCGCGGGTCAGGACGTCGTGTGCCGCCGAGAGGGAGTGCAGCCGCGCGTCGAGGGTCCTGTGCGCCTCCTCAAGGGACGCGGCGTTGCGCAGGGTCTGGTGCGCGATCGACTGCATGGTCGCCATCGAGTTCTTCACCCGGTGGTTCAGCTCGTCGGCCAGGAGCGTGCGATGCTCCTCCGCGCGCTTGCGCTCGGTCACGTCGATGGAGACGCCGGCCATGCTCAGCGGCTGGCCGACCGAGTCGTAGAAGGTCTGACCGCGGATCTGCAGCCAGCGCAGCTCACCGCCGGGCGTGCGCGCCCGGTACTCGATGTCGTAGTCGCTGTGCTCGCGGATCGAGGTCTGCACCGCCGCCTGCATGCGGGGCCGGTCCTCGGGATCGATCGCGGCGATCAGGTCCTCGTAGCTGAACGGCTCGCCCGGCGCCCGCCCGAAATTCTCCTTGCAGGCGTCGGAGGCCACGAGCCGCATGTCGGCGAGATCGAGGGTCCACGATCCGAATCGTCCGGCCTTCAGGATGAACCGCAGCCGCTCCTCGCTGCGGGTGAGATCGCCGGTGCGGCGCTCCACCTCCCGCTCGAGCGCCTCCCGGTCGCGCTGCATCCGCGCGAGCTTCTCCCGCTCCAGCGTCACGTCGAACTGCGACGCGAAGAAGTAGGTGAGCTCTCCGTCGCGATCGAAGACCGGCGAGATCAGGAGGCGGTTCCAGAAGACCTCGCCGCTCTTCTTGTGGTTCAGGAGCTCGATCTCGATCGGCACGCGGCGGGCGATCGCCGCCCTGATCTTCGCGATGTCGGCCTTGTTAGTTTCGGCCCCCTGCAGGAACCGGCAGTTCCGGCCGATGATCTCGTCGTGGCGGTACCCGGTCAGCTTCGAGAAGGCGGCGTTGACGAAGACGATGGGGTTGTCCGGCTGATGGGGATCGGTGATCAGCATCGGCATCCGCGTCGCCCGCACGGCGGAGACGAAGGGGTCGGTACTCGCGTCGGTGCGGGCGAATTCCGCCTCGAAGCGCGTGCGTTCCTGCTGATCCGTCAATGCCCGTCGCCCCTGCCACGACATACCGATGGCGGCCCTCGGCCCTTGTCGCGTGGCTGTACCACAGCGCGGATCGCTTGTGCGCAACCGTCACGCGGGCCGAGACGCCGCAGGTGCACCGCGACGCCTCGCCCGATCTGGACCGGGTCGAGCGGGAAGCCCCCGGCCGCTACACCGTGGCCCGACCGGGACCGAACCCTGCCGGCGGCCGCGAGCCGAGATGGTCCCGCAGGGTCCGGCCCTCGTACTCGGTCCGGAACAGGCCGCGCCGCCGCAGCTCCGGCAGGACCAGCGCGATGAAGTCGTCGAGGCCTCCGGGCAGCGTCGGCGGCATGATGTTGAAGCCGTCCGCCCCGCCGGCGCGGAACCGTGCCTCCATCTCGTCCGCGATCTGGGCGGGCGTGCCGACGATCTGCGAGTGGCCGCGCGCCCCGGCGATGCGCAGGTAGAGCTGGCGCAGGGTCAGGCCTTCGCGCCGCGCGAGGTCGACCATCAGCTGCTGGCGCGACTTGATGCCGTCGGTCTCGGGCAGTTCCGGGACGGGCCCGTCTGGGTCGTAGCCCGACAGGTCGTGGCCGCCGATCATGCGACCGAGCAACGCGAGGCCGACGACGGGATCGATGAGATCCTGCAGGGCGTCGAACTTCGCCCGCGCCTCGGACTCGCTGCGGCCGACGACGGGGAACAGGCCCGGCATGACCTTCAGGTC
This sequence comes from Methylobacterium sp. 22177, assembly GCF_052045615.1. Taxonomy (NCBI): domain Bacteria; kingdom Pseudomonadati; phylum Pseudomonadota; class Alphaproteobacteria; order Hyphomicrobiales; family Methylobacteriaceae; genus Methylobacterium; species Methylobacterium sp. 22177. The sequence goes on along the minus strand of NZ_JBQEPK010000006.1, from coordinate 139,956 downwards.
GTCGGGCGCGCGGCCGAACCGGGCCATGCGCTCCTTCAGGTCGCCGTAGAAGGCCACCGCCTCCTCCAGCGTCTGGTTCGCCGTGAACACGATCTCGGCGGTGCGCGCCGCGAGATCCTTGCCGGGCCCCGACGAGCCGGCCTGCACCAGCACGGGCTGGCCCTGCGGCGTGCGCGAGATGTTGAGCGGTCCGCGGACCTCGAAATGCTTGCCCCGATGGTTCAGCGGGCGGAAGCCGTCCGGCTTCGAGAACTGGCCGCTCGCGCGATCGATGATCACGGCGCCGTCGTCCCAGGTGTTCCACAGGCCGAGGACCACGTCCGCGAACTCCTCGGCACGCTCGTAGCGGTCGGCATGGCGGTCGATCCGGTCGCCGCCGAAATTCGCCGCCTCCGCGTCGGTCGCGGAGGTCACGAGGTTCCAGCCGGCGCGCCCGCCGCTGAGATGGTCGAGGGAGGCGAACCGGCGCGCGACGTTGAAGGGCTCGTTGAAGCTGGTGGAGGTGGTGGCGACGAGACCGATCCGGCTCGTCACCGCCGCGAGGGCCGACAGCAGCGTCAGGGGCTCGAAATGGGTCGAGCGCGCGGTGCGCTCGCTCGATCGCAGGTCGAGGTCGCGGATCCCGCTCCCGTCCTCGAGGAAGATGAGGTCGAATTTCGCGGCCTCGGCCCGCTGCGCCCAGCCGACATAGCGCTCCAGGACGAGGCCGCCGTCGGCCTCGCTGGACGGATGGCGCCAGCCGGCGACGTGGTGGCCGGTCGCGTAGAAGAACGCGCCGAGGCGCAGGGTGCCCTGTCTCATCGAACCGACCGTCATCGTGCCTGATCCGCTCCGTGCCTCTCGCACGGGCCGGTGTCTAGCCGACCCGCCCGCCGGGGCGAACCCCGCCCCGCCCGCCCGCGGCCCGTCGCGGGTGCGCGGTGGAAGTCCGGCAGATGCGGCGGGCAGCGCGTCAGCGCGGGACGGAGGCGTCCGGCGCGTTGTCGGCGGGAAGATCGCGCAGGTCCGAGGAGGCGTACCGTCCGTGCCGCGCCACCAGGGAGCCCCGGGCCTCCTGCATCGGCATGAAGGCCGAGAATCCGACTGGCTCGGCGACGTCGTGATAGATCGCCTCCATGCCGCCGCGCATGTGGTAGGTCTCGTGCCAGATGCCGACGCCGCGCGTGTCCCGCAGGAAATCCCGCCACCAGATCCGGTGCGGCTCGGACTTGGACCACGCGACCATGCTGTCGATGTCGCGCCAGTACCAGCGCATGCCGACATGCAGCGGGCGCAGGCTGAAGATGATGTTGTTCTCGTAGTGCAGCAATCCCTCCGGCCGCGCAGCGCCGACCCTGTCGATCCGGGGGCCGAAGCCGAGCAGTGTCTTCACGCCGGCCAGGGTCCGGACCTTCATGCCCAGATAGATCACGACGAGATCCGGGTATCCCGAGAAGTCCGGAACCGCGTCTCGCCGGTTCGCGCCCATGATCGCGCCTTCCATCGCGGGCCGATCCGGTCGGCCGTGGGCGCCAAGAATACGCGACGATATCGACTTTCAGCAATATTCGCCCGGCATGGCGGCTACAACCTGGAGCGCCTGCCAGTATCGGCCAACTCTCAGCAGCTCATGGACACGGCCCGGTCGCGGGCGCGGCCTCCGGTCGAACCGGAATCCGCCGCGCGCGCGTCCGCGGGACAAATCCGGATGGCGCGCGCCTCAGCGCGCGCGCTCACCGCCATCCGCGCGGTCTGGCCGGGACCGAGGCCATGCCCGGATCCGGATGTACTGCTCCACCATGAAAGCCCCTCCTCCCAAGACAACCACAGCGAGAAGGGCTTCGCGGAAGGTGCCAGGATCAGTCATTGTCTCGACTCTCTCTGAGAGATCGGCCCCTGTCGGGCCCGGCAAGATCTTCAGGCTTGCTACAGCCGGTCAATTCCTCGACGTCTCTTGGGTTGCCCTCTTCATCTGACGATTTGCCTTCGACGACATGAACAGTTTGTAAGACTCGAGGGTCACGCGGTGCGACGCCGCCCGGCGCGTCGATGCGAGGCGCACGGCCCGGGTGGTCCAGCAGCCCGGTCCGGGTGCGCGCCGGAGGATGCCGCGGTTGGGTGGCGGCCCGCCGGCCCTCGCGCGCCCGGCCACCACCGCGTGAACCGGCCGCGGGTCACCGCGCCGACGGTTCGAGGCCTTCGACACGCCGCGCGATGGGTTCGCGCCAGACGTCAGGATCCGGCGATGCAGCAGCGTCTCCGTTGAGATAGTCCGTGTCGGGAACGTCGCGCGCCGCGCTCGGACAGCCGGCAGGGCCTGACGAAGGCCGATCCTGGAGCCGAGCCGTGGCCGGACCGCGCCTAGAGACGGGTGAGCCGCAGGCGCCATCCGGACGGGCTCGCGTCGATGTCCGGACCGGGCCGCATCGTCGCCGCCTGGTGCGACGCCGAAGGGTCCGCCACGGCGATGTCGGCGGTCGGCGCGGGGGTGGACACGCAGCCGCAGAGGGGCAGCGCGGCGGCGACCGCCACGGCGGCGACCAGCCGGATCGACGCGCCCCACGGGCTGAACCGGCGCGCGGCTTCGGCCGAACAGGCAATCGCCACGATCCTTCTTCGGGCTGGACGTCCGATACCGGGCTCCGGCCGGCGCCGGGAAGCGGCGCGCCGGTGGGGCGGGCGGCCTGGCGCCGACACGGGCTCGGCCCCGGCATTCGGCCTCAGGCTCTCGAAGGTCCGCGGCGCCCGTGGCTGCCCAGAAGAAGGGCCTTGGCGGCCGCGTCGATCCGGCCGAGCCACTTCTCCGCCGTTTCGGCGCGCAGGTCGGCGACGCGGACCTGCTCCTCGGCGGCCCGAACCCAGGCCTCCGCCTCGGCGCGGATCGTCCGAACCCGGGCCTCGGCCTCCGCGCGGATGTCCTGCACCTGGGCATCGGCCTCGGCCTGGACTCGCTGCAGCCGGATATCGGAGCGGGCCTCGACCTCGCGGACGCGCATCTCGGACAGGTGCAGGCGGTGCTGCGTCTCCGCCAGCGCGCGCTGCGCGGCGGCCAGGGCGGCTTCGTGCGATGTCCTCTGCTCCTGCAGACGCTGCTTCTGCGCTTCGGCGCGGCCGGCCATGCCGTTGATGATGTCGAGCGTGCTCATCCAATCCGACACCGCCTCGGGATCTGAGGGGGCCGCCGCGGGGCCCGCGTCGTTGACCGCGGGTTCCGGCAAGATCGGCGGATGCGCGACCTCCTCGATGTGTAGCGCGGTGGATCCGGCCGGCACTCCGACCGTATCGAAGGACGGCTTGAGCTTCGCGATCTCGGCGGACGATTCTTCGACGAAGCGGTCCAGGCTGTCGGCGACCTGCGTGAGGATATGGGACCATGTGGCTGTGGGGGCCGCGACCATGATGGCTCTACCCTGGCGGGATTTTATCGACGGCCAATACAATCTCTGGTATGGTTAATGGACAGTTAACCCGCCGTCTGCAGGCCGAACTCCGGGCCGGCTCGATTGACACCTATCAGTCTCGGCAGGTCGTAGCTGGCTGGCTCGACAATGCTCCGTCCGATCGTCCGCGGTGTTTGGCGCCTCACGAGCGCTTTCGCCAGCGTCACTGCCGCCGGAGACCGGTAAGCCGAACCCGGCGCAGGCACGCCGGCATCATTGCCCCGCCCGGGTCGCGGGCGCAGCCTGGATGATTGGCGCGGCCGCGGCCAGGATGGCCGCAGCGTCGCGGTCGAGGGGCGGATAGATCCGCGTGCCGTTGATGATCCGCTTCGTTGCCTTCGCGGCGGCGCCGGACGAGACCAGCGTGCCGCGATCCCAGCCGGAGGTGTAGACCGCTCCCCAGGCGCCCAGATCGAGCACGGTGACGTAGTCGGGCGCGGCGAAGCGCAGCCGCCGCTCCGGCCGGCCGGCGAGATCGCAGACGGCGTTGTAGCCGGCGAACCGGCCCATCGGCCGGGCGTGCTGGCACGACATCACCGTGCGATGGCCGGCATCGTCGGCCGCCGCCGAGGCGACGTCACCGGCCGCGTAGATGTCGGCCAGCCCCTCGACGGCCAGGAAGGCGTCGACCGGCACGCGGCCGAGCGTGTCGCGCGGGACGTCGAGCGTCGCGCCCAGCGGGTTCGCCCGCATGCCGGTGGCGCAGACACTCGTCCAGGCGGGCAGGTGCGTTCCGTCCGCCAGCGTCACACCGGCGCGATCGATGGCGGCGACTCTCGCACCGCCGACGCAGGTCACGCCGGCCCCGCTCAAAGCCTCGCGGATCGCCGGCAGGGCGGCCGCGCCCATGGCGCTCCCGATCTCCTCCGCTTGGTCGATCAGGAAGGTGCGGACCGGCCCCGTCGCCCCGACCCGGTCGCGGGCAGCGGCGAGCCGGACGGGCAGCTCGCAGGCGAGCTCCAGTCCCACCAGACCGCCGCCGATGACGACGGCGGTCCAGCGGCCGGTCTGGTCAGGACGGCCCGCGTCGCCGAGGCGATCGAGATGCGCCGATAGGGCCTGAGCCCCCGCGAAGGTGTCGACATCGAAGGCGTCGCCGATACCCGGGATATCGGGCCGCAGCAGCAGGCTTCCGGCGGCCAGGATGAGGCGGTCATACGCCAGCGTGTCGACGCCGCCGGATGGCGCGGCGGACTCGACCGTGACCGTGCGTGCCGCAGGGTCGATGTCGATCGCGCGCCCCGCGCGGCGATGCACGCCGATCGGTCCGAGGACGTCGTCGAGGGGCACGCGCAGGGCGCTGAGATCGGTCTCGTAGCAGCGGACCCGGATGACGTGGAACCCGTCCGGCGCGATCACCGTGACCGCGATCCGGTCGTCGAGGCCGAACTCGGTCCGCGCGCGCGCGGCCGCGGCGGCGGCCCAGAGACCGGCGAAGCCGCCGCCGATCACGACGATTCTCGAGACCATAGCAGAGCTCCGCGCGCGCCCGGGGCATCGAACTCTGCACGTCGCTCGGCCTCGCAGCAACGGTTACTGCCTTAAATCGCTCGGCTACGGCTTCGAACAGTCCAACGCCTGTCGTGCAGCCCGCGCTGCGGCGCGCCTGCGTCGAGCCGGAACGGCGTGTCAGCCCGCAGCCGCGGTCTCACGACAGTGCGGGAGGCGCGGTGCCGCCGCGCGGCGCGTAGATTCTTCTCGTCCCCGGTCGGACGACCGAAAATTCTTGCTCCGGCACCGCCAAGTAGAGAAAGCCCTTTTGTTGACTCCGCGACCGGCCGACAGGATCTTGTATTCACAGTTACGCCGAGGGCCGCGCAGGTACGATGAAGACGCAGGGGCGGACCGGTCGCGATCCCGGAGCCGGGAAACGTGTCGGCGCGGGTCGCGGGATCGGGGCCATTCCGGATCTCGCACGCACCGGACACGTTCGTCCGATCGACGCGCCGACCGCGCCGCGTCCCTGAACCCAGCCGCCCGGACGAGACCGCTCGGGACCGCGCCGCGACGCGGGTCCGCTGCCCCGCGCCGGCCCCGCCCCCCGCCCTCCGTTTCGCCACGACATCAGGCCCGACCATGCGCACCACCCGCCGATCCCTTCTGGCCGCCAGCGTCGCCCTGGCCTGCATCGGCGCGCTCGCGACGCGCGAGGCCCGGGCCGACGATCCGAAGGAGATCCGCCTGGACTGGGCGACCTACAACCCGGTCGGCCTGCTCCTGAAGGACAAGGGCTTCCTCGAGGAGGCGCTGGCGCCGCGGGGCATCAAGGTCCGCTGGGTCCAGTCGCTCGGCTCCAACAAGGCGCTCGAGTTCCTGAACGCCGGGGCCATCGATTTCGGGTCGGCGGCCGGCGCCGCGGCCCTCGTGGCCCGGATCAACGGCAACCCGATCAAGGCGATCTACGCCTACTCGCGCCCCGAGTGGACGGCGCTCGTCACCCGCAAGGACAGCGGCATCACCAAGCCCGCCGACCTGAAGGGCAAGCGCGTCGCCGTCACCCGGGGCACCGACCCGCACATCTTCCTGATCCGCGCGCTCCAGGGCGCCGGCCTCACCGAGCGCGACGCCAAGCTCGTGCTGCTGCAGCACGCGGACGGACGGACCGCCCTCGACCGCGGCGACGTCGATGCCTGGGCCGGCCTCGACCCGATGATGGCGGCGGCCGAGATCGAGAACGGCGACGTCCTGTTCTACCGCGACGCCGCGGCGAACACCTGGGGTCTGCTCGACGTCCGGGAGGACTTCGCGACGGCCCATCCCGACCTCGTCCGGACGGTGATCGCCGCCTACGAGCGGGCGCGCGCTCACGCCCTGGCCAACCCGCAGGCCCTGTCAGCCGCCCTCGTCGCGGCCACCAAGCTGCCCGAGCCGGTGATCGCCCGGCAGCTCGAGCGGACCGACCTGTCCCAGCCGGCGATCGGCGCCGCCCAGGCGCAGTCGATCAAGGCGGCCGGCACCGCCCTCCAGCAGGCCGGGATCATCCCGGCGGGCACCGACGTGTCCGCGTCCGTCGACGGCCTGCTCGACACGCGCTTCAATCCCGTCGCCGGACAGTGAGCGGCCGCGTGCCGCTGCTGCGGCGGGGCGGTCGCGCCGGACTGGGCCTGCTCCTGCCGCTCATACTGGCGATCGGCTGGGAGATCGCGGTCGCCAGCGGGGCGGCGTCCGGGCGGCTGCTCCCGCCGCCGAGCCGGATCGCCGCGACCCTCTGGGGGCTGGCCGTCTCGGGCGACCTCTGGATGCATGTCGAGGCGACCCTCGTGCGGGTCGGGCTCGGTTTCCTGTGCGGCGCGGCGGCCGGCATCCTGGCCGGGGCCCTCGTCGCCACGGTCCCGCCGCTGCGCTGGCTCCTCGACCCGAGCCTGCAGGCGCTGCGGGCCGTCCCGTCGCTCGCCTGGGTGCCGCTCTTCATCCTGTGGTTCGGCATCCTGGAGACACCGAAGGTGCTGCTGATCGCCGTGGGCGTGTTCTTCCCCGTTTATGTCGGTGTCTCCGGCGCGATCGCCTCGGTGGACCGCAAGCTGGTCGAGGTCGGCCGGATCTTCCGGCTGTCGCGGCTCGCCCTCGCCCGCCGGATCCTGCTGCCGGCCGTGCTGCCGGCGACCCTGGTGGGCCTGCGCACGGGGCTCGGCCTCGGCTTCCTGTTCGTCGTGGCGGCGGAGCTGATGGGCGCCTCGGAGGGGCTCGGCTACCTGCTGGTGGACGGTCAGCAGTTCAGCAAGCCCGACCAGATCGTGGCGGCGATCATCGCCTTCGCCCTCGTCGGCAAGGCGGCCGACATGGCCCTGGTCGCCCTGACCGGCCCCCTGACCCGGTGGCAGGATACCGTGCGGGACAGCCTGTGACCGCCGCACCGGTGCGGACGCGCGCCGCGGGCCGGGAGGGCGCCCCGCGACGCGACCCCCACGCCACGCCCGCCGAGAGACGCCCGTGCTGACCGTCGACGTCCTCTCCAAGACCTACGCGGACGGCACGCAGGCGCTGTCGGGCATCGACCTGTCGGTGAAGCAGGGCGAGATCGTCGCGCTGATCGGCGGCTCGGGCTGCGGGAAGACGACGCTGCTCCGGCTGATCGCGGGGCTCGACCACGCGAGCGCGGGTGCCGTCGCGGTCGACGGCGAGCCGATCCGCGCGCCCCATCCGAGCGTCGGCGTCGTCTTCCAGGAGCCGCGCCTGCTGCCCTGGCTCGACGTGGCCGGCAACGTCGGCTTCGGCCTCGCCGACCTGTCCCGGTCCGAGCGCCGCGCCCGCGTCGCGCACGCCCTGGAGCGCGTCGGGCTCGCCGAGCACGGCGGCCGCTGGCCGCGCGAGCTGTCCGGCGGTCAGCAGCAGCGCGTGGCGATCGCCCGGGCTTTCGTGGCGCGCCCACGGGTGCTGCTCCTCGACGAACCGTTCTCCGCCCTCGACGCATTCACCCGGAAGGGGCTGCACGACCAGCTCCTCGATCTCTGGGCCGAGTCGAAGCCGACGATCCTGATCGTCACGCACGATGTCGGGGAGGCCGTCACCCTGGCCGACCGGGTGGTGGTGATGCGCCCGCGGCCCGGGCGCCTCGACGAGACCGTCCCGATCGGGCTCGCCCGGCCGCGCGAGCCGGTGGCCGCGACCTACGAGGAGGCCGTGCGCCGCGTGCTGGCCGCGCTCGACCACTCCCTGCGCCCGGCCGCGAGCAGCCGGCCGCCCGCTCCCGAGACCCGTGCGAGCTGGTGGTAGGGCCAGCGGGGGCCCGTCAGCCGGCGCCGGCCGGGCGCGCCCTCAGGACCCGACCGCCGTCAGTTCCAGATCCGCGGGGTCCTGGTGGCGGAACCGGGCGTACCGCAGCGCCATCACCGGCAGGATCAGCAGGTTCAGCACCGTCGAGGTGACGAGGCCGCCGAGAATCACGAGGGCCATCGGGCCCTCGATCTCGCGGCCGGGTTCACCGGCGCCGAGCGCCAGCGGCAGCAGGCCGAGGCCCGTGACCAAGGAGGTCATCAGGATCGGAACCATCCGGTCCGCGGCGCCCTCCGCCGCCGTGGCGGCGTCCCACGGCCGCCCGTTCCGGGTGACCATCTGCTCGTAATGGGCGATCATCATCACGCTGTTGCGCAACGAGATGCCCGACAGGGTCACGAAGCCGACGATCGAGCCCAGCGACAGCACCCCGCCGGTGAGCGCCGCGGCCGCCACGCCGCCCACGAAGGCGAAGGGCAGGTTGACGAGGACCAGGAGCAGGTTCGCCGCGGAGCCGGTGACGATGGCCAGGAGCACCACGATGCCGAAGCCGGCCATCCCGGCATGGACCAGCAGGTCGCGGCGGGCGGCCGCCTGCGCCTCGGCGGCACCCGAGAAGGTGACGTAGACGCCCTCCGGCAGCCGAACCTCGCGGGCGATCTTGCGCTTGGCCGCCGCCACGAAGCCCGCCACGTCGCGGTCGGCGACGTTGGCCGTCACCGCCTGCACCCGCTGCGCGCCGAGGTGCTGGACCTGGTAGCGTCCGGCGCTCTCGTAGACGTCGGCGACCTGGGACAGCCGGACGTAGCGTCCGCCGGGCGCCCGCAGGGGCAGGTCGCCCACCGCGCTGAGGCGGTCCCGCACGCGCGCGTCGAGGATCACCAGCACGTTGAACACGGCGTTGCCGCGATAGGTCTGACCGACCGTGTCGCCCTGGTAGGCTGTGCGCACCGCCTCCAGCACCTCCACGGGATCGAGCCCCCAGTGCCGCAGGTCCACCGGTCGCAGCGCCACCGTGACCTGCGGCAGCCCGGCCGGCGAGGCCTGCTGGACATCCCGGGCGCCCTTCACCTCCGAGAGCTCCTGCGCCACCGAGCGGGCCACGGCCTCGATCCGGTCGAGGTCGCTGCCGACCACGTTGACGACGACCGGCGCGGTGAAGCCCGAGACGGTCTCCTCGATGCGCTCGGTGAGGAAGGTCTTCAGCGAGAACGCCGCCCCCGGGAAGCCGGCGATCAGCTGCCGGATGGCCGCCTCGACCCGGCGCTGGGCGGCGCCGTCGAGGCCCGGCTCCAGGTCGATGTGGATCTCGCTGTAATGCGGCCCGGCGGTATCCTCGGCGGCCTCGGCCCGTCCGATCTGCGCCGCCACGGCGCGCACGCCCGATATGTCCTTCAGGTCGCCGGTGATCAGCGTGCCGAGCCGCTGCGATTCCTGCAGGGAGGTGCCGGGAATGGCCACCATGTGCAGGATCATGTGCCCCTCCTTCAGGTCAGGGAGGAACACCGCGCCGAGGGTCGGCAGGATGGCGGCCCCCGCGAGGGTGACCAGCAGGGCGCCCGCCATCGCGATCCGCGGCACCCGCCCGATCCCGGCGAGCAACCGCAGGTAGGCGGCGCGGCTCCAGCGCACCACGGGCGGGTCGGGCGGCGCCGCGCCCGTGTCGCGCGCCATGCGGCCTCCGAGGAGCAGGAGCGCCAAGGCCGGCGTGACCGTGAGCGCCACGAGGAGCGAGGCGACGACGGCCGCGATGTAGGCGAGCGCCAGCGGCCCGAACAGGCGGCCGGCGACGCCGGTCAGCGCCAGGACCGGCAGGAACATCAGGATCACCGCGAGGGTCGCGTAGGCGACCGAGGTCCGCACCTCCAGCATCGCGGCCAGCACCACGCGGGGCAGGCCGCGCCGTCCGCCCCGCGCCTCCCGCAGCCGGCGCGAGACGTTCTCGACGCCGATGACCGCGTCGTCGACCACCTCGCCAATGGCCAGGGCCAGCCCGCCGAGCGTCATCGTGTTGAGGCTCTCGCCCCAGGCCTGGAGGGCGAGCGCGGCGGCGATCAGCGACAGCGGGATCGCCGTCGCGCTGATCAGCGCGGCCCGCCAGTCCGCCAGGAAGACGAGGAGCACGACCACCACCAGCACGCCGCCGAGCGCCAGCGCCTGGATCACGTTGCCGGTGGCGACGTCCACGAAGTTCGCCGGCCGGAACAGGTCGGCCCGCACGCTCACGCCCTCGCGCTTCAGGACCGGCCGCAACTCGTCGAGGGCCGCCTCCAGGCGGGCAGTCACGGCGCGTGTATCGACGCCCACCTGGGCGCCGACCATCAGCAGCACGCCGGGCTTGCCGTCCACGAGGGCCGCGCTGATCGCCGGCTCGGGCGCGGCCGTGACGGTCGCCACGTCCGAGAGGACCACGCTCGCCCCGCCGTCGTTGTGGAGCACGATCTGCCCGAGCGCTTCCGGGGTGAGCGACTGCCCCTCGGTCCGGAGCAGGACGCGCTGGTTCGGCGTGTCGACGAATCCCGCCCCGCGCACACCGGTCCCCTTCCGGGCGGCCGCCAGGACGTCGTTGAGGCCGATCTGGAAGCGGATCAGGTCGTCGGGGCGGACCTGGACCTGCAGGGCGCGGACGCCCCCGCCGTAGAGCGAGACCTGGGCGATGCCGGGCACCCCCTGGAGACGTCGGCGCACGGTCCATTCAGCGACCTGGCGCAGGTCCATGGCGTCGCGGGTCTCGGAGGTGAGCCCGACGAGGAGCACGGTCAGCGTCGAGGAGGTCAGCGGGGTCATGGCGGGCGCCGCGACCCCGTCCGGCATGCGGCCGGCGAGAGCCGCCAGGCGCTCGTTGACCCGCTGGCGGATCCGGTCGACGTCGCTGCCTGGCCGGAACGCGGCGGTGATCACCGACAGGCCCTGGATCGAGGTGGAGCGCAAAGTCTCCAGGCCCGGCAGGCCGCCGACCGCCACCTCCACGGGCTGCGTGACCAGCACCTCGACCTGCTCCGAATCGAGGCCCGGCGCCTCGGTCTGGATCGTGACGGTCGGCGGCGCGAATTCCGGGAACACGTCGTAGCGCGCCCCCGCGAGGGCGTAGAGGCCGAAGACCAGGACCGCGCAGGCCAGCGCCAGCACCACCTTGGGCAACCGGACGGCGAAGCCGACGAGGGCCGCCTGCGGACCGCCGCGGCCGGCGGCAGCGGGGGGCTCAATCATCGTCGTCGCCCACGACGCGGATGCGGCTCTTCATCTCCTCCGAGAGCAGGGCCTGCGCGCCCCGCAGCACGATCTCGCTGCCGTCCGGCAGATCCTCGACCACGAAGGCATCGGCCGACATCGGGGCGTCCGGCCGCACCGGATGGCGCACGAAGGCGCCGTCGCCGGCCCCGCGATACACCCAGGTCCCGCCCTCCCCGTGGACGACGGCGTCCTCCGGCACGAGCACGCCCTTCACCGCCCGCGGCGCCGCCAGGAACGCCATCGTGCTGGTCCCGGGCAGGAGGCCGCTGTCGCCGGAGACGAGGTAGAAGAAGCTCTGCCCCTGGATCCGCGGATCGGTCCGCGTCGCCGGCGAGACCAGTCGCAGGGCGACCCGCTCGCTCTGCGGTGGCACCTCGGCGAAAGCGGCCCGCGGCGCCTCCGGCAGAGTCTCCCCCGGTGGCAGCGTCACCTGCACGAGGAAGTCGGTCCGCTCGATCAGGCGCGTCACCAGGGGCGACCGCTCGATGATCGCCTTGCCGAGCACAGGGCCCCATTCCTGGCGCGCCGTCGCCGCGAGGGTGCGCACCTGCGACTCCGCCGCGGTGACCGACGCCTGATCGGTCAGGAGCGTGCCCTCGGCGGTCTCGATCTGCGCCACCGCCACCACCCCGGCCCCGAGAGTCCGCGCGCGGCGGGCGGCGCTGGCCGAGACCTCGACCCGGGCGCGGGCCGTCTGGAGCGCCGCCACGGCGCCCGCGTAGCTGTTGGTCAGTTCGGTGATGCGGGCGAGATCGAGGACGCTGCCGTAGGCGGTCAATTCCTGTCGGTGAAGGATGGCGGGTCGCGCCTCGGCGACGAGGCCGATCCGCGCGCGCTCGGCCGGCGTCAGCCGGACCAGGGTCCGGCCGTCCTCGATGGCGGTGCGCGGCGCCGGCAGCTGCGCGGCCGTGGACGTATCGTCCCGCCGTGCGGGGATCAGCGCCGCGACGCGCGCCCGCACCTCCGCGACCACCGGGCCGGCATCGGCGCGAAGGCGTTCGCCCGTCGGCGTGACAGCGAGACCGGCCGCGGCCAGCAGGATCCCTCCGATGAGCAGCAGCGCCCGGCGACCACTCACGTCGCGATCCTCCCCCTGGCCCGATTGCCGAATCTACCCGGTTTCGGTGCCGAATACACCCGAACGTGGCCGGCTCAAACCGTCAGGCGGGAGTCTGGCTGTGGGTTTGTCCGGAGCGCGGGCAGGCACGCGAGAGCCCGCCTCGACGGTGCGAGGCGGGCTCTCAACGTGCCGGGAAAGGTCGGGTCAGATCAGCAATCGTCGCCGGATACCGGGGCAGTCTGCCGATCGGCGGCGGCCTTGTTCATGGCACCGACCGTGCCGGGGGAAGCCGGCTGCTGACCACCGGCCAGATTCGCGGCGGCCGGGTCGGTCGAATTCGACTTGGAGCCGGCGTCGGTCTGCGCCTGACGATCGGCCGTCTGCGTGGCGCCCGCGTTGTTCATGGCGCCGACGGTGCCCGGCGAGGCCGGCTGGTTGCCGCCAGCGAGGTTCTTGCTCGACTTGTCGACGTCGGAGCTCTTGGGATTCGAAGCCTGCTGATCGGGGGTCTTCGACTTTGTGGTTCCGGTGTTGCACGGCGCCGCGAGGGCGGGACCGGCAATGAGGGCCAGAAGCGCAACCGCGCCGGACAGACGAGAGACCTTCATCAAACGCTCCTCCAGGATTTATCGAACTGCCAAATGCCTAATCGTCCCAAGAGTTCCGCCACGATTCCCAAGTTCCGCGAAATGCTGACCGCCGATCGCGCTATTGCGGAGCGTCGGACAAGCTTGAATCGTATGAAAAAAGACAATACCCGCAGCGGCACGGTCGATTCGACGTCGCGGCTGCGACCACGGGCTGCGGCATCTTATCCCGCCACGGCGGTCGCTTCGGCAGCGTGTCCCGTCGCGGCCTTCCGGGCCCGCGCCCTCCGCGAGCCGCCGCTACCTCGTTTGGTCGAGTTCTGAGTTCGAAATGCCCGGACTAGCGTCGACTCGCGAGGGGGCGTGTCCGCGGCAGCCCCGAGCGGTGTCCGACCGCAGGGCGGACGGGACACTGCCTCACCCCGGGCGTCCGAGATCGAGCGATGGCGTTTCCACGAGACTTGGCGAGCCTTGGACCGAGCCATGCGAGCGGCCTCGCGTGGTCGCCGCTCGGGCCGTACGGGCCGGATCACCGTTGGGCGGGTGCCGGGGGCGCGGGTGAAGGCGTCGACGCGATGCCCCGGCTCGGCGTGGCCGCCGCGGCGTGGATCGTCCTGTTCCTCTTCGCGCCGGTGGTCGGCGAGCAGATCAAGCTGCCGGGCGTCGACAAGGCCGTCTGGATCGGCACCGACCTGATCGCCTTCGCGTTCCTGGTCCTGCGCCGCGACCTCGTCGCCACCCTGTTCGGCAGCCGCCTGCTGCTGCTCAGCTGGCCGCTCCTCGCGATCGCGTCGGCCCTCTGGTCCCTGACGCCCGGCCTCTCCGCCTATCACGGACTCCAGCTGCTCGCGACGATCGTGGCCGGCATCACCCTGCGGACGACCATGGGTCTGTCCCGCCTGGTCAGGATCGTCTTCCTGGGCCTGCTGGCCGGGCAGCTTCTGTCGGCCTTCCTCACGGTGGCGGCGCCGGCCCTGACGCGCGGGACCGACGGCAACTGGGCCGGGATCTACTCGCACAAGAACGTCCTCGGTTCCCTGTCGAGCCTTCAGATCCTCTGCGCGGCCTGCCTCTTCCTGCAGGGATGGAACCGTCTCCTGACCGCGTTCGGCTTCTGTCTCGCCCTGGCGCTCCTCCTGGCGACGCACTCGGCCACGGCCCTGGTGGCGGCCACCGCGGGGCTGATGCCGCTCGCCGCGATCTTCGCGTGGCGGCAGGGCAAGCACGTGACCGGCTTCTGCCTCGGCATCGCCATCGCCCTGGCGGGTGTCGGGATCCTCGTCGCCGCCGCGCGCGGGGCCGACATCTCGGCGAGCCTTCTGTCCGATCTCGGCAAGGACACCACGCTGACCGGCCGAACCGTCCTCTGGCAGTTCGGCCTCGACCAGTTCTGGCGCGAGCCGCTCATCGGCATCGGCTACAAAGCCTATTGGGAGAGCCCGGTCACCACGGCCGCCTACCTGCACTTTGTCATGAAGCAGAAGCTGTGGTTCTTCCACAACAACTTCATCGACACGGCCGTGGCGTTCGGGATCGTCGGCGTGATCCTCTTCACGGTCGCGCTGCTCGACACCGCACGCCGGGTGATCGCCGATTTCGCGCGCTCCTCCGGCTACGTCGAGGCTTGGCCGATCCTGTTCATGAGCCAGCTCTTCGTCCTGGTGTGTTTCGAGTGCCCGCTCTTCGTCAATCACGGTCTCCACCAGCTCCTCCTCGCGGCGATCCTGCCGGTGGTGCGGTCACCGACCATCGACGGGAGCGAACCGATCACCCGCGACTGACCCGCCAGCCCTGAGCGGCGCCCGACCCGCGGCGGGGCCCCGAACGGCCGGCGTCGAAGATCTCGATCGGGGTCGAAGGTCCTGATCGGGAAGAATCACGGGCGCCGAACGCGGTCGCCGCGGCCGGTCGGACAGGCCCCATCAGAGGTGACGACGATGTACTGCTTCGGGATCTCCCTGCCCCGGTTCCGCGAACGGCACGCCTATCTGACCCGGCACCTCGCCGCCGTTTGGGGGCGGCACTGCGAGATCACAGGCTACGAAGGCCCGGTCCCGGATCCGAACGCCCCGTTCCAGCCCGACCTGACCGCCGGTCAGATCGGGTGCGCGCTGTCCCACATGAGCGCCTACGAGCGGATGATCGCGCTCGACCTGCCCCACGCCCTCATCGTCGAGGATGACGTCGTCCTGCCGCCGCAGATCCATCAGATCGTGGCCGGCATCGAGGCCGCCTTGCGGCCCGGCGACGTCGTCCTGCTCTTCAACTGGGCCGAGACGGTCGGCGCGTTCAGCTCGGTCGGCGCCGTGACCGTCGGCGAGCACCGGCTGTGCCTGCCCATGGACATGAGCAGCCTCGGCACGGCCGCGGCCTACGTCATCACCCGGGCGGCGGCCGAGGGGATCCTGCGCGCGAACCGACCGGTCGCGGTGACGTCGGACAACTGGAGCTACTTCTTCGAGCGCGGCGCCCTGACACGCGGTCGCGCGCTCGTCCCGAACGCCGTCTCCCGGCAGCCCTTCGAGTCGACCATCTTCACGTCCCGCTCCAGGATCGCGGCCTTCCTGAAGGGCAGCGCCCTCCTCAGGCCCCTGTTCACCGCGCGGCGACGGATCCTGGCGGCGCGCCTCGCCGCCAAGATGACGTTCGTCGACGAGACCTCCCCCCTGGCGGGACAGGCGCCGCGCTGACGCGCGTCCCGCTCCGCGGTGCGGCCGCGTGTGCCTGGACTTCAGACGGCCGGGATGACCGAAAGGCGTAGGGGCGATCCCCCTCTTTGCGGCTCCTCACACCCCCGTGAAATGCCAAGCTCACCGGCGAGGCAGGAGCCCGCGGCGGCAGGACTCGTCCGCGGCGGGCCCTCCTCGAGACGCCCGTATGACGGAGGGACCCGTTCGGCCGCTGGCCGCCCCGTCGTCGCGGGCCCTTGGGGATGAGGTCGTCGCCTCCAACGGCGGCGGTCGCACCAGCGCGGCGGAAGACAGACGATGAGCAGCTCGCTCCCGATCACCGGCACGGACAAGTCCCTCGACTCAGCCCTGAGACGCCTCGTCCGGCCGGTGGTGGACCGGGCGCGCTATTACCTGATCCTGGTCGCGCAGATCGGCGGCCTGCTGGCCCTGCTGAAGATCTCGCACGGCGTCACGGCGATCAACAATTACTACGGGGTGGTGCTCCCTGTGGCGCTGGCCCTCGCGATGACGCGGGTGCGCTTCGCCGCCGCCGATCTCGCCGCGGTCCGGCTGCTGCAGATGATCGGCGCGATCGCGGGCGGGTACGCGCTGATCCACTATCCGCTCTTCCCCATCGTCCTCCCGGGTGCCAAGGCGACCGTCGCCGTCGGCGCCATCGCGGTGCTCTGGGTCGCGGCCGTGGCCGGGGGTGTACTCTGCCTGCGCTGGCCCTCCCTCGCCCTGATCAGCGCCACCTATCTGGTCTGGAGCAAGCAGGCGGTCATCCGGGTCACCGGCCTCTGGCACGGCCACATCATCGACGTGCTGCCGCTGGCGGAGGTGAGCTTCTGCCTCGTCGCCGGCCTCCTGGTGGCCCACATGACCGCGCGGATCCGCGACTGGCCCGGCCTGGGCGCCTCGGCGCGGGCGGACGTCGCGGCGGCCAGCACGATGTTCTCGAAGGTTCTGATCGCGGCGGCGATCAGCATCCACCTCGGCAACTACTATTCCTCGTTCCTCGCCAAGGTCACGCTCGACGAGGGCCCGCTCTCCTGGCTGCTCAACAACGATCCCGGCAAGATCTTCGTCGTCGGCCTCGACAACAATCACGTCCCCTACGCGGGCTGGCCCGTGCTGGTGGAGGCGATGCGGATGATCCTGAGCCATTCGAGCGCGCTGACGAACACGCTCATCCTGTTCGGGCAGGGTATCGCCCTGGTGGGGATCCTGATGCCGCGCCGCTGGCTGCTGCTGCTCCTGCTCGGCTTCGACGTGATGCACCTGTCGATCATCGTGCTCATGGGCGCCAACTTCGCCCCCTGGATCATGCTGAACCTCGCCATCGCTGCCGTCGTCGTCAGCCGGCACTACGAGCGCCCGCCGGTCTCGGTCGGGATCCTGTCGGTGCTGTTCATCCTGACCGGCAACACCTTCATGACCCAGGCCTGGCTCGGCTGGTACGACACCTTGGCCAACAACAAGATGTACTTCGAGGCGATCGACCGGAACGGCCAGCGGCACTACGTGCCGACCAACTTCTTCACCTTCTACTCCTACCCGTTCGCCCACATGGCCTACGGCGCGCCCGACGCCGCGCACGCCTTCGCCCTCGACAATCCGAACGGTGGGACTCAGGTGTTCCGCAAGGTCACGGCCTCGACGGCCTGCGACGTGCCCGTCCTGACCGCGCCGGACGGCATGGGGCAGGAATACGCGAAGACCGAGATCGATGGGCCGGCGATGGACGCCTATATCCGGGGCTACCATCGCCTCGTGAGCGCGATCCGCGACAGGACCGGCCTGTTTCCCTACGCGCTCTATCCGCACCACTTCTTCGTGCCGCTCCAGTATGCCGCCGGCTTCGACACGGTCGCCATGGCCGACATCGTCGCCTACGTGTATCGGCGCGAATCCGTCTGCTTCAGCATGCAGGACGGCGTCACCGTCCGCCGCGTGGTGTCCGAAGCCGAGCACAGGATCGATCTGACCCCATGACCGCCCCCTCCACCGAGGCCGCCCTGACGGTGGTCTACGACGGCGAATGTCCGTTCTGCTCGAACTACGTGCACCTCATGGCCCTGCGCCGGTCCGTGGGCACCGTCGCCCTGGTGGACGCCCGGAGCGGCGGTCCCCTGGTCGACGAGATCACCCGGCGCGGGTACGACCTCAACGAGGGCATGGTCGTCCGTCACGGGGCGAACCTGTACTACGGCCCGGACGCGCTCGTCCTGCTGTCGCGCCTCAGCGACGACCGGGGCGTGGCCAGCCGGCTCCTCGCGCGACTCCTGCGCAGTCCCGGTCGTGCGCGGCTTCTCTACCCGGCGATGAAGCTCGGACGGCGCGTCACGCTACTGATGCTCGGCCGGACGCTCCTCGCGCAGTCCGGCGGCGCGACGACCCGCTGAGCGGGCCACTGCACGAGCCGCGCTCCGGCCGTGCCCGACGGAGCGCAGGGGTCTAGGCCCGGACGGTGGAGCGCGTCAGCAGCGTCCGCGCGCTGTGCCAGGCGAAGGCCAGGACGCCGCTCAGATTGGCGGTCACGATGGCGCGCCACGTCAGGCCGAGATGCGCGTCGAAGCGCGGGCCCCCGACCAGCTCGCGGGCGGCGTTGCGGGCGGACCAGTACAGGTGCTTGATCAGCCACGGGCTGCGGCCGATGTGCTTGGCGTAGAGCGCGCCGTTGCCGAACTGGTAGTTCCAGTGCAGTCGGTCGATCGTGCGGTGATCCCGGCGCCCGTGGAAGTGCTTGACGCTCATGTCGGGCACGTACTCGACGGCCACGCCGGCCGCCCAGCCGCGATAGATGAAATCCGTATCCTCGGCCGCGCGGAACGTCGCTCCGGGGCCGAAGGCCGCGTCGAACCCGCCGATCCGCTCGATGACGGCACGGCTGCAGGTCATGTTGCAACCGTGGACGAAGCCGCCGGGATGGTCAGGGTACGTCAGCCGGCTGGCCCGGGCCTCGGTCTTCGTGGTGAAGTCGATGTCCTGCGGCGATCCCAGCTCGACCCGGCCACCGCGAATGACGCTTTCCGTGTCACCGGCATAGTGCGCGATCAGGTCTCGCAGATACTGATCCGACACGACGCAATCGTCGTCGATGAACGCGATGATGTCTCCGGAAGAACGCGCGATCGCGGCGTTTCGAGACCCAGCAACACCCGGGCGCGACTGCGCGAGGAGCAGAACATCGAAACGATCGGTCGACACGGAGGCCGACCAGCGCTTCAGCGCCGTATCCGTCCCGTCCCTCGACCCGTTATCTACGACGATGATCTCGGCCTCAGCGCCCGGCGCGGCCTCGATCGCCCGCGTCATCGACCCGAGCGTTTCCAAGAGGGACGCAACGCGGTTCCGGGTACATACGATAAAGCTGACTTTCATTTGGCATTATCTCAAAAATACTGCCAGGACCGGGAACTTATAAAACAAGCTTCAGACAAGGTATAGTAATATCATTGCACTCCATTGATCCGTGCGCCGTAGGGCGGGCTACGCCTTTTGGATGCGGAACCAAACATCTCGGTGATGTGGCGTCGCAAAAAATCGCGGCTGCTGAGGCAAAGCGGCCGCTGCTCCCATCGTTGGCGAACTATAGAAAGAGATCAGCTCCGCCCCCTGCTCCGACCACGATCGCCCGATCTCGCTTTTCTCGTCCCATGAGACGAGAAATACGTCCCAAGAATTTGCCGGTCTATCACCACAAATGCGCGATCTCTCCTCTGCCCAGTGCATCAGAGAGCAGCCCCGGACGCGCCGAGACGGCGCCCTCAAATCATTCGCGAGAGCTTTCGCCCGCCGATGCAGATCATTCTGTCCGAGCCGCGCACCATTCATGTGATCGATTTTTTCGAAATCGCGATACAACGCGATGCATACAGCCCGAGCCGCACCAGAAGCAGCCGATAAAGAATGGATACCTCGGATCCTGGATTTCTCTATCGACGCACCCCGATTCTACTCACCCCATACAGCAAGAGGCAGCTCTTCCCTGGCAGGAATCCGAAGGTTTCAGGCCTCTCCGCGGCTCCAGAGCTTGACGGCAGGCCCGCTTGGCCTCGGCCATCGGGCGTGGGCCTGGTCCTCCGATTGGCCAGCTGCCACGGTCGACCGGGCATTGTTAGACCGTTCTGACCGATCGCGCCCTGGCCGCAGCCAGCGCCGCCTCCACCCTGTCGCGTCCGAAGGATCCCATGGCAGAACTCCGAGAGGGGCCGGAAGCGACGGCGCCGCCCGCGTTCTCGAAGCGCCGCAGCCTGGCCTGGATGGGATTCTGCCAGGGCGGCCTGTTCCTGGCACAGTTCGGTACCTCGCTCGCCCTGGCGCGCCTGCTCACCCCCCACGAGACCGGCATCTTCAGCCTCGCGGCCGCCATCGCGGGCCTGCTGTCGACGCTGCGCTCCTGCGGCCTATCGAGCTACATCGTCCGCGCGGAGCGGGTGGACGCGGCGCTGCTGGCGAGCGTCTTCACGGTGAACCTGATGCTGTCGGGCGCGGCGGCGATCCTGATCCTGGCCTTCAGCGTGTTCGGCAGCGTTCTCCTCGGTGAGCCGGAGGTCCAGCGCGCCCTCGCCATCCTCGCCGTGGTGCCCCTCGTCGGCGCACTGGAGTTCCGCCCGGCCGCCATGATCGAGCGGCACGGCAATTTCCGCGGCGTGGCCCTGGTCAACATGCTGCGCGGTCTCGTCGCCAGTGGCGCGATGCTGGCGCTGGCCCTCCTCGGCTTCAGCTACATGAGTCAGGCCTACGGGCAGGCCGCGGGCGCCGTCGCGGCGGCGCTGGCTGCGAACGGCCTCGGGCTGCGCTACGTGTCGCTGCGCCTCGGGCTCGCGGGCTGGCGCGAGATCCTGACCTACGGCGGCCGGCTCTTCGCCATCGCGGGGGTCGCGGGGATCGCCGGCCGGATGGGCGACCTCGTCCTCGGGCGGATGCTCGGGCTCAGCGCCCTCGGCCTCTACTCCCGCGCGGCGAGCCTCAACACCCTGATGTGGGACCACCTCCACGTGGTGATCACCCGCATCACCTTCGTGGACCTCGCGAATCAGCAGCGGAACGGACAGTCCCTGCGCGCGTGCTACCTCCACACGCTGCGGATGATCACCGTGCTGCTCTGGCCGGCCTTCGCGGGCGCGGCCGTCCTGGCCGGGCCGATCGTGCGCCTCCTGCTCGGTCCGGGCTGGGACGGCGCGGCGCTGCCCTTCTGCCTGCTGTCCGTGGCCGCGATCGTCCTGAGTTCGCTCAGCATGACCTGGGAGGTGTTCCTGATCCGGGATCAGACCGCCCTCCAGGCGCGGTTCGAGTTCCTGCGCCACGGCGCCGGCTTCGTGATGTTCAGCGTCGGCTGCCTGTTCGGCCTCGGCGGCGCGGGCGCGGCACGGATCGGCGAGGCGCTCCTGGCCGTGGGACTCTATCGGCCGCATCTCGAGCGGATGACCGACACCTTCAGGCGCGACTACGCCCCCATCTACCTCCACGCCGCCACACTGACGGCGATCGCCGTCGCACCCGCCATCCTGGTCATGTCGGCTTGGGGATGGTCGGCCGAGACGCCGCTGCCGAGCCTCGCGGCCGCGATCGCCGCCGGGGTCGCCGGCTGGGCCTGCGGCCTCTGGTACCTGGACCATCCCCTGGTCGCGGAAGCGCGCCTGCTACTCGCGCACATGCGCCCGGCCCGCCCGGCCACGACCGTGTCGGACCTCTAGCGGCGCGCCGCGGCGCGAGCGTCAGGTCGTCCACCCAGGACGAGAGCAGCCGCACGCTTGCGCTTCCGCGCGCCGGAGCGCGATATGACCGGACACGACGGCGGCGCGGGACGATCGCGGGATGGCGGATTTCCGCAGCTTGGAGGTGTTCTACTGGGTCGCGAAACTCTCGAGCTTCCGGCGCGCCAGCGAGAAGGTGAACACCACCCAGCCGGCAGTTTCCCAGCGCATCGCGGCCCTGGAGCATGAGTACGGGACGCTGTTCGAGCGCCGCAGCCGGGACGTCGCGCTGACGGAGCGGGGGCGTCTGCTCCTCGGCTTCGCCGAGCGGTTCCTGGCGCTCCAGACCGAGATGAGCGCGGCCCTGCACGAGACCGGCCGGACGCGGGGCACCCTGCGGCTCGGCGTGTCCGAGACGATCGTCCACCTGTGGCTGTCGCGCTTCATCGAGCGCATGCGCGCCGCCCATCCCGGGATCGGCGTCGACATCACGGTCGACATCTCGCCGAACATGCAGGCCGCCCTGGTCGCCGACGAGATCGACCTCGCTTTCCTCGTCGGCCCGATCACCCTGCCGAGCTTCGCCAACCGCGCGCTGTTCAGCACCCCCGTCGCCTGGATCGCCGCGCCGGACCTGCTGCCGGGCGACGAGCCCCTGAGCCTCGGCGCGCTGCTGCACCACCCGCTCATCACCTACCCGCGCAACACCAGCCCCTACGTCGAGCTGCGCGACCTCGTCCTGCAGGAGAACCTCCTGCCGAGCCAGATCCACACGAGCGCCTCGCTGGCCACCATCGTGAAGATGGGCGTCGAGGGCCTCGGGATCTGCGTGATCCCGCCGGCCGTGGTCGAGGCCGAGCTCCGCGCCGGCACCCTGCGGGTCCTGCCGGCCGAGCCGACGCTCTCGGACCTGACCTTCACGGCGATGCACACGAAGCGGCCGGCCCACCACTTCGTGGCGGACGCGGCCCGCCTCGCCCAGGAGGTCGCCGAGACCTGGGCCGCCGGCCGATAAGACGGGTTTATCGCGCCCCATTCGCAATCACGATTGGCGCGCCCCGCGGCGCGATGGGATCGTTGCCGCAGGAAATGAATCGCTGAAGCGATCGCGATCTTGCGGAATACGGGCGCCCGGCGAGGGCGGCCCGGCGCACGACGACCAGCCGGGGAGATCAACGCGGTGAGCCAGCACCCGGGCGCCGACGGCGCCGCACCTGTCTTCGCCGACGCGGTGGACGCGCGGCGCGCGATCCGCGCGGGCCGGTTCCGGGGCCACACCTCGGGTCTCGTCCCCGCCCACGCGCAGGGCAACCTGATGATCCTGCCGCGGGCCATGGCGGAGGATTTCCACCGCTTCTGCCAGCAGAACCCGAAGCCCTGCCCGATCCTCGGCGTCTCGCGGCCCGGCGCCCGCGCGCTTCCGACGCTCGGGGCGGACCTCGACCTCGCCACCGACGTCCCCGGCTATCGCGTCTACGAGGGGGGCGAACTCGCGGCGCAGCTGCCCGACCTGACCGGCGTCTGGCGCGAGGACCTCGTCACCTTCGTCCTCGGCTGCTCCTTCTCGTTCGAGGCCGGCCTGATCGAGGCGGGCATCCCGCTCCGGCACGTTGCCCTGGGCCGCAACGTCGCGATGTACCGGACGTCGATCGAGACCCAACCGTCGGGACCGTTCCACGGCCCCCTGGTGGTCTCCATGCGGCCGATGAAGGCGGCGGACGCCATCAAGGCCGTGCAGGTGACGGCCCGGATGCCGGCGGTCCACGGGGCGCCGATCCATCTCGGCGACCCGGGCCTGATCGGCATCCGCGACCTCGCGCGGCCGGATTTCGGCGACCCCGTCCCGATCGAGCCCGACGAGCTCCCGGTCTTCTGGGCCTGCGGGGTCACCCCGCAGGCGGTGGCGATGGCGGCGCGACTGCCGCTCTGCATCACCCACGCGCCCGGTCACATGCTGATCACCGACCTCCTCAACCGGGACCTGCCGTTCCTGTGACCCTCCCGGCCGCGTGGCGGCCCGTCCGCGAAGGAGTTGCGCCATGTGGGTGAAAGACACGAGTCCGGCGGAACGCCGGGTCCTGGGCGCGGCCTTCGCGGGCTACGGCGTCGATGCGTTCGACTACATGGTCTACACCTTCCTGATCCCGACCCTGGTCGTGGTCTGGGGCCTGACCAAGGTCGAGGCCGGCAACATCGCCACCGCCGCGCTGGTGACCTCGGCGATCGGCGGCTGGGCAGCCGGAATCCTGGCGGACCGCTACGGCCGGGTGGTCGTCCTGCAGGGCACCGTCGCGTGGTTCACCCTGTTCACGGTGCTCAGCGGCTTCACCCACTCGTACGAGCAGCTGCTCGTGACCCGCGCGCTCCAGGGCTTCGGCTTCGGCGGCGAGTGGTCGGTGGGGTCGGTGCTGATCGCCGAGACGATCCAGGCGCGCTACCGCGGCAAGGCGGTGGGGCTCGTCCAGTCGAGCTGGGCGGTCGGCTGGGCCTGCGCGGCCATCGCCTTCTGGGCCGTGTTCGCCCTGGCGGAGCCCGCCGTGGCGTGGCGGATCCTGTTCTGGCTCGGCGCCCTCCCCTCGGTGCTGATCTTCTGGATCCGCCGCAACATCGAGGACCCCGAGATCTACCGCCAGACCCGCGCCGCGATGCGCGACGTCGGCGATACCGGCAGCTTCCTCGACATCTTCTCCCGGCCGCTGATCGGCCGGACCGTGCTGGCGAGCCTGCTCGCGACCGGCATGCAGGGCGGCTACTACGCGGTGACCACGTGGCTCCCGACCTACTTGAAGACGGAGCGCAACCTCTCGGTGCTGAACACCAGCGGCTACATGCTGATGCTCATCTTCGGGTCGTTCGTCGGATACCTGACCAGCGCCTGGCTCTCCGACCGCATCGGGCGCCGTCGCGGCTTCGTCCTGTTCGGCTTCTGCGCCGGTGTCCTCGTGCTGGCCTACACGCTGATCCCGATCACCGACCCGGTGATGCTGGTCCTCGGCTTCCCGCTGGGCTTCTTCCTCTCCGGCGTCTTCTCCGGGATGGGCGCCTTCCTGAGCGAGCTGTTCCCGAGCCGGATCCGCGGCTCCGCACAGGGATTCTGCTACAATTTCGGCCGCGCCACGGGCGCGATCTGCCCGGCCGTAGTAGGCCATCTCAGCGGCTCGCTGACACTCGGCACCGCCATCGGCGTCGTGGCGGCGGGGGCCTATTGCCTCGTGATCGTCGCGGCGCTTCTCTTGCCGGAGACGGCGGGCCGCGCGCTCGATTCTTGCACCGCGGATCCGGCCGAGCCGGAACCCGTTGCGGCCCTGTGAGACCCGATCGGCACGCGGAGCGGCGGCGATGACCAGCGTGGACCTCAATTCCGACCTCGGCGAGGGCTACGGCGCCTACGCCTGCGGCGACGACGCGGCGATCCTCGGAATCGTCACCTCGGCCAACGTCGCCTGCGGGCTCCACGCCGGCGACCCCGAGATCATGGCCCGGACCTTCGCGCTGGCGAAGGCGCGCGGCGTCGCCGTCGGCGCCCATCCGGGCTTCCCGGACCTCTGGGGCTTCGGGCGGCGACGGATGCCGTACAGCCCGGCCGAGATCGAGCGGCTCGTCGCCTACCAGATCGGCGCCGCGCAGGCCCTCGCCGCCTATGCCGGCCACCGCATCACCTACGTGAAGGCCCACGGGGCGCTGGCCAACGTCGCCGCCGAGGAGCGGCCGGTGGCCGACGCCATCGCCCGCGCGGTCCGCGCGGTGGACCGGGAGCTGGCGCTGCTCGCCATCGCGCTGACCGCCCAGGTAGCGGCGGGCGAGGCCTGCGGCCTCGAGGTCCACCAGGAGATCTTCGCCGATCGCGGCTACACGCCGACCGGCCTGCTGATCCCCCGCAGCCAGCCCGGCGCGATGATCACCGATTCCGGCGAGGCGGCCGACCGCGTCCTGCGCATGGTCGAGGCGGGCGCGATCCTCACGGCCGACGGTCAAACGCTGCCGACGCCGATCCGCTCGATCTGCGTCCACGGCGATTCCGACCACGCCGTCGCCACGGCGCGGGCGGTGCGGACCCGGCTGGAGGGCGCGGGCGTCTCGCTGGCGCCGTTCCGGCCGTGAGCGCGGCGCTGGACGAGCCCCGCCTCCTCGACGCCGGCGAGGCGGCCCTCGTGGTCGAGTTCGGCCGCACGGTCGACCCGGCGATCAGCGACCGGGTCCTGGCGCTCGACGACGCCCTCGGGGCGGACCCGCCGGAGGGGCTGCGGGAGCGCGTGCCGACCTACCGCTCCCTGATGCTGCACTACGACCCGCTGGTGCTCGACCGCGGGACGCTCGCCGAGCGGGTCCGGGCGCTGGCGGCGGGCGCGACCGCGCGCGCGGCGAGCCCGACCCTCTGGACTCTGCCCTGCTGCTACGACGCGCCCCACGGGGAGGACGTCGCGCAGGTCGCCGAGCGGAGCGGCCTGTCGCCGGAGACGGTGGTATCGACCCATGCCGCCACGACCTTCCGGGTCTACATGTACGGCTTCGCGCCGGGCTTCGCGTATCTCGGCGGCCTGCCGAAGCCCCTGGCGGTGCCCCGGCGGGCGAGCCCGCGGCCGCCGCACCCGCGCAACGCCATCATGATCGGCGGCGGACTCGCCGCGGTGGCGACCGTGCCGATGCCGACCGGCTGGTACGTGATCGGCGCGACCCCGGCCCGCCTCTACGCGCCGGAGCGCGACCCGAGCTTCTTCGTCGGCGCCGGCGACCTGATCCGCTTCGAGCCCGTGGATGCGGCGGCCTTCGACGCCCTCACGGCGCGCGAGGCGGCGGGCGAGCCGGTGGCCCGCCGCGGGGAGGCGCGCTGATGCCCGCCCTCGTCATCGACGCCGCCGGACCCGGCATCACCCTGCAGGACGGGGGCCGGCACGGCTACCTGCGCTATGGCATCACGGCCGCGGGCCCGATGGATCCGCTGATGCACGCCGCCGCCAACCGGGCGGCGTCCAACGCCCTCGACGCCACCGCCGTCGAGATCTCCACCGGCGGCGTCACCGTCTCGGCGCAGGACGGCGCCGTCGGGCTCGCCCTGCTGGCGCCGGGCTTCCGCGTCGCGCTGGACGGCGTGCTCCTGCCCGACACGGTCGCGCTCACCCTGGAGCCCGGCCAGACCCTCGTCGTGCGGGCCGGCGACGCCGGCGCCTGGGGCTACCTCGCGGTCGCCGGGCGTCTCGACGTGGCGCCGGTCCTCGGGTCGGCGGCGACCCATACCCGCTCGGGGCTGGGCGGCCTCGACGGCCGCGGCCTCGCCGCGGGCGACCGCCTCCCCGTCGCCGAGGGTCGGACACCGGACGGGCCGCCGCAGCGGCTCGTCGCGCCCTGGCTCATCCGGGACGGGCGGGAGATCCGGGTCGTGCTGGGCCCGCAGGACGACTACTTCGCGCCCGACCAGATCGCGGCGTTCCTGGCCGGCCCCTGGACGGTCTCGCCGCGCGGCGACCGGATGGCCTGCTTCGTCGACGGCACCCCGCTGAAACACGCCAAGGGGCACGACATCGTCTCCGACGGCGTCGCCATGGGGGCGATCCAGGTCCCCGGCAACGGCCTGCCGATCATCCTGATGGCCGACCGGCAATCCACCGGCGGCTACCCCAAGATCGCCACGGTCATCGGGCCGGATCTCGGGCGGCTGGCGCAGGTCCGGGGCGGGGCGCGCCTGTCGTTCCGGCGCGTCTCGGTGGCGGAGGCGGTCGCGGCGCGCCGCGCCGAGCGCGATCTCCTGCGCGAGGCGATCCCGCGCGAGCCGGTCGTCCGCACGGATTTCGCGTCGGACTTCCTGCTCGGCCTCAACCTCGTCGGCGGCGTCACGGACGGCCGCGCCTGAGCGCTTGGCGGCTGCGCGCGAGCGTCTAGAGTGCGGCCCCGGCCGGGTCGCCCGGCCCGATCCCTTTACACAGGAAAGCCCGCACGCATGGCGCACGCCGTTACCGCCCCGGGGACCCCGCCGGCCCGCAGCAACGAGCCCCTGAACGCCGACAGCGTGCGCCGCGCCCGGATCGACCTCGCCGCCTGCCTGCGCTGGGCCGCCCGCCACGGCCTGGAAGAGGGCATCTGCAACCACTTCTCGGCGGTGCTGCCGGAGCGGCCCGACCTGTTCCTGGTCAATCCCTACGGCCTCTCCTTCGCGGAGGTCACCGCGTCGAGCCTGCTGCTCTGCGACTTCCACGGCAACGTCATCGAGGGCGACGGCCAGCCGGAGGCCACCGCCTTCCACATCCACGCCGAACTGCACCGGCTGAAGCCCCGGGCCCGGGCCGCGTTCCACACCCACATGCCTTACGCGACGGCCCTCGCCATGCTGGAGGGAGAGCCGCTGCTGTGGGCGGGCCAGACCGCCCTGCGCTTCTACGGCCGCATCGCGGTGGACGAGGATTACAACGGACTGGCGCTCGACGCGTCCGAGGGCCGGCGGATCGCCGAGAGCGCCGGCGATGCGGACGTGGTGTTCCTGAAGAACCACGGCGTGATGGTGCTGGGCGAGACCATCGCGGAGGCCTGGGACGACCTCTACTACCTGGAGCGCGCCGCGCAGGCGCAGGTCCTGGCCATGAGCACGGGGCGCGCGCTCAAGGCCGTGCCCGAGGCGATCGTGAAGCACGTGGCGGCCCAGGAGGCGGCCGGCCGCGCCGAGAGCGCGCGGCTGCACCTGGAGAGCGTCAAGCGGGTGCTCGCCCGGGACGAGCCCGCCTTCCTGGCGTGAGCGCCCGTTAGGGCGCGGCCCGGACCCGGTCCAGCAGCGCGGCGTCGGCGTAACCGTCCGGCGGCAGGCCGACCGACCCCTGGAAGGCGCGCAGCGCCGCCCGCGTCTTCGGGCCGATCTTGCCGTCGACCCCGCCGGTGGCGAAGCCGCGCTCCGTCAGGCGGGTCTGCAGGTCGCGCCGCTCGTCGGCGGTGAGGGGCCGGTCGCCCCGCGGCCAGTCGTGCACCAGGCCCGGGTCGCCGCGCAGGCGCTCCGACAGGAGCGCGACGGTCAGCGCGTAGGACAGGGCCGTGTTGTAGCGGAGGATCACCGCGAAGTTCGGCTGCAGCAGGAAGGCGGGGCCGCGGATCCCGGCGGGCAGGATCAGGGTCGCCTCGGCCGTGTCCGGCAGGGCGCGGTCGCGGGCGGGCCTCACGCCGAGCCCCCGCCACGCCGCGACGGTGCGGACCGTCGTCTCGTCGGCGAGCGCCGCGTCGAAGGTCTCGGGCAGCACCGCCTCGGCGCCCCAGCCCTCGCCGGGTCTCCAGCCGTGGCTGCGCAGGTAGTTCGCCGTCGACGCGAGCGCGTCCGGCACCGAGGTCCAGATGTCGCGCCGGCCGTCCCCGTCGAAGTCGACCGCCTCGCGCTGGTATACACTGGGCATGAACTGCGTGTGCCCCATGGCGCCGGCCCAGGATCCGGTGAGCCCGGCGGGCATCCGGTCGAGAGGCGCCTGGTTCCAGGCCAGGATCTGGAGCGCCGCCGCCAGCTCGTCGCGCCAGTAGGTCATGCGGTTGGGGTCGCTGCAGCCGAGCGTCGCGAGCGAGCGGACGACCGGCTTCACCACCGCCGCATTGTCGAGCACGGCGCCGTAGCTCGACTCCACGCCCCAGAACGCCACCAGGATGTGGCGGTCGACCCCGTACCTGGCCTCGATGGCCGCGAGCGTGTCGGCGTGCTCGGCGAGCTTGCGCTGACCGGACTCGACGCGGGCCGGCGTGACGCTGGCCTCGATGTAGTCCCAGATCGGCCGGACGAACTCGCCCTGGCTCTGGGTCGCGGCGATCACGTCGGGGTCGGGCGTGAGGTGGGCGAGCTGCGCCTCGGCGAGGCCCTGCGGCACGGCGCGGGCCGTGACCCAGGCGATCAGGTCGGCCCGGCAGGCCTCGAAGGACTGCGGTGCGGCCGGCGGGGTGGGGCCGGGCCCGGCGCCGCGCGCCGGCACGACCGTGCCGAAGACGAGGGCGGCACCCGTCGCCAGGACCGCGCGCGTTGCGCCGCTCCGGGTCGCGGGCCGCTTCGGCGCGGCGCGATCGTCCATGGGCATCTCCGGTGATCCAGACGAGGGCGGCGTAGCATAGCGGGCCGGCAGCGACACCTTCGAGACGCGGCCCGGGGCTCGCCGCGGCCCCGGCAGCGCCCCAAGTCGCGTCACACCAGCCCGCCTGCCCGGAGACCACCCGTGATGCAGCCCGCTTCCCTGACGGTTATCGTCGCGGCCGTCCTCGGCGCCGGACCGGCCAGCGCCCTGGAGGTCACCCGCAGCCGCGACGTCCCGGCCCCGCCCGCGGCGGTCTGGGCGCTGGTCGGCGATTTCTGCGCGATCCAGAACTGGCACCCGCAGGTCCAGCGCTGCATCCTGTCGGGCGACGACGACGATGACGGCATCCGCGCGCAGATCCGCGGCCTCGTGGTGCAGGGCGGCCGGGGCACGATCGCCGAGGTCGAGACCGCGCGCGACGAGACCGGCATGAGCTACAGCTACAGCTTCATCCAGGGTCCCCTGCCGGTGCGCGCCTACAACGCGACGCTGGCGGTCCGTCCCAACGGCGCGGGGTCCACGGTGATCTGGAGCGCGACCTTCGACGCCGAGGGCATGAGCGACGCCGACACCGTCGCCGACATCACGGGCGTGTTCGACGCCGGCCTTGCCGGGATCGCCCGGGAGGCGGCCAGATAGCCGCCCGCGGAATCGGCCCGCCGCGCGAAAAATCGCCCGCCGCGCGCCGCGGGGTCTCGCCGCGGGGCCGTCGCGGACCGATGTGAGCGCCGTCGGCGCGAGCGAGCGCCCGGCTCGATTCCCAGAGGCAGCCTCAGGAGGCCGAGACCCGCATGCGCCGTCACCGCCACGCCAAGATCGTCGCCACCGTCGGTCCCGCCAGCTCCGCCCCGGACCAGCTCCGCGCCCTGTTCCTCGCCGGCGTCGACACGTTCCGGCTCAATTTCAGCCACGGCGTCCAGGCGGATCACGCCAAGGTCCACGGCGCCATCCGCGCCCTCGAGAAGGAGGTCGGCCGGCCGATCGGCATCCTGCAGGACCTGCAGGGGCCGAAGATCCGGATCGGCACGCTGCAGGGCGGCCGGCTCGATCTCGAGGCCGGCGAGACGGTCCGCTTCGTCCTCGAGGGCGCCGACGGCGACAAGCAGGCGATCCCGCTGCACCACCCGGAGATCTTCGACGCCGTCGTGCCGGGCCAGGAACTCCTCATCGACGACGGCCGGGTGCGGGTGCGGATCACCGGGCCCGAGCGGACCTCGATCACCGCCGAGGTCGTCACCGGCGGGCCGATCTCGAACCGCAAGGGCGTGAATCTGCCGGGTACGCTGCTGGACCTGTCGCCGCTCACCGAGAAGGACCGGGCGGACCTCGCCTTCGGGCTCGATCTCGGCGTCGACTGGGTCGCCCTGTCCTTCGTCCAGAAGCCGTCCGACGTCATCGAGGCGCGGGGAATCATCGGCGATCGGGCCGGCATCATGTCGAAGATCGAGAAGCCGCAGGCGCTGGAGCGGATCGCCGACATCATCCGGCTCTCCGACGCCGTGATGGTCGCCCGCGGCGACCTCGGCGTCGAGATCCCGCACGAGGACGTGCCGGGGCGGCAGAAGGAGCTGATCCGGGCCTGCCGGCTCGCCGTGAAGCCCGTCGTGGTGGCGACCCAGATGCTCGACTCGATGGTCAACGCCCCCGCGCCCACCCGGGCGGAGGCGTCGGACGTCGCCACCGCCATCTATGACGGCGCCGACGCCGTGATGCTGTCGGCGGAATCCGCCACAGGCCGCTACCCGGTCGAGGCGGTGGCGATGATGGATCGGATCATCCGGAGCGTGGAGGGGCACAAGCTCTACCACTCGATCGTCGCGGCCTCGGAGCCGGGCGAGGAGGAGACGCCGCCCCACGCGGTGGCGACCGCCACGGCCGACCTCGCCGAGGCCGTGCACGCCGCCGCGATCGTCGCCTACACGGCGAGCGGGACGACGGCCGCGCGGGTCGCGCGCAAGCGCCCCGCCGCGTCGATCCTGGCCCTGACCCCCAACGTCGCGACCTCGCGGCGGCTGAGCCTGCTGTGGGGGGCGCACAGCGTCCTGACGGAGGACGTCGACAGCTACGAGGAGATGACCTCGAAGGCCTGCCACCACGCGCAGGACGAGGGCTTCGCGCGGTCGAACGACATCATCGTGGTCACCGCCGGCATCCCGTTCCACACCGCCGGCAACACCAACAACATCCGCCTCATGCAGGTCTGAGGCGCCCGATCGGGCGCCGGGCTGGAACGCGGCCCGCGCCTGACCCGTTGTTGGGGAAGCTGCGCCATTTGGGCGCGATACCGGAGGGCCGACCCATGAACCTGATCGGACGCATCGTCACCAAGATCCTCGGCAACGAGAACCGACCCGTCGACCGGGACGACCGGAACGCCAGCACGGCGACGCCCCTCGGCCGCCTCGTGACGAAGATCCTGGGCAAGTAGCCGCGCCGTTCGCCGCGCGCCCGTGTCGGGCGCGCGGCGGAACGGTCGGGCGATCAGTTGGCCACGGCGCTCGCCGTCTCCTTCAGCACCGGCGCGGCGGGGATCGAGTGCTGCCAGAAGGCGCCTGTCCGGCCCTTCTCGTAACCGGCCTCGTACAGGGCGCGCATGTAGGCGGTGTCGAAGCCCTTCGCGGCGGAGGCCTTGGGTCCGTTCTCGTCGATGTAGGTGAGATTGAAGCCGATGCCGTTGGTGCGCGCCAGCGCGTAGGTCGCCGTCAGCGTCGCGCGGGAACGGGCGCGGCTCGCCGTCGTGAAGGAGCGCTCCACGATCGAGAGCGTGTTGTCCTTCGTGACCTCGAAGTCCGGCTCCAGGCGGCCGTTGATCACCACGTAGATCTCGGCCTTGCCGCCGGTGCGGATCCGTCCGTCGCGCAGCAGGAGCGTCTGCGGCAGGGTAAAGACCGGTGTCACCACCGAGCCGTCGACGTGCATCTCCTGGAAGCGCGCGTCGCCCGCCGAGACGTCGATGAACTGGGGCGGGAACACCGCCGGGATGCTGGCCGAGGCCGCCAGGACGTCGCGGAACAGCTGGCGGGCATTGGGCACCCCGCTCGCCGCGATGGCGCCCATGTTCCAGATCACCGCGCGCTGGGAATCCAGGTTCGTCGTCACGACGAGCAGGCGCCGGCCCTTGGCGTGCTCCTCGGCCACGGCCTTGAGGAGATCGTCCGTGACGTAGCGGTCGATGAGGTTGCGCAGGCGCCCGTCGCCGAACAGGCCGGAGCCGAACAGCACGTTGGCCAGATTCGGCGAGGCCACGAGCTCGCCGGCGACGCCGCTCGTGTAGAACTCGGTGAGGTAAGGATCGTAGGCCGAGCCCAGGAACGCGAAGGGCGCGATCAGCGCCCCCGTCGAGACGCCGGAGACCAGGGTGAATTCCGGCCGCTTGCCGGACGCCGTCCAGCCGTTGAGCACGCCCGCCCCGTAGGCGCCGTCGCCGCCGCCGCCCGACAGGGCCAGGTAGGTGAAGCCCTTGAGGCGCCGCTCCGGATTGGCGGCGAGGGCCGCGATCGTGTCCACCGACGCGTCCGCGAAGACGCGCGCGCCGGGAATGCCCGGCACGGTGGCGAACGCCGCCTGCTCGGCGCTGTAGGGAGTCCGCGGAACGCTGCCGCAGGCCGCGACCTGCGCCGCCAGCCCGAACGCCACCGCCATGCGCAGGCTGACCTGACGAGAACCCATCGTCACTTCCTCGAACCGCGAAACACGCCCACTCTGCCACACGGAACGAGCTTGGCCGTATCGCCTGTTCCGTCTTAGCCGGCTTCGACGGAACGATAAGGCCGCGCTGTTGCGGTGGGGTCACGCTCCCACGCGATCGGGGCGCGAGCGTGGCCGTGGCGGGCGCGCGCGGGACGGTGCGGCGCCGTACCGGGCCGTGCCGGTTCGGGCCATTGCCGGTGGACAGGCGGCGCGGCGGCTGGTGCCCGGTGGCCGCGCGCCCTTGCAAGGTTCGCGAGCGCCGCGCTAGGGTTCCCCCGTGGCCTGGCGAGACAGGGTGTCGCACGCGATGCGGCAGCCGGTGCGCGAGGGCGCGGTCTGCGTGGCGAGAGGGCCGGCCGAGGATACGGCGCCTGTCGGCCTGGAACACACGGACGTGCCTTCGGGAACGCAGCCGAGCCGCAGGGGGCGGAGGGGATGATGGAAGCGGGTCTCGGCTGGACGGACGATCGCGTGGCGATGCTGCGTCGCCTGTGGGAAGACGGGCAGAGCGCCAGCAAGATCGCGGCGCAACTCGGCGGCGTCACCCGCAACGCCGTCATCGGCAAGGTCCACCGCCTCGGTCTGGCCGGCCGCGCCCGCGGCGGCGAGGAAACCGCCACCGCCGTCCCGCCGTCGAAGACGGTCGAGATCGAGACCGCCATCGCGGTGGTCGAGACCCAGGCGCCCGAGCCGGTCGCGATCCTGGCCCACCGTCCGGCCCCGGAATTCCCGGCGCCCGCGCCGGCCGCGGCGCCCGCGCCCGTGGCCCTCGCGGTGTCGGAGCGCGTCACCATCATGGACCTCCGGGAATCCATGTGCCGCTGGCCCCTCGGCGACCCGACGACACCGGAATTTCGCTTCTGCGGCGCCCGCTCCATCACCGGCCTGCCGTACTGCACCCACCACGCCGAGATCGCCTACCAGCCCGCCGCCGAGCGGAAGCGCGATCGCCGCGTCGCCTCCTTCCGCTGAGCCGCCGCGCCGTCAGCGCAGCGTCACGCCGGCCTCGCGGAGGACGCGGACGGTCCCGGGATTGACCCGATCCGCCGGGACGAGGCCGACGAGGTTCCTCGGCCGGGCGGTGGTGAGATCGGTCCGCGCCAGCGCACTCACGACGCGGTAGGCCGTCTCCTCGTCGAGGCCGGGCCGCGCGAGCACGAAGCTCCAGGATCCGACCGTCTCGATCGGCTCCGCCTGCCCGGCGAAGCTGCCGGCCGGAACCGTGAGACGCCGCGTCGCCGCGCCGGGCTGCGCGAGGCGCGCAATGCCCGCCTCGGACGGTCCGAAGAAGCGGGCTCCGCCGGGATCGGAGGCCAGGGCGCGGAAGCCCGGCCAGTCGAGGCCGCCGCCCCAGAGCGCGTCGGCGCGGCCCTCCCGCACCAGTGTCGGACCGTCGCCGGCCCGGTCGAGCAGGATCGGGCTGATGTCGCGCTCGGGATCGAGCCCGGAGGCGCCGAGGGCGCTCCGGCCCATGACGGTGAGCCCGGACTTGTGCGTGCCGAGGACGACCCTGCGCCCGCGCAGATCCGCCACCGAGCGGATCGCGCTGCCGGCCGGCACCACGAACAGGCCCGGCGTCGGGTACATCGGCGCCAGAACGGTCAGGCCGCCGCCCTCGGCGAGGGCGGGATAGGCGTACTCCCCCTGCACGAGGCCGAGATCGACGCGGCCGGCGCGGAGGAGGCCGACATTCTCGGACGAGCCGCCGGTGGCACGCCGCTCGACGGTCAGGGCCGGGTCCGCGGCCGCGATCGCGCCGGCGAAGGTCTCCCCGAAGGCCGGGAAGCCGCCGCCGGGCGTCGCGGTGGCGAGCACGAGGCGGAGCGCCTCGGCGGCGCGCGCCGGCGGCGCCAGGATCAGGCCGAGGCCCGCCAGCAGAGCGGCCCGACGAGTCGGCCGAAGGGGCAGGCCCCGCCTGCCGATTGCGCGGGACGGTCCGGCAGCGCCGGCCGTGGCCGGGCAGGCTGGAGAATAGAATTCCATAAGGAAAGGGCCGCTCAATAAAGGTCTTCCACCCCGCTCCGAAAGTTCGCCCAATTCCGGAAAGAACTTTCGGTAACGGCACTTAGCCCGATTGCTCCGGCCGCAGCAACGCGATATCGCAGCCTCCCGTCCGGGCCGGTCAAGCCTCCCACGCGAGGGCGATCCCTTGGCGGGGCCGCCCCCGGGCACGACATCTGTCCGATCCGTCACCACGAGCAGGAGTTCCGCGATGGCCGATACCCTCAACGCACCGGCGAAGGTCGGCCACGGCCGTGTCTACGGCTCGATCACCGAGACCATCGGCAACACCCCTCTGGTGCGCCTGAACCGGCTGCCCAAGGAGCACGGCGTCGACGCCGAGATTCTGCTGAAGCTCGAGTTCTTCAACCCGATCGCCAGCGTGAAGGACCGCATCGGCGTCAACATGATCGATTCTTTGGAGGCCTCCGGCAAGCTCCAGCCCGGCGGCACGCTGGTCGAGCCGACCTCGGGCAACACCGGCATCGCCCTCGCCTTCACGGCGGCAGCCCGCGGCTACCGGCTGATCCTGGTGATGCCCGAGACGATGTCGCTGGAGCGGCGCAAGATGCTCGCCTTCCTGGGCGCGGAGCTGGCGCTCACGCCGGGCGCGCAGGGCATGAAGGGCGCGATCGCCAAGGCCGAGGAGCTGCTGAAGGAGATCCCGGGCTCGGTCATGCCGCAGCAATTCTCGAACCCGGCCAACCCGGAGATCCACCGCAAGACCACTGCCGAGGAGATCTGGAGCGACACGGGCGGCCAGCTCGACGCGTTCGTGGCCGGCGTCGGCACCGGCGGCACGGTGACGGGCGTCGGCGAGGTGCTGAAGCCGCGCCTGCCGAACCTCAAGGTCTTCGCGGTGGAGCCCGAGGATTCCCCGGTGATCTCCGGCGGCCAGCCCGGCCCGCACAAGATCCAGGGCATCGGCGCCGGGTTCATCCCCGACAACCTGCACACCAACATCCTCGACGGCGTCCTGAAGGTCACCAACCAGGCGGCGTTCGAGACATCCCGGGCGCTCGCCCGTCTGGAGGGCATCCCGGGCGGCATCTCCACCGGCGGCAACGTCGCGGCGGCGCTGGAGCTGGCCAAGCGCCCCGAGTTCCAGGGCAAGCGGATCGTGACCGTCGCCTGCTCGTTCGCCGAGCGCTACATCTCGTCCGCCCTCTTCGACGGGATCGGCTGAGGCCGGCAGCGGGGCGGCCTTCGGGCCGCTCCCCTCCCGTCGGCCACCCGGTCCGCGCGAACACGGATCCGCGCGGCCCTCGCCCGAGTGGCCACCAATACAGTCGACGCGACGAGGCCGAATTTTCGTTCATTCGACCGCCTGATCGCGCCCTTGCAGGCCAGAAGATCGATCTTCTGAACAATAACCACAGCAGAACAGTCGATTTGATCTGCCGTCGCCGAGACAATCGCCCCGGCCCACCGCATCTGGACGCAGCAGGATCTTTCCGTTAACGCCGACCGGCGAACGGACAATGCTTCTTCCCATGCGCAGCCTTCTGATTCTCGTGTTTGGCCTCTGGGCTCAGGCGGCGATGGCCCTGGGCTTCGCGGTCCACGACCTCACCGGGCTGGCCGAAACCGCCAGAGCGGCGCTCGGGCCTCGGGCCACGGCGCAGGTGGAGGCGCAGCGTCTCGGCCTGAACTGCGCCGCCTGCACGGGCGCCCCGTCGATCGAGATGCGGATCGGGCGCCTCGCCGACGGAACCGAGGCCCGGGTCCGCTCCGGCCAGACGACCCTCGCGGCGCTCGAGGCGATCTGCGTGAAGCGCAATCCGGATTGCCGCCTCTCGGGTCTGGCCGCCGGCCCGGCGGTCGGCTGGATGAGCGTGTACGCGCTGAACAGCGGCGCGGGCGCCACCGCGGTCATACTGCGGGACGGGGATCTCCTGACGATCGAGGCCCGGGCGTCGGATCGCGGGGCGGCGGAGGATTCGGCGCGGCGTGTCATGCACGCCGTCCTGTCCCGGATCGTCGGCCCGGAGACCTGAACCGCGCGCCGTCGGTCACCCGGTCCGCGCAACCCTCCCCCGCCGCCTCCGTTGTCTCCCGAAGACGCAGAGAGGCGAGCCATGACAGAACAGACCGGACGGCCGTCGCGGGAGGACCCCGACGCTGGGGCGACCACCGACACCGAGACGCCGCGCGAGAAGCTCGGCCAGATGGAGGACGAGGCGCGGTCCGGCACCGATCTCGGTGAGGCGATCGACCGCGCCACCGCCGCCGTCGGCCAGGACGACGGGAAGCGCTGATGGTCAGGCCGACGAGCGAATCCGGAACGGTCACCCGCAAGCCCGACGACAAGGTCGGGTCGCGCGGGAGCCCGCCCGCCGGGGGCGGCCATCAGACCTCCGATCAGGCGGCGATCACCGACATGGGCTCCGGCGAGACGCCGCGGCCCGAACCCAAGGAGGGCTGGGGCGCGGCCGGCGAACCCGGCCGCGCGCCGCCGGCGATCGGCGGCTCCTCGGGGGGGCATTCGGACCAGAAGGCCTCGCGGGGTCCGGCCGCCGACACGAAGGTCGCGGGCGGGCACTACCGGGCGGAGCGGGAGAACCGGGAATGACCGAGCCTCGAGAGACCGGCGCGCAGCCGGACGCGCCGAAGAACGTCGCCCCCGACGCGGTCAAGGACCCGAACGAGAAGACGGAGGGCAAGCCCGGACAGGGTACGCCCTCCGGCGGGACGCAGAACGACGAGACCGATCCCGGCAGCAGCTGACGCGACAGGCCCGAGCGGCGCCGCGGCGAGGTACGCCGCGGCGTCCCGGGGTTCAGGAGAGCCGGAAGGCGATCGGCCCGGAGGCCAGCGGCACCTCGCCGGGACGGCAGCCGGTCTCGACGCAGGCGTAGCGGATCGCGTCCTGGCGGCTGCGGAAGATGCCTCCGGCGCGCCCACCGGTCTCGACCGCGACCCAATGCCCCTCGCCGTCCTGACCGACGAGGTATGAGGGCGGCGCGGAGGCGGCCTGGGCGAGCGACGGAAGCGGGTTCAACGCGACGGGCATCGGTGTCACGGGGTTCACGCGGGCCTCTCGGGTCCGCCGCACCGAGGTATCGTCCCCGGCATAAGGGTTCGATGGGCCCGAGAGCGGCCCGGAATAAGGGCCGCATCAGCAACCGGGCCTGAGCGCCCGGTTGCCTGTCGTTCACGATCGGCGACGGTTGACCGCTTCAGGCGGCGTTCTCCTTCGACCGCTCGGCCCGCTTGCGGTCGTTCGGGTCGAGGATCGCCTTGCGCAGGCGGATCGACTTCGGCGTCACCTCGACGAGCTCGTCGTCCTGGATCCAGGCCAGCGAGCGCTCCAGGGTCATCCGGATCGGCGGCGTGAGGCGCACCGCCTCGTCCTTCGACGTGGTGCGGATGTTGGTGAGCTTCTTGCCCTTGAGCACGTTCACCTCGAGATCGTTCTCGCGGTTGTGCTCGCCGACGATCATGCCCTGGTACACCTTCCAGCCGGGCTCGATCATCATCGGGCCGCGGTCCTCCAGGTTCCACATGGCGTAGGCCACGGCCTCGCCCTGGTCGTTGGAGATCAGCACGCCGTTGCGCCGGCCCGGCATCTCGCCCTTGTAGGGCTCGTAGGCCTTGAACAGCCGGTTCATGATCGCGGTGCCGCGGGTGTCGGTCAGCAGCTCGCCCTGGTAGCCGATCAGGCCGCGGGTCGGAGCGTGGAACACGAGGCGCAGGCGGTTACCGCCCGAGGGCCGCATCTCCAGCATCTCGGCCTTCCGCTCGGACATCTTCTGCACGACGACGCCGGAATGCTCCTCGTCGACGTCGATGACGACCTCCTCGATCGGCTCCAGAAGTGCGCCGTTCTCGTCGCGCTCGTACACGACGCGGGGCCGCGACACGGCGATCTCGAAACCCTCGCGGCGCATGGTCTCGATCAGGATCGAGAGCTGCAGCTCGCCGCGGCCCGAGACGTAGAAGCTGTCCTTGTCGGCGGCCTCCTCGATCTTGAGCGTGACGTTGCCCTCGGCCTCCTTGAACAGGCGGTCGCGGATCATGCGGCTCGTGACCTTGTCGCCCTCGGTGCCGGCGAGCGGGCTGTCGTTGACGATGAACGACATCGTCACGGTCGGCGGATCGATCGGCTGCGCCTGGATCGGGGTCTCGACCTGCGGGTCGCAGAACGTGTCGGCCACGGTGCCCTTCATCAGGCCGGCGATCGACACGATGTCGCCCGCCTCGCCCACATCGATCGGGGCGCGCTCGAGGCCGCGGAAGGCGAGGATCTTCGACACGCGGCCGGTCTCGACGACCTTGCCGTGACGGTCGAGGACCTTGATCGACTGGTTGGGCTTCACCGAGCCCGCGGCGATGCGGCCGGTGATGATGCGGCCGAGGAACGGGTTGGCCTCCAGCAGGGTGCCGAGCATCCGGAACGGCCCCTCCTCGGTGCGGGCCGGCGGCACGTGCTTGAGCACGAGGTCGAACAGCGGGGTGAGGCCGACCGACGGGTCCGCGTCCGGGCTGTCGGCCATCCAGCCGTTGCGGCCCGACCCGTAGAGGATCGGGAAGTCGAGCTGCTCGTCGGTGGCGTCGAGGGCGGCGAACAGGTCGAAGACCTCGTTCACGACCTCGTTGATGCGGGCGTCCGGACGGTCGACCTTGTTGATCGCCACGATCGGGCGCAGGCCGATCTTGAGCGCCTTGCCGACCACGAACTTGGTCTGGGGCATCGGCCCCTCGGCGGCGTCCACCAGCACGATCACGCCGTCGACCATCGACAGGATGCGCTCGACCTCGCCGCCGAAATCGGCGTGGCCGGGAGTGTCGACGATGTTGACGCGGGTGTCCTTCCAGACGACCGAGGTCGCCTTGGCGAGGATCGTGATGCCGCGCTCCTTCTCGAGGTCGTTCGAGTCCATCGCCCGCTCCTCGACCCGCTGATTCTCGCGGAAGGTGCCGGACTGGGCCAGCAGCTTGTCGACGAGGGTCGTCTTGCCGTGGTCGACGTGAGCGATGATGGCGATGTTGCGCAGATTCATGGCGGCCCGAAACGGGTTGTGCCGGCTCCCTGGCGGCCGCGCGGCGCGGCCGTCCGCGCCGGTTCAGGTACGGAGTCGTGGTGGTTGCGTCGCAATATAAGGACGCGCGCTGTTGGGCAAGGCCGCTGAGGTCATGGGGGCGTCGCGTGGCGGGGATTGCTGGGGGCAGTTCCGAAGGTGGCACCGGCGCGGGGCCGCGGCCTGGCCGCCGCTGCAGGGCTGATCTGCGCGCTCTCTTCCGCACCGCCTGCCCTATATGACGGCACGATGACGCCGTGATCGGCGCGAAGCCGTCCGTATCGGGTTGTATTGGATGAAACCGGATCCCTCGGGTAGCGTATCGACCAGGATCAGGTGCCCGGCTGCGGCGATTCGGCCCTCGGGCTGCCGGGGCGGGCTTTCCTCGGAAGGACACGATGCGCGCGCTTGAGCCGCGGCTGTTCCCGTACATCTGGCGCTACTCGAAGGGCGCGCAGCTCAGGATCTGCGCCGTCGTGCTCGCGTCGCTCCCGTTCTACTTCGCCTCGCTCGACCTGCCGAAGCGCATCGTCAACGACGCGATCACCGGGAAGGCCTACGCGCACGGCGAGGCGACCGCGCCGTTCCTCGAGCTCACGGTCGAGTGGCCCGCCTTCCTGGGCGGCGGCAAGACCCACCTGTTCGAGGGGTTCCAGCTCGACCGGTTCGAGCTGCTGCTGAGCCTGTCGACCCTGTTCCTCAGCCTCGTCCTGATCAACGGCGCCTTCAAGTTCTGGATCAACCTGCAGAAGGGCATCCTCGGCGAGCGGATGCTGCGCCGCCTGCGCTTCCAGCTGTTCTCGCTGATGCTGCGCTTCTCGCCGGAGACGCAGCGGGAGGTGAAATCCTCCGAGACGGCGACGATCATCCGGGACGAGGTCGAGCCGATCGGCTCCTTCATCGGCGACGCGATCGTGGTGCCGGTCTTCCTGGGCACGCAGGCCGCGACGGCGCTGGCCTTCATCATGATGCAGAACATGTGGCTCGGCATCGCGGCCGGCGGCATGGTCGCCGTGCAGATGATCGTGATCCCGCGGCTGCGGCGGGAGATCATCCGCCTCAGCCGCCAGCGCCAGATCGCGTCCCGCGCCCTCGCCGGCCGCGTCGCCGAGGTGCTGGACGGCCTGCAGGCGGTGCTGCTCAACGACACCGGCCGCTGGGAGCGGGCGGAGATCGGCGGCCGCCTCTACCGGCTCTACGACCTGCGGCTGCGGATCTACCGCCGCAAGTTCGCGGTGAAGTACCTCAACAACCTGCTCGCGCAGGTGACGCCGTTCCTGTTCTACGCGATCGGCGGCTACTTCGCCCTCAAGGGGCAACTCGACATCGGCCAGCTCGTGGCGGTCCTGGCCGCCTATCGCGACCTGCCGCCGCCCCTCAAGGAGCTGATCGACTGGGACCAGCAGCGCCTCGACGTCGAGGTCAAGTACGAGACCGTGGCGGCGCATTTCGGTCCGCAGCGCCTTGTGCCGGCGGAGCACGAATCCGAGCGCGCGGAGCCCCGCCTCGGCAGCCCGCTGCGCCTCGAGGGCCTGCAGCTGCGCGATCCGCAGGGCGGCTCCCTGATCGAGGTCGGGGACGCGGAGGTGCGTCTGCCGGGGCGGATCGCCCTGGTCCCGCCCGGACCGATCGCGCAGGAATTCGTCCGGGTCCTGGCCGGGTTGCAGTCGCCGCCCGGGGGAACGATCCGGATCGGGGAGCACGACCTCTCCACCCTGCCGCGCCGGCACCACGCGCGCCGCATCGCCTATGCGGGCGTCCAGCCCGTGCTGTTCCCCGGGACGCTGCGCGACAACATCCTCTACGGGCTGCGCGTGCACCCGCTGCGCACCAACAGCCTCGATCTCAGCAAAACGCGGATCAACGAGGCGGTGAAGACCGGCAATCCCTGCGACAGCGTCGAGGACCCCTGGATCGACTTCAAGCGCCTCGGCGTCCGGGATGCCGGGGAGCTCGACGAGCGCCTGCTGGACCTGCTCGGCCGGCTCGATCTCGGCGACGAACTCTACCGGTTCGGGCTCGGCGCCCTGAGTTCGGTGGCCCATGACACGCCGGTGGGCCAGCGCATGATCGCGGCGCGGGAGCACCTGCGCGAGCACTTCGCCCAGAAGGGCCTCGCCGACTTGGTGATCCCGTTCGCCCGAGGCCGCTACAACGAGCAGGCCACCGTCGGGGAGAACCTGCTGTTCGGCGTCCCCCGCGACCCGACGCTGACGGAACCGCGCCGTCTGGCCGGCGTCACGCTGTTCCGCGAAGCGCTGGACAAGGTGAAGCTCCTCGACGAGCTGGACCGGATGGGCGTGGCTATCGCCAGCAACCTCAAGGACATTTTCGCCGACGTGCCGCCGGGCCACCCGCTGTTCCGGCGGTTCTCGCTGATCACCCCGGACGCGCTGCCGGACTACCTGCGCCGGCTCGCGCGCCTGCCCGACGCGGGGCGCCTGAGCGAGGCCGACAGCGTGGCCTTCCTGGCCCTGGCCCTGGCCTATGTCGAGCCGCGGATGCGCTTCGGCCTGCTCGACGAGACCTTGGCCAAGCGGATCGTCGGCGCGCGGGCCGTCGTGCAGGGCTTCATGCACGGCGACGACGGGTGCGACGTCGAATCCTACGACCCGAACCGGATCAACCCGCGCAGCACGGTGCTCGACAATCTGCTCTTCGGCCGCATCGACACGGCGCGGATGCATGGCGAGGCGCTGATTCAGCGGGAGGCCCGCGCGGTGTTCCGGGAATTCGACCTGGAGCGGCCGATCCAGCGGCGCGGCCTCGAGAAGGAGGTCGGCAACCGCGGGCAGCTGCTCCCCGAGCGCGTCCGGGTCCGGGTCGGTCTCGCACGGGCGATCCTGCGCGACCCGGAGATCCTCGTGATCGACCGGGTGGACGAGCATCTGGAGCGGGGCGTCGACACCCTGCTCGACGTGACCGAGACCACCCTGCCCCGGGCCAGCCTCGTGGCGAGCCTGTCGCCGGAATCGGATCCGGCCCGGTTCCCCGCGCGCCTGCCGGTCCAGAGCGCCGAGACGCGCCTGCGCACGGCGGCCGAATGACGTGAGCGTGACCGGTGCGCGCGGGGCGCGGGCGGCGGTTTACAGGGCCGCCCGTCTCCGGCACAGGATGGCACCCCATGCCAACATTCTCGGACGCCACCGCGACCCCGGACCGGACGATCCCGAGCCTCGCCGGGATGCCGCGCGTGGTGCCGCCGCACCGCGCCCCGCCGGAGCGCGAGCTGCCGCTGGCCGCCTACCTGCGCTCGATCCGCGACAACGCGCTGGCGGGCTTCCCCCAGCGCGCCTTCGAGGAGCCGGTCACCCGCCGGGGCCTGCTCGGACGGTCGAGTTTCGTGCTGAACGACCCCGAGGCGATCCGCCGGGTCCTGGTCGAGAACCAGGCGAACTACGCCCGCACTACCGGGACGACCCGCATCCTGCGCCCGATCCTCGGCGACGGGCTCCTGATCAGTGAGGGCTCGGCGTGGCGGCACCAGCGGCGGACCCTGGCGCCGGCCTTCACGCCGCGGGCGATCGACGGGCTGGTGCCCCATATCGCCGCCGCCGTGACCGACGGGATGGAGCGGATCGCCGCCGAGGCCGCGGCGGGGCCGGTCGACCTGTTCACGTCCTTCTACCGACTCGCCCTCGAGATCGCCGGGCGCGCCATGTTCTCGGTGGGCATGGACGAGCACGGCGCCGAGCTGCGCCAGTTCATCGCCGAGTATGCCGAGCGGATGGGGCGGCCGCACCTCCTCGACATCGTGATCCCCCCGGGCTGGCCGGTGCCCCTCGACTGGTCGCGCGGCCGGTTCCGGCGCCGGTGGATCCCGTTCCTCGACCGGATCATCGCGGCGCGCCGGGCGGCGCAGCGGGACCGGTCCCGGTCGGGCGATCTCCTCGACCTGCTCGCGGCCGCGCGCAATCCGGACACGGGCGCGGCCTTCACGCCCGACGAGCTGCGCGACCAAGTCGCCACCATGATCCTGGCGGGCCACGAGACCACGGCCGGCACGCTGTTCTGGGCGGCCTACCTGCTCGCCCTCGCGCCGGAGGTCCAGGAGCGGGTCGCCGCCGAGGCGCGGGCCGCCGACCTGACCGATCCGACCGGATGCCAGAGCGACGGTCGGCTGCCACTGACCCGCGCGGTGATCGACGAGACCCTGCGCCTGTACCCGGCGGCCTTCGTGGTCGTCCGGCGTGCGCTCGGCCCGGACAACGTGGCGGGCCACGCCGTCAAGGCGAGCGACATCGTCATGGTGAGCCCCTGGGTACTCCACCGCCACCGCGCGCTCTGGACGGATCCGGACGCGTTCGATCCGGGCCGCTTCCTGCCCGGCGCGCCCGCGCCGCGGCGCTTCGCCTACCTGCCGTTCGGGGCCGGTCCGCGCGTGTGCATCGGCGCGCAGTTCGCCCTGAGCGAGGCCGTCCTGTCCCTGGCGCGGGTGCTGCAGCGGTTCCGGCTGGTGCTCGACGAGCGCGAGCCGGTGCTGCCCCAGGCGGTCGTCACGACCCAGCCGGACCGGCCGGCCCGGTTCCGGCTGATCCCCCGCGAGCCGCTCAGCCCCTGATCCCGGTGATCGTCGCCGAGGTCGCGCGGGGAT
The DNA here is from genome assembly GCF_052045615.1 of Methylobacterium sp. 22177. Taxonomy (NCBI): domain Bacteria; kingdom Pseudomonadati; phylum Pseudomonadota; class Alphaproteobacteria; order Hyphomicrobiales; family Methylobacteriaceae; genus Methylobacterium; species Methylobacterium sp. 22177. The sequence continues at coordinate 95,239 of NZ_JBQEPK010000006.1, read as the reverse complement.
CGCGCATCGGCCAGCGGCCGCTCTCCACCTGCGCCAGGAAGTCGTCGAGGAGCCGGTTGTAGGCGTCGGGCTCCTCGACCGAGAGGGCGTGGCCGGTATTGGGCAGCATGGCGAGGGCCGCGGAGGGGATGACCCGCTTGAGCATCAGGCTCGGGGCGAGGCAAGGCCAGTCCTCGTCGCCGGCGACGATCAGGGTCGGGACGGTCATGCGGCCCAGCTCATCCGTGAGGTCGTAGAGCGACGGCCGCCCCTTCTGCACGCCGGCCTGGGTGTTGGCCGAGCCGAGGGCCGAGTGCTCGGCGAGCATCCGCTTGAACTCGGCGTGCCCGCGCGGGTCCTTGGTCTCGAACTGCACCCGCGTCGGCCCGACGGCGTAGCGCTCCGCGAAGGCCGCCATGCCGTCGCGGCGCAGCATCTCGGCGGTGGCGTCCGCCTCGGCGCGGAACAGGGCCTGCCGCTCGGGCTCCGCGCCGTAGCCGCAGCCGCCGAGGCAGAGCGACAGCGCGCGGTCAGGGTGCCGCAGGCCGAAATGCAGGGTCGCGAAGGCGCCCATCGAGATGCCGGCGACGTGGGCCTTCGGCGCGCCGAGATGATCGAGGATGGCCAGGATGTCGTCGGCGGCGCGCGCCTGCGCGTAGGCCGAGACGGCCTCCGGCACGTCGGAGGGCGGGTAGCCCCGGGCATTGAACGCGACCGCGCGGTAGCGGCGGCCGAAATGGCGCAGCTGGGCCTCGTAGCTGCGATGGTCGCCGGCAAATTCGTGGACGAAGATCAGCGGCGTCCCCTCGCCGCTCTCCTCGTAATGGAGCCGTATCCCGTCGTCCGTCGTGGCGCTCGGCATGTCGATCCTCTCACCGACCACCCCCCAGGACTCCGAGATGGCGCGACGGGGCACCCGGTCGAGAGCCGAGGCCGGACTTCGTGTCGGGCACGACGAAGCCGCACCCGGCGGACCGGGCGCGGCTCGAGTCTTCCGTGCCGGCGGGGACGGTCCCCGCCCGGCTCAAGCGGCCTTCTTGGAGGAGGCCGGCTTGGCGCCCCCCTTGTTGGCGGCGACCTCCGCGAGCTTCGCGGCCAGCTTGGCGTCGAGCTTGCCCGAGGCGCCGAGCGGCAGCTCGATGTCGAGGCCGAGGGTCGAGACACCCTCGCCGCGCTCCAGGGTGACCTTCACCTTGTCGGGCTCCACCGCGACATGGTTGGCGATCACCGCCAGGATTTCCTCCCGGAGCTGGATCACGAGGTCGGGGCGACCCGACTCCGCGCGCTCGTGGGCGAGGATCAGCTGCAGGCGGTCGCGGGCGACCGCGCCGGAGCTGCGCTTCTGGAACAGTCCCAGGATGCTCACGCCGCCCTCCGCATGAACAGCTTGTCGAGGAAGGACTTGCGCTCGACCGGCAGACTCATCGGGACCGATTCGCCCTTGAGCCGGCGGGCCGCGTCGGCGTAGGCCCGCGCCGGGGCGCAGAGCGGGTTGTTCAGCGTGACCGGGCAGCCGAGGTTCGAGGCGCGCAGCACCTCCTGGCTCTCCGGGATGATCGCGAGCAGCGGGATCGACAGGATGTCGAGCACGTCCTCGGTCTTGAGCATGTCGCCGCGGTCGGCCCGCATCGGGTCGTAGCGGGTGAGGATCAGGTGCTTCTCCATGTCCTCGCCCTTCTCCGCCTTGGCGGTCTTGGAATCGAGGAGGCCGATGATCCGGTCGGAGTCGCGCACCGAGGAGACCTCGGGGTTGGTCACGACCACCGCCACGTCGGCGTGGTGCATGGCGAGCTGGGCGCCGCGCTCGATGCCGGCGGGGGAGTCGCAGATGACCCAGTCGAACTTCTCGCGCAGCTCTTCCATCACCCGGGCGACGCCCGCGTCGGTGAGCGCGTCCTTGTCGCGGGTCTGCGAGGCCGGCAGGAGGTGCAGGGTCTCGAGCCGCTTGTCCTTGATGAGGGCCTGCGGCAGCTTGGCGTCGCCGTTGACCACGTTGATGAGGTCGTAGACGACCCGGCGCTCGGCACCCATGACGAGGTCGAGGTTGCGCAGGCCGACGTCGAAGTCGACGACGCACACGCTCTGACCACCCTGGGCCAGGGCCGCTCCGAGGGCCGCGGTCGTCGTCGTCTTGCCGACGCCGCCCTTGCCCGATGTGACGACGAGAACCTTTGCCACGCGTCGATCTCCCTTAATCCAGGCTTGCCATTCGGATGTTGCCGCCATCGAGCCAGACCTGGGCGGCCTTGCCGCGCAGGGCCGTGCCCATGTCCTCCGCCGTCCGCACGAGGCGGTCGATCCCCAGCAACTCGGGCTCGAATTTGCGGCAGTAGATTCGTGCGCGCGGGTTGCGCGCGGCTCCGGCGATCGCGCGACCGCGCAGGGCGCCGTAGACGTGGATGGAGCCGCCGGCCAGGATCTCGGCCCCGGAGGAGACCGACCCCATCACGGTGACGTCGCCGGTCGGGTTGATGACGCTCTGGCCGGAGCGGACCGAGCCCTCGACGGTGATCGAGGTGACCACCTGCGGCTCCGGCTCGGCCGGGACGCTCGGGATCTCGACCTTCTCGGACGGGTGCCCCTTGACCAGCAGCGGCGGCAGACCGTCCGCGACCGCGTCGGCACCCTCGATGCCCAGGACCGCGATGCCGCGGGCCTTGAGCTCGTTCATGAGCGTCTCGAGCGCGTCCGGCTCGGGCTTGAGCTGGGCGCAGTCCAGGATGACGGCCCGGCCTTTCAGCAGGGTCGGCGAGCGCTTGAGCGCCGCGTCGAGTCCCGCGAGCCACTCCGGAAGCGGCGGCTCGGGGCAGAGGGCCAGGGCCTTGAAGGCCCGTCCGCGCAGGCTGAGCGGCCGGGGCGCGGAAGGAGCCGCCGCGCGGGCGGTCTCCGGATCGATCGGCTCGGGGAGGGTGTCGCTCATGTCCGCCCGTTAAGAGTCCTTACCGGACCATTGACGGCGGGTATGGTTACCGAAGGGTTAAGTTTCTGATCCGGTCGGCAAATTCTGCCGGGATCCTGGTATCGGGGCAGCGGAGGACGTTTCACAGCCCCATCGCGGCTCTCGCGAGGGGAGCACCACCTGTCCGAGCGCGCCGCGGAGACGGGAGGGGCCGTCGGGAAGCTTCTCACCCCCGCTCGAACAGGTTGAGCTTGATCGCGTCTTCCAGCAGCCGCACCTCCACGGCCTGTCCCCGGAAGGCCGGGTCGAGGTCGTCGGCGGCGCGGTAGAGGCCGTCGATCGCCACCAGCTCCGGCTCGAACCGCCGGCACCAGATCCGCGCCGTCGGGTTCCCGGCCGCGCCGGCGATCGCGCGACCGCGCAGGGCGCCGTAGACGTGGATGGAGCCCCCCGCGATCACCTCGGCACCCGACGCCACGGCGCCCAGCACCGTGACGTCGCCCTCGAGATGCAGCACGGTCTGGCCGGAGCGCACGGGCGCGTCGAGGATCAGCGAGCGGGCCGTCTCCTTGGCCTGCGGCTCGGCCGGCGCCGGCGCGTCCGCGGCCGACTCGTCCGGGGCGGCGACCTCCCCGGCAGGCCGCCCGCCCGACAGGGCCGGCGGGGTTCCGGAATCCAGCAGCGACGGCGCCGCGCCCTCGATCCCGAGGACCGCGATGTTGCGGGCGGCCAGCTCGGCGAGCAGACCGTCGAGATCCTCCCGGTTGAGCCGCAATCCGGACAGGTCGAGGATCACCGGCCGGCCGGCGAAGAAGTTCGGCGCGCGGCGGTTGAGGGCGTCGAGGTCGCCGAACCAGTCGGCCACCGGGGGTATCGGCGCCAGGACGGTGGCCATGAAGGAGCGGCCGCGGAAGCGGATCGGCGGGCGCGCCGGCTCGGATGTCGGCTGGGTCACGGGCGTGTTCGGCATGCGCGGGAGGGATCGTCTGCATCCATGGGACGGCGCCGCGCCGGGAGCAATCCCGCAAGGCCCGGTGTGACGCCTTGGCCGGTCCGCGGGCGCGTTTCTGTTGTAGAGAGAGCCGGCAGCCGAGCCGGACCGGACCGTTGAGCAGCGCCACCTCGCACGCCCCCGCCCCCTTCGTCGTCGATGACCTGACCCGCGCCAACCAGCGTCGGGCCGCCGACCCGCGCGCCTCGGCCTGGGTCTCGGCCAATGCCGGCGCGGGCAAGACCAAGGTCCTCACCGACCGGGTGGTCCGGCTGCTCCTCGACGAGGCGCCGCCCGGCCGGATCCTCTGCCTGACCTTCACCAAGGCCGCGGCGGCCAATATGGCGATCCGCGTCTTCCGGCTCCTCGGTCGCTGGGTGACGCTGGACGACGAGACCCTCGCCGCCGAACTCGCCGAACTCACCGGCGAGCGCGCCGGGCCCGAGCGCCTGCGGCTGGCGCGCCGCCTCTTCGCCCGGGCGGTCGAGACGCCGGGCGGCCTCAAGATCGAGACGCTGCACGCCCTGTGCGAGCGGCTGCTTCACATGTTCCCCTTCGAGGCGAACGTGCCGGCCCGCTTCGTGGTGCTCGACGAGGCCAAGGCCCGGGAACTGTTCGACATCGAGATGGCCAACGTCCTGGCCGACGCCGTCGCGAACGGCGACACGCCGCTGAGCGCCGCCCTCGCGCGGGTCACGCCGGAAGCCACGGGCGACACCCTGCGGGCGGCGATCCGGGCGGCCATGCGGGCGCGGAGCTTCATCGGCGACGCCGCCGGCCTGGAGCGGGCCTTCGGTCGGCTGCACGGGGCGCTGGGGTTGGCGGCCGAGGAATCCGCCGAGCGGATCGAGGCCGCGATCCTCGAGGGCGGTCCCGGGTGCCGTCCGGAGGAGCGCGCCGCGCTGGTCGCGGCGCTCCGCACCGGCAAGGCCAACGACGAGAAGCTCGCCGACGCCCTGGAGGCCGCCGAGGCCGAGCGGGTGCGCGCGGCGGACCTTCCCGAACGGGCCGAGGCGCTCGCCCTCTACCGGTCGGTGTTCTTCACCCAGAAGGACGAGCCCAAGGCCGACAGCAGCCTCGGGACCAAGGGCGTGCCGGCCGGCGCCAAGGCTGCGCTGCTCGCCGAGCGGGACCGGCTGGAGCCGCTGTTCGACCGCCTGCGCGCCGCCCGGGCCCATGCCCGCACGCAGGCGCTGTTCCAGATCGCCGCCGAGATCCACCGCCGCGTCGAGGCGCAGAAGGCGCGCCTCGGCGCCCTCGACTTCGACGACCTGATCCACAAGGCGCTGGACCTGCTCGGGCGCGTCGGCGCCGGCTGGGTCCTGTACAAGCTCGACCGCGGGATCGACCACGTCCTCGTCGACGAGGCGCAGGACACGAACCCGGAGCAGTGGGCGATCCTGCGGGCGATCACGCAGGAATTCGCCGCCGGCGAGGGCGCGCGGATCGGCAGCCGGACGCGCTTCGCGGTGGGCGATCCCAAGCAGTCGATCTACGGCTTCCAGGGCGCGGAGCCGCGGGAATTCGCCCTGACCCGCGCGTCCTGGATCGCGGAATCGCGCTCAGCCGGCCTGACCTTCGAGGACGTGCCGCTCACCCTGTCGTTCCGCTCGACCGGCCTCGTCCTGCGCGCCGTCGACGCGGTCTTCGCTCTCGACGCGCACAACGAGGGGCTCTCGTTCGAGGACACGGTGCGCACGACCGTGCATGCCAGTGCCCGGCCGGGCGCGCCCGGCGCGGTGGAGCTGTGGCCGATCGCCGAGCCGGAGCCGGCCGCGGAGCCGGATGCCTGGACCGCCCCCGTCGACGCGCCGGAGACCAGCGCTCCCGCGATCGTCACCGCCCGCCGGGTGGCGCAGGCGGTGCGCGCCTGGACCACCACGGGGGACGCGACCGGCCGGATCTGGCGCCCCGGGGACGTCCTGATCCTGGTCCGGAAGCGCGGGCCCGCCTTCGAGGAGGTGATCCGCGCCCTGAAGGGCATCGGCGTCCCGGTCGCCGGGCAGGACCGGCTCGAGGTCTCCGCGCACATCGCCGTGGCCGACCTGGTCGCCGCCGGCCGGGCGGGGCTCCTGCCGGCCGACGACCTGACCCTCGCGACCGCCCTCAAGACGCCGCTCGTTGGCCTCACCGACGACGACCTGGTGCGGATCGCGGCCCGCCGCGACCTCGCCGAGACCCTGGAGGATGCGCTGCACCGCCACGCCGAAGCGGGCGACGCGGCCGCGCGGCGCGGGCTCGAGGCCCTGTCGGGCTGGATCGCGCTGGCGGGGCTCCACGGCCCGTTCGGCTTCTACGCCCGGCTCCTCGGGCCGCAGGGCGGCCGGGCCAAGCTGGTGGCCCGCCTCGGCGGCGAGGCCGGGGACGCCATCGACGTGTTCCTCGCCGCCGCCGCCCAGGCCGAGACCGGCGAGGACGCCCCGTCGCTGGGCGGCTTCCTCGCCCGCTACGTCGGGGCCGAGGCCGGGCACACGGTCAAGCGCGACCTCGAATCGGGCCGCGACGAGGTCCGGGTCATGACGGTCCACGGCGCCAAGGGCCTGGAGGCGCCGGTCGTGGTGATCCTCGACGGGTGCGAGCCCCTCGGCCGCAACGACCCGCCCCTGCTCCCGCTCCCGGCGACGGAGATCGCCCTGCCGCCGGTCTGGTCGGGGGGGCGGACCCAGGACTGCGCCGCCACCGACGCGGCGCGCGCGGCCCTGCTCGCCAAGGCGCGGCAGGAGCACAACCGCCTGCTCTACGTCGCCATGACCCGGGCGGCCGACCGGCTGATCGTGGCGCCCTTCCGCGGCCACGAGCGCGAGACCGAGGCGGCGTGGTGCCGGATGATCCACGCGGGCCTCGAGGCGGCGCTCGGCGCCGGCCGCTCGCTGGAACTCCCCTACGGCCCCGCGACCCTCTGGCAGGACGGCGCCCCGGCGGGTCCCGCTCCCGCCGCGGCGGCGCCCGCGTCCGGGCCGGAGGCCGAGCTCGAGCCGGACTGGCTGCGCGGGCCGGTCCCGCCGGAGCCGGCCTTCGAGGCCCTGAACCCGTCCGGCGCCTTGCAGGCGGCGGACGGCGCGCGCGTGCCGCCGCCGCGTCTCGCCGACGCGCAGGCCCGCCGCCGGGGAATCCTGACCCACGCCCTGCTGCAGCACCTGCCCCGGGTCGAGCCCGCCCGCCGGGAGACGGCCGGGCGCGCCTTCGTGCGGGCCCGGGCGCCCGGGCTGCCGCGCGCGGCCGCGCCCGCGATCGTCCGGTCGGTCCTCCGGATCGTCGACGCCCCGGAGCTGGCGCCGCTCTTCGCGCCGGACGCCCGCGCGGAGGTGGCGCTCTCGGGGCGGGTCCGGGCCGGCGGTACGGACCGGGTGGTTCAGGGTCGCGTCGACCGCCTCGCCGTGACGGCGGACGCGGTGCACCTCGCCGACTTCAAGACCGGCCGCCCGCCCGAGCCCGGCGCGCCGCTGCCGGCCGCGGAGGCCGGCCAGATCGCCCTCTACGCGCGCCTCCTCGCGCAGATCTATCCGGGCCGGACGATCCGCCCGCTCCTCGTCTGGACCTCGGGCCCCGTGATCCGGACCCTGGACCCCGACGACGTCGCGGCGGCCCTGGACCGGATCGGCATCGAAGCGTGACGCGTCGCCCCCGGCCGGGCGCCCGGGGGCGGCCCGCATGCGCCAGCGCACATCGCGGCGCGCCCGTGTGTCGACAGGGCGCCCCGTCCCGGCCGCCGGAGCCCGCCCCCGGGGACCGGACTTCTTGACCGCGCGCCGGGCCGTCGCCAATTCTGACGGGACCGCGCGGGCCTCTGCCCGTTCGACGCCGCCCGACGGGCGGCGGATTCCGAAAGGTGACTTTATGGCGACGGTGAAAGTAACCGACGCGAGCTTCGAGCAGGACGTTCTCAAGTCCGCCGAGCCCGTCGTGGTGGATTTCTGGGCGGAGTGGTGCGGCCCGTGCCGTCAGATCGGCCCGGCCCTCGAGGAGATCGCGACCGACCTGCAGGGCAAGGTGAAGATCGCCAAGGTCAACGTCGACGAGAACCCGCAGATCGCCGCCCAGTACGGCATCCGCTCGATCCCGACGCTGCTGCTCTTCAAGAACGGCGAGCGGGTGGACCAGAAGGTCGGCGCCGCCCCGAAGGGCGACCTGTCGCGCTGGATCGGCGCCCAGACTGCCTGAAGCGCCTTCGAGGCCCTGAACGACGAAAAGAAAGCCCGGCCGCGAGGCCGGGCTTTCTCGGTTTCGAGCCCAAGATTGTTCTTGAGGGATCCCGGAGCGAAGTCCGGGATCCCGCGTCCGGTCTCAGTACGAGCCGAACTTGTAGTTCAGGCCGGCGCGGACGACGGCGAAGGCGTTCTCGTTCCGGCTGGCGCCGGCGAGCGAGTACACCGGCACCAGGCCGACCGGGGAGATCGCGGCGCCGACCAGCGGCGCCTGGGCGCGGCCGTTGTTGTTGTCGAGGTTCACGTACAGGCCTTCCACCTTCAGCGTCACGGCCGAGGAGCGGAAGAAGTTCAGGAACGAGTCGGTGGGCAGGGCGTACTCGACACCGCCGCCGACGGTCCAGCCGGTCTTGAAGTCGTTCCGGCGGCCGGCGAAGTTCTGCAGGCCGACGCGAGCGCCGTCATCCGTGCCGGTGGCGTAGGCGAAACCACCCGTGGCGTACACGAGGGTCCGGTCGAAGGCGTAACCGAGACGACCGCGGACAGTGCCGAAGAAGTCGATGGTGTTGAGCGTGCCGTTGACCGGGATGAAGCCCGGGTTGATCGCCGCGGCGTTCGTGGCGAAGCGGGCGCGACGGCCGAAGTCGAGGTACTGGGCGTCAGCCTCGAAGCCGATCACGGCGCCGGAGCCCGGGGTCAGCTGCCAGTTGTAGCCGATCTGGCCACCGCCCGAGAAACCTTCGCGGCTGTCGTTGCTGTAGATCAGCGACGAGCCGTTCGGCAGCAGGGCCTGGTAGGGGACGAGACCGCCCGGCACCAGAGCGACCGGGTTGCCGGGCGTCTGGACGAAGCCGCGGGTGGAGTTGCTGCTGGCGTCGAACGCGTAGCCGGCGTTGATACCGAAGTAGGCACCGGTCCAGGTGAACACCGGAACGGGGGTGAACACCGGCGGCGGCGCGGCGCGGCGCGGCAGATCGGCGGCCGAAGCGGCAGCCGTGAGCGCGGTGAACGCCGCGAGAGAGGTGAGAAGCTTCTTCATTACTGTGATCCCCAGCATAAGCCCGATCGAGGGGGAAATTATGCGATCGGGCCCCGCGAGGATGTAGCTTAGCTGCCACAGCGGGAGGAAAGCGTGGCCGTGGGCGGGTCTCCATCCGGGCGATTGCGGCGATTCGACGGATTTTCGAATGCAGAATCCGAATTGCACAGGTGTCCGGCGTGCCGGCCACTAGATACAGCCGGCGTGCGGGGAGTCGCCAGACTGGAGACGACTCAGACCGGCGGCGTGTCGTTGGCGGCGAGAACCATGCCGGCCAAGTAGAGCGATCCGCAGATCAAGATCCGCGGAGGGCGCTCGAAGGCGATGTCCCGCACCAGGGCAAGGGCCGCCTCGATGCTCGGCGCCGCGTAGGTCGAGAGGCCGACCTCCTCGCCGATCCGCGCGACCTCCTCGGCCGGGCGCGCGGCCATCGTTCCGGTGATCGGAACGGCCACGAGGGCCCGAGCCAGACCCACGAAGTTGCGCAGGAAGCCGTCGGCGTCCTTCGTGCCTAGCAGGCCGACCACGAGGACGAGCGGCACGTCGCTCTTCTCGCCGAGATCCGCCATGGCGGCGGCGAGGATCCGGCCGCCGTCGATGTTGTGGCCGCCGTCGAGCCAGAGCTCGGTGCCGGGATCGAGCTGGGCGGCCAGTCGGCCGCGCCCGAGACGCTGCAGCCGGCCGGGCCACTCGACCTCGGTCAGCCCCCGCTCTAGGGCCGCCGTCCCGATATCGCCGAACCCGGCGGCGCGCAGCGCGGTGATCGCCGTTCCGGCGTTGACCAGCTGATGGCGCCCGGCGAGGCGCGGCCGCGGGAGGTCGAACAGGTCGGTCTCGTCCTGGTAGACGAGCCGGCCGCGCTCCTCGTGCACGGAGAAGTCCTGATTACCGACCAGCACGGGCCCGGCGCCGACGGCTTCCGCGCGCCGGCAGAGGACGGCGTCGGCCTCGGCGTAGTCCTGGGCGGCGATCACCGCCGGGCAGCCGCGCTTGAAGATCCCGGCCTTCTCGGTCGCGACCGACTCGACCGTGTCGCCGAGATACTCGGCATGGTCGCGGCCGATCGGCGTCACCACCGCGCAGGCCGGCCGGTCGATCACGTTGGTGGCGTCGAGCCGGCCGCCGAGGCCGACTTCCAGGAGCAGCACGTCGGCGGGGCTCTCCGAGAAGAGCAGGAACGCCGCGGCCGTGGTGATCTCGAACATCGTGATCGGCTCGCCGGCATTGGCGCTCTCACAGCGCGCGAAGGCGTCGGCCAGACGGTCCTCGTCCACGAAGTGCCCGCCGCCGATCCCGCCGATGCGCATCCGCTCGTGGAATCGCACGAGGTGCGGGGAGGTGTAGACGTGGGCGGCCAAGCCGCCGGCCTCCAGGATCGACCGCATGAACGCGATGGTCGAGCCCTTGCCGTTGGTGCCGGCCACGTGGATCACGGGCGGCAGGCGGCGCTCCGGATGGTTCAGCCGCGCGAGCAGCCGCTCGATGCGGCCGAGCGACAGGTCGATGGTGCGGGGGTGGAGCGCCAGGAAGCGCGCCATCAGGGCGTCGGACGAGGCCATCGCCGGGCTCAGGCCGCCTCGGAGGCCGCGGCCGGTGCGCCGGCCTGGGACACGTTGGTCAGGAGACTGCAGAGACGCGCGATCGTCTCCTTGAGCTGGTGCCGGTGGACGACCTGATCGACCATGCCGTGCTCGCGCAGGTACTCCGCCCGCTGGAAGCCGTCCGGCAGCTTCTCCCGGATCGTCTGCTCGATCACCCGCGGTCCCGCGAAGCAGATCAGGGCACCCGGCTCGGCGAGGTGGACGTCGCCCAGCATCGCGTAGGAGGCGGTGACGCCGCCGGTGGTCGGGTTCGTCAGCACCACGATGTAGGGGAGCCGCGCCGCGTTGAGCCGGCGCACCGCCACGGTGGTCCGCGGCATCTGCATCAGGGAGAGGATGCCCTCCTGCATCCGCGCGCCGCCGGAGGCCGCGAACAGCACGTAGGGCGTGCGCTTCTCCAGAGCCGTCTCGGCGCCGCGCACGAAGGCCTCGCCCGCCGCCATGCCCAGCGACCCGGCCATGAAGCCGAATTCCTGCGCGGCCAGCGTCATCGGCAGGCCGCCGACCCGGCCGAAGCCGATCTTGAACGCGTCCTGCAGGCCGGTCTTGGCCCGGGCCTCCTTGAGCCGGTCGACGTAGCGCTTCTCGTCGCGGAACTTCAGCGGGTCGGGGGCGACTTCGGGCAGGGCCACGTCGATCCAGGTACCCTCGTCGAACATCATCTTCAGGCGCGCCTGGGCGCCCATCTTCAGGTGATGCTCGGAGCCGGGGATCACCCAGTGATTGGCCTCCACCTCCTTGTGAAAGACCATCTGCCCCGTGTCCGGGCACTTGACCCAGAGGTTCTCGGGCGTCTCGCGCTTGAACAAGGTCTTGATCCGGGGGCGCACCACCTCCGAGATCCAGTTCATCGGTTCGACCATCGACTCGCGTCCGTCCGCTTCAAGCCCGCGCAGATATCAGGTGCGGCGCGCGCCGCCGCCAGGGGTGCCCGGCCCGCCCGTCAGGCGGCCCGCCCGACGCCCGCCGACCGCACGCCCGCGGCGAGTTCGCGCACCAGCTCGGTCACCGCCCCGACGCTTCCGGCCTGCGGCCGGCCCTCGCCGTCGAGGGAGCGCACCAGGGCGTCCACCAGCGCGGAGCCGACCACGACGCCGTCGGCGCCCTTGGCGATCGCCGCGGCGTGCGCGCCGGTCTTGACGCCGAAGCCCACGACGACGGGCAGGTCTGTGTGGCGGCGGATGCGGGCGACCGCCTCGGAGACCTTGCCGAAATCCGGTGTCGCCGTCCCGGTGATGCCGGTGATCGACACGTAGTAGACGAAGCCCGCCGTGTTCGCGAGGACGGCCGGCAGACGCCGCTCGTCGGTCGTCGGCGTGGCGAGGCGGATGAAGGCGAGGCCCTTGCCGAGGGCCGGCAGGCACAGCTCGGCATCCTCCTCGGGCGGGAGATCGACGACGATCAGCCCGTCGACGCCGGCCGCCACCGCGTCGTCGAGGAAGCGGTCGACGCCGTAGGTGTGGATCGGGTTGTAGTAGCCCATCAGCACGACGGGCGTGGTGTCGTTGCCGGCGCGGAAGCGGCGCACGAGGTCGAGGGTGCCCGACACGGTCTGGCCCGCCTTGAGCGCCCGCAGGCCGGCGGCCTGGATCGCCGGGCCGTCCGCCATCGGGTCGGTGAACGGCAGGCCGAATTCCAGGATGTCGGCGCCGGCGCCCGGCAGCGCCTTCAGGACCTCCAGAGAGGTCTCGGGATCGGGATCGCCGGACATCACGTAGGTGACGAGGACGGACCGGTTCTCCGCGCGGGCGCGGGCGAAGGTGGCGTCGATGCGGCTCGGCATGGTCGGTCGATATTCGCTTCTGCAGGGCCGCCGACGGCCCGGGGTTGCACCCGCGCTACACCAAAGGCATCGGCCCGTGAAGCGGGCGGGCCCGCGGCGACCCCGGGCGAAGGCGTCCCGGAGGCCCGGCCGCCCGCGAGACGCGGCCATGCGCGCGGGCCGGTTGCCGGGACGGCGGCGCCGGCCTAGCCCTCGCCCATGCCCGAGTCAGCCCTCCCGTCGCGCCCCCTGGCGGCGCTCCTGTTCGACATGGACGGGACGATCATCAGCTCGATCGCCTCCGCGGAGCGGATCTGGTCGCGCTGGGCCGAGGCGCACGGCCTCGACGCGGCGTCCTTCCTGCCGACGATCCACGGCGTGCAGTCGGTCGAGACCATCCGGCGGCTGAACCTGCCGGGCGTCGATCCCGTGGCCGAGGCCGCCGCGATCACCGAGGCCGAGATGGCGGATGTCGACGACATCGTGGCCATCCCGGGGGCGCGGGCCTTCCTGGAGGCGCTGCCGCGCCACCGCTGGGCGATCGTCACCTCGGCGCCCCGGCGGCTGGCGGAGCGCCGCCTCGCGGCGGCCGGCATGCCGGTCCCCGACCTTCTCGTGGCCGCCGAGGACGTAGCGCGGGGCAAGCCCGCGCCGGACTGCTTCCTGCTGGCGGCCGGACGCCTCGGCGTCGCGGCGGCGGATTGCCTCGTGTTCGAGGACGCCCCGGCCGGCATCCGTGCGGCCGAGGCCGCGGATGCGGCCGTCGTGGTCGTCACCGCCACCCATCACGAGCCGGTGAGGACCAATCATCCCACGATTGCCGACTACACCGGGCTGCGCGTCGCGGCTGCGGCGGAGGGGATCCGGGTGACACGGACCGCCTGAGCCTTTCCATCCCGGCCGCGGACCGCTGGCGGCCGGTCCCGCCCGGTCGTATCGCCCGCATGCGGCGCACGGATCGCGGTGAAGGGACAGAGGCATGGCAACGATCGATCGACGCCGCGTGCTCGGGGCGGTCGCCGCCGGCGCCGCCGCGGGCCTCGGCCCCGCCGCGGCCGCCGAGGCGCAGCCGGACCCGCTGTTCCCGCTCGCGCAGGCCACCATCCCGATCCTGGGCGAGGCGCAGGTCTTCCCGGTCCGCCGGATCTACTGCATCGGCCGCAACTACGCGGCCCATGCCCGCGAGATGGGCTCCGACCCGTCGCGCGAGCCGCCCTTCTTCTTCCAGAAACCGGCGGATGCCGTGCAGGTCGTGGCGGGCGGCGTCGCCGAGCATCCCTACCCGTCGCTGACCCAGAACTACCACCACGAGATCGAGCTCGTCGCCGTGCTGAAGTCGGGCGGCCGCGACATCCCGGCCGCGCAGGCGCTCGACCACGTCTACGGCTACGCCACCGGCCTCGACATGACCCGCCGGGACCTCCAGCGCGGGATGGGTAACCAGAAGAAGCCGTGGGAGATCGGCAAGAGCTTCGACCGTTCCGCGCCCATCACGCCGATCCTGCCCGTCGTCCGGGCCGGGCATCCAACCCGCGGCCGCATCCGTCTCGCCGTGAACGGCACCGTGCGGCAGGACGCCGACCTGTCGGAGATGATCTGGTCGGTGGCCGAGCAGATCGCGGAGCTGTCGCGGGCCTTCGAGCTCAAGGCCGGCGACATCGTCTTCTCCGGGACGCCCGAGAATGTCGGGCCGGTCGTCCGCGGGGACGTGCTCGCGGGCTCGATCGCGGGCCTGCCGGACCTGTCGATCCGCATCGTCTGATCCCGCATCGTTTGACGCTCCCCCCGCGGCGACGCGGCGCCGGCGGGACGACGACTTTCCCTGCCGGCGGCGCGGCTCTATCCCGTACGGATCCGCGGGGGCAGGAGCAGCGCGCGTATGACCAAGCCCGACGGCGTGCCGCCGAACCTCTTCGAGACCACCGAGGGACGCCGTCTCGTGGAGGCACGCTCCGATCCGGCGTGGCGCCGCTGGGGGCCGTATCTCAGCGACCGGCAATGGGGCACGGTGCGGGAGGATTACAGCCCGGGTGGCGACGCCTGGGACTACCTGCCCCACGACCATGCCCGGTCCCGCGCCTATCGCTGGGGCGAGGACGGGATCGGCGGCTTCGGCGACCGCCACCTGAACTGGTGCCTGTCCCTGGCGCTCTGGAACGGGCGCGACCCGATCCTGAAGGAGCGGCTGTTCGGCCTGACCAACCAGGAAGGCAACCACGGCGAGGACGTCAAGGAACTCTACTACTACCTCGACGGAATCCCGACCCACGCCTTCATGCGGATGCTGTACAAGTATCCGCAGGCGGCATTCCCTTACGAGTCCCTGGTCGAGGAGAATGCGCGGCGCGGCCTCGACGACCCGGAATTCGAGCTCCTCGATACCGGCCTGTTCGACCAGGGCCGCTACTTCGACGTCGAGATCGCCTACGCCAAGGCCGCGCCCGACGACATCCTGATGCGGGTCACCGCCACAAATCGCGGCCCGGACGCCGCCGACCTGACGCTGCTGCCGCAGCTCTGGGCCCGCAACACGTGGTCGTGGAAGCAGGGCACGCCGAGGCCGGAACTGATGGCCGGGTCGGAGGGCTCGGTCTGGGCGCGCCACCCCGAGATGCCGACCTTCCGCTTCTTCGCCGAGGGCGCGGGCGACCTGCTGTTCACCGAGAACGAGACGAACACGCACCGGCTGTTCGGCAGCGGCCCCGCCGAGGGCTTCTACAAGGACGGCATCGACCGCCGCGTCGTGGGCGGCGACCGGGCCGCCGTCAACGCGCTGTCCGGCACGAAGTGCGCCGCCCGCTACGACCTGCATCTCGGCCCGGGCGAGACGCGGAGCGTGCGCCTGCGCCTGCGCGCCGAGACCGCGCCGGGCGAGCCCTTCGCGGATTTCGACGCGGTCTTCGCCGCCCGCGCGGCGGAGGCCGACGATTTCTACGGGGCGCTCCAGGCGCCGATCGCCGACCCAGAGATGCGGCTCGTGCAGCGGCAGGCGCTCGCCGGCATGCTCTGGTCGAAGCAGCTCTACCATTACGACGTGCGCGAGTGGCTCGCCGGCGACCCGGCGCAGCCCGCTCCGGCGCCGGAGCGGCGGCACGGCCGCAACAGCGACTGGGCACACCTGCGCGCCAACGACATCATCTCGATGCCGGATGCCTGGGAGTACCCCTGGTTCGCCTCCTGGGATCTCGCTCTCCAGGCGATCGTGTTCGGGCTCATCGATCCCGACTTCGCCAAGAACCAGCTCCTGCTCCTGGTCGACGAGGCCTACACCCACCCGAACGCCGCGCTGCCGGCCTACGAATGGGGCTTCGGGGACGCCAATCCGCCGGTCCACGCGCTAGCCGCCTGGCGGGTGTTCGAGCTGGACCGGGCCCTCACCGGCAAGCCGGACCACGCCTTCCTCAAGCGGATCTTCAACAAGCTCACCTTGAACTTCACGTGGTGGGTGAACCGGAAGGATTCCGACGACCGCAACCTGTTCCAGGGCGGGTTCCTCGGCCTCGACAACATCGGCATCTTCGACCGGTCGAAGCCGGTGGGAGACGGCGCCACGCTGACCCAGTCCGACGCGACCGCCTGGATGGCGACCTACGCGCTGAACCTGATGCGGATCGCCATCGAGCTGGCCCTCGACGACCCGACCTTCGAGGACATGGCGGAGAAGTTCTTCGAGCACTTCCTCCTCATCGCCGGCGCCACCGGCGCGGGCGTGTGGGACGAGCCGGACGGCTTCTTCTACGACGTGATCGAGACCCGCGACGGGCAGCGCCTCCCGATCCGGGCCCGGACCATGGTCGGCCTGATCCCGATCTTCGCGGTGGCGGTGATCAACGAGTGCGACCTCGCGCGGCTGCCGTCCCTGCGCAGCCGGATGGTGTTCTTCCTCAAGAACCGCCCGGACCTCGCGGCGCTGGTCTCGCGCTGGAACGAGCCCGGCGAGGGTCAGACGGCGCTGCTGTCGCTGCTGCGCGGGCACCGGCTGAAGGCCCTGCTCCACCGCGCCCTCGACCCGAACGAGTTCCTGTCGGATTACGGGCTGCGCGCCGTGTCCCGCGTCTACGCGGACGAGCCGTTCTGCTTCGCGTGGAACGGGCGGGACCTGGGGCTCGCCTACGAGCCGGCCGAGTCGCGCTCGCGCCTGTTCGGCGGCAACTCGAACTGGCGGGGCCCGGTGTGGATGCCGGTCAACTACCTGCTCATCGCCGGGCTGAACCGCTTCCACGACTATTACGGCCCCGACTTCCGCGTCGAGGCGCCGACCGGGTCGGGCCGGACCTACGCGCTCCGGGAGATCGCCGCCCACCTATCACGGCGCCTGATCAGCCTCTCGACCCGTCGCCCGGACGGGCGCAGGCCGGTCTACGGCGACAGCCGGATCGAGCAGGAAGACCCGCATTTCCGCGATCTCGTCCTGTTCTACGAATACTATCACGGGGATAGCGGCCGCGGGGTCGGCGCGTCGCACCAGACCGGGTGGTCCGGGCTCGTGGCCCTGCTGATCCAGGAAGTGGCGACCGCCGCCGCCGAGGCGCAGACCCCGCCCTGGCCGTGAGGGTCGGTCACCGGCCTGGCGCGCCGGCGACCGACGCGACGTCACTCCGCGGCCTGCTGCATCCGCAGGCGCTGGCCCTGACCGATCTGGCGGGAGATCGTCGAGCGGCGGGCGCTGTAGGCGGCCGAGACCAGCGGGTAATCGACGGGCAGGCCCCACTTGGCCTTGTAGGCCTCGGGCGTGAGGCCGCGCATCGTCAGGTGGCGCCGCAGCGCCTTGTAGGGCTTGCCGTCCTCGAAGCTGATGAGCGTGTCGGGCCGGATCGAGGCCTTTATCTGCGCCTCGGTCGGCCGCCGGACCTGCGGCTCCGCCGGCTGGTCCAGAGCCGTGATCGAGCGGTGTACCTCGGAGAGCAGGTCGGGCAACGTTCCCGCCGGGACGCTGTTGCGCGTGACGTAGGCGCTCAGGATCTTTGCGGCGAGTTCGACGCTCGGCGATGTCATCTGCATGGTCGTCACCTCGATTCTACGTGTTTCGGATGTGGCGCTCGTCGGTTTCCGTCGGGCTCTTCGCCGCCGACGGCCGGTGCATGTCCCTGAGACGTTCTCGGCTCCGGCCGGAGGCGGCGGATGGGCTCATTATGCGCCCGTCCGCCGTCGCTACAACCGAGCCGCGCATTTATCGCGCCGATATTTCTACTTAGGATTGAGATTTAGGGTCAACGACGAATCAACGGGCGCGTCGTTGTTCCGGCTCAAGTGCGGTATTGAGGACTCACCTGCCCGTCCGGGCGCGCTGGAGAACGCGAACACATGGAGGTCCTGGTCGTCGGAGCCGGCGTCGTCGGGCTCGCCATCGGGCGGGCGCTCGCTCTGCGCGGGCACGCCGTCATCGTGGCGGAAGCCGAGGACGCCTTCGGCACGGGAGTCTCGTCCCGGAGCTCCGAGGTGATCCACGCCGGCATGTACTACCCGGGCGGATCCGAGCGCGCGCGCCACTGCGTCGAGGGCGCCCGGCAGCTATACAACTTTTGCGCGAGTCACGGCGTTCCGCATCGCGCATGCGGCAAGCTGATCGTCGCGTCCGACGACGGGGAGGCCGAGAAGATCGCGGCGATCCGCCGCCAGGGCGAGGCCAACGGCGTCCCGGGCCTCGAACTCCTCGACGGGAGCGCCGCCCGCCAACTGGAGCCGAATCTCGCCTGCACCGTGGCGCTGCACTCGCCGCGCACCGGCGTCGTGGATAGCCACGCGCTGATGCTCGCCCTGCTCGGTGAGATCGAGGATCACGGCGGCGCGCTCGCCCTGCGCACGCCCGTCGAGGACCTGAGCCGGCGGGCCGGTCAGTGGCAGGCCGCGTTCGGCGGAGCCGAGCCCGGCACGATGGCCTTCGACGCCGTGGTCAACGCCGCGAGCTTCGGCGCGCCGGCCCTGGCCGCCCGCACGGAGGGCTACCCGGCCGAGCGCGTGCCGACGCTGCGCCTCGCTCGCGGCAACTACTTCGGCTGCACCGGCAAGCCGGCCTTCTCGCGCCTGATCTACCCGGCGCCCCGGATCGACGGCGGCCTCGGCATCCACCTGACCCTGGACCTCGCCGGCCGCACCCGCTTCGGGCCCGACGTGGAGTGGGTCGACGGGTTCGACTACCGGGTCGATCCCGGGCGCGCGGAGGCCTTCTACGGCGCGATCCGGCGCTACTGGCCCGGCCTGCCCGACGGCGCGCTGTATCCGGACTACGCGGGCCTGCGGCCGAAGCTGACCGGCCCGGGCGAGGCGGCGGCCGATTTCCGGATCGACGGGCCGGCCGAGCACGGCCTGCCGGGGCTCGTGCACCTGTTCGGGATCGAGAGCCCGGGCCTGACCTCCAGCCTGTCGCTCGCCGAGGCGGTGGCCGACCGGCTGGACGCCTGAGCCTCAGAACAGCAGGTGCAGCGCCAGGGGCGCGAGGACCGCCGTCAGGAAGGCGTTGAGCCCCATGGCGATGCCCGCGAAGGTGCCGGCGACCTCGCTGACCTGGAAGGCGCGGGCCGTCCCGATGCCGTGGGCCGCGAGCCCGGCCGCGAAGCCGCGGGCGCGCATGTCGCTGATCCGCAGGAGGTTCATCATCGGCGTCACGAGGATCGCCCCGATGATGCCGGTGAGGATCACCAGGATCGCCGTGAGCGTCGGGTCGCCGCCGAGCGCCTCAGCGATGCCCATCGCCACGCCCGAGGTCACCGATTTCGGCGCCAGCGAGACGAGGATCGGCTGCGGGATGTCGAGGAGCCGCGCGAGGCCGATCACCACGGCGAGGGTGGTGGCCGAGCCGGCCGCGAGGGCCGCCAGCATGGGCGCGAGGGCACGCAGGACGGTCGCCCGCCGCTCGTAGAGGGGCATCGCCAGAACCACGGTGGCGGGTCCGAGCAGGAAGTGGACGAACTGCGCGCCCTCGAAATAGGCCCCGTAGGGCGTGCCGGTGATGGCCAGGACCGCCCCGACCAGGACGACCGTGATGAGGACGGGGTTGGCGATCGGGTGCCGGCCGGTCGCGGCGGCGATCCGGTCCGCCAGGACGTAGGCGGTCAGCGTCACGGTGAGCCACAGGAGCGGCGTCTTGGCGAGGTAGACCCAGAGCGAGAAGTCGCCGCCCACGCGTCAGGACTCCCCGTCGGTGCCGCGGCGCTCGACCAGGGCGGCGACGGCGCGGAAGACCAGGACGGTGACCAGCAGCGACAGCGCCGTCGAGACGACCAGCACGAGCGCCAGCTTGGCGCCCTGGGCGCGCAGCAGGTCGAGGCGGCCGACGACGCCGACGCCCGCGGGAACGAACAGGAGCGACAGGTTCATCAGCAGCCCGCGCGCGGTCGTCTCGAGCGTGCCGTCGGTGAGCGGCTTCGGCAGCACGCGCGGCAGTCCGAGGCGGGCGTTGTCGCGGAGCAGCAGGAACGCGAACATCAGGCCCATGCCGATCACCGGGCCCGGGATCGGAACGCCCGCGCCGCGGGCGAGGGCCTCGCCCAGCAGCTGCGCGAGCAGGATCAGGGCCAGACTGGCGATCATCGCGGGCGGCCGGGGCTAGGCGGCCGCGACGCCCTGCTGTCCGCTGCGCCGGGCCGCCGCGACGGCGGCCTCGTCGAAGCCGAGCAGGCGGCCGAGGCGCTCGACCAGGGCCTCCTCGAACTCGTCGACGTGGCCGTCCGCCGCCGCGACCGACCATGCCATGGTCAGCAGCTCCTCGCGCTCGGACCGGTCGGCCTCGTGCGGGATCATCTCCACGAGGCTCGCCACGTCGCGCACCTCCGCGTCCATGGCGGCGGCGCGCTCGATCAGCGCCCGCGCCGCGTCCGGACCGTCGGCGTAGTGGCCCTGCACGAGGCGCGAGAGGCGCTCGCTCTCGGCCGGCGCCAGGATGCCGTCGACGCGGGCGACGTGGACGAGGAGCGCGGTGGCCGCGAGATGCGTCTCGTCCACGGTCTCCTGCGTGCCGACGCCGAGAGCCTCGGCCGCGTAGGCGCGCAGGCGTGCGATCAGGGACATGGCGGCTCCGGGGGATCGTGCACCGCAACAGTTCGGGCCCCGGCGGCGCGCCGTCAAGCACGCCGCCGCACGTCGCGCCGGACCGTGGCGCGGTTGCATCGCCGGCGCGGCGCTCACCGACGCGCTGCGGCCTCCGCCCCCGTGACCAGCGGGGCGAGGATCGCCTCGGCCGCCCGCACGGTCGCGGGCCCGGCCTCGAAGGGAGTGCCGGCGCTGAAGGGCGGCGCCGGGGCGTACTCGGCGACGAGCTGCGCGGTGCGCGCGTAGGCGTCCCCGCGCAGGCGCGCGGCGAGCGCCAGCCCGAGATCGAGCCCCGCCGAGACCCCGGCCGCGGTGACGCGGTCGCGGTCGAAGACGACGCGCTCCGCCACCGGCCGGGCGCCGAGGAGCGGCAGAACCGCGTCGCGCACGCACCAGTGCGACGTCGCGCGGTAGCCGCGCAGCAGGCCCGCCGCGCCGAGGATCAGCGATCCGGTGCAGACGCTGGCGATCCAGCCGGCCCGGGCGGCGCGGTCGCGCAGGAACGCCAGGAGCGCCGCGTTGCCCATCTGCGCGGGCGTGCCGTCGCCTCCGGGAACGAACAGGACGTCGAGATCCGCCGGGCAGGTCGCGAAGCCGTGGGTCGCCACCAGGGTGAGGCCGGTGTCGCTCGTCACCGGACCGGCCTCCGCGCCGACGAGGTGGAGGCTGCCGGGCGCGAGGCCCGCGAGGAAGGTCTGCGGCCCCACGAGATCGAGCGCGGTCAGGCCGGGATAGACCAGCATGGCGATCCGGACGGGACGGTCCGGCGGGACCGGCGCCGGACCGCCGACGGTGGCCGCCAGGGCCGGACGGAGCGGCGCGGCCAGGGCGGCCGCGAGCGCGGCCGCGACGAGATCGCGGCGGGTCTCCGGCGCGGTCACGGGCGCGCCGGGCGGCTCACAGGGTCCAGGCCGCGTCGCGGTAGGCGCTGTCCCAGAACTGCCACTCGAGCCGGGTGGCCTGCGTGAAGGCCCGGTGCATCCGCGCGCGCTCGCCTTCCGACGCGTCCAGCGCCGCGCGGTCGGTGGCGGCGATCATGGCCGCGACCGCCGCGGCGAACTCGTCGCCCGCGTAGGTGTCGATCCAGGCGCGGTACGGGTTGTCGGGCGCCGCGCGCGCGAAGATATCGTCGCCGACCGCCTTGTAGATCCAGAAGCAGGGCAACAGGGCCGCGCAGAGCACCGCGTAGGGCTCGGCGTAGGCGGTGGCCATGAGGTAGCAGACGTAGTGGTCGCAGGCCGGCGTCAGCGGCGTCGCCGCGAAGGTCTCCGGCCCGATGCCATAGTCGCGGAAGAAGCCGCCGTGGAGGGCGCGCTCGACGACGATCGCCTCCTGCGCAGCGCGGGAGAACTGCACGATCGTGTCCGGATCCGGCGCCTTCGCGGCGGCGAGGCTCAGCGCCCGGCCGAAGCCGATCAGGTAGTGCGCGTCCTGCACGATGTAGTGCCGGAACCGGTCCTGCGGCAGCGTGCCGGCGGCGAGCTCGGCGTTGAACGGCATCGACCGGATGGTCTCGTAGGCCGCGGCGTTGCGCGCCCAGGCCTCCTGGGAGAAGGCGCCCAGGGTGCCCGCCAGTCCGGGGGACGCCACGGCCTAGCCCTGCCGCTGCGCGTGGGTGACGGCGACGTGGATCAGCTCGGCGAGGGTGCGCACGCCGAGCTTCTGGCGCATCTGCGAGCAGGCGTTGGTCACGGTCTTGTAGCTCACCGACAGGTCGGCCGCGATGGCCCCGTAGGAGCGCCCCTGCGCGAGGCGCGCCAGGATCTGCTGCTCGCGGGGGGTCAGCTGCGATTCCGGCGCGCGGCGGGCATCGGCGCGCAGCATCGCCACCTCGGTCGCCAGGCGCCGGTCGAGGTAGACCTCGCCGACGCGGACTTTGGCGAAGGCCTCGAACAGCTCGGCCGAGGCGTGGTCCTTGAGGACGTAGCCGAGGGCCCCCGCCTCGAGGGCGCGGGCGACGATCACCGGGTCGTTGTGCATGCTGAAGACCAGGATGCGCGTCTCGGGTGCGACCGCCCGGATGCGCCGGATCAGGCCGAGCCCGGCCATGCCGCTGCCCTGGAAGGTCAGGTCGCAGATTACGACCGGCGGGCGGAGCCGGTGGAAGATCCGGTAGCCGCCGACGACGGTCGTCGCCTCCGCGATGGTCTCGACGCCGGAATCCTCCAGCACCCGTCGACAGCCCTGCAGGACGATGGGGTGATCATCGATGACGAGGACCGGCAGGCGGGTGGCGGCGGCGTCGATCTGGGATGCGATGGCGTTCATGCGCTCGGCGCGGTGTTGTTCTCGTCGCCCCGGTCAGGCGGAACGGGGATCGTGATCCGGACGATCGCCCCGGGGCCGGCATTGTCAAGGGCGAAGGTGCCGTCGAGGGCCTCCACACGCTCGCGCATCCCCGACAGACCGAGGCCGGTGCCGTGTTCCGGCGGGATGCCGGTGCCGTTGTCGCGGATGGTGAGGTCGATCCGGCCGCCGGTCTCGGCCGCCTCCGCCTCTACCCGGGTCGCGGCGCCGTGCCGCACGGCGTTGGTCGCGCTCTCCTGCACGCAGCGGAACACCGTGAGGTCCACGAGGTCGCCGTAGCCCCGGGCCAGCCCGTCGAACCGGCCCGCGAAGGTGATGCCGGGATGGCGCTGCCCGAAGCCGCGCAGGAGCAGGTCGAGGCAGGTCGCCAGGGGCGCCTGCCCGAGGCCGTGCGGTCGCAGGCGGTTCAGGAGTTCCCGGTTGACGGTCTGGACCTGCCCGACGATGGCGCTGATCTCGGCCGCCCGGGCGGCGAGCTTCTCGCGGCTCGGCTCGGCCGCACCGGAGGCGATGCGGCCGATCGAGGCCGCGTTCGCCTCCAGGGCGAACAGGCACGGGCCGAACTCGTCGTGCAGCTCCAGGGCCGTCCGGCGGCGCTCGTCGTCCTGCGCGGTCAGGAGTTGGCGGTTGAGGCGGCCGTTGGCGGCCCGGACCTCGCCCAGGGCCTCGGCGACCTTGTTGAACCGCTCGGCGATCACCGCCAGCTCCCGCGCGCCGGGCGGCTCCAGGCGGGCGGTGTAGTCGTGATGCTCCAGCTGGGTCAGGCCGGCGCCGAGCCGCCGCAGCGGCGCGAGGATCCGGCCCAGCGCGATGTAGAGGGCGATCAGCATCGCGGCGTTGATCGCCAAAGTGGTGAGCGAGAGCGCCCGGGCGTAGCCCCAGATCTCGTCGATCTCGTCCATCGGCTGCGTGGTGATCTGCGCCGTGCCGAGCCGATGCCCGTTGACGACGATCGGCAGGACGTGGCGCTCGATCGGCGGCATGATCAGGTCGGCGAACCAGTGCGGCGCCTCCCGGTCGGCGCGCGGGGGCGGCAGCGGCCGGCCGACCTGGTCGCCGTCCGCGTCGAGCACCGCGACCCGGACGTGTCGCAGGACCTTGAAGCGCAGGTCGAGGGTCTGGAGCAGCGTGTCGGGCGCGGCCGTGTCCGACAGGCGGATCGTGTCGGCCACCAGAGACTCGACGGTGGCGAGTGACGCGCGGGTCTCGACGCGCACCGCCGACCGGGCGTTCAGCACGATGACCGCGCAGGAAATCACGGCCGCGAAGGCGTCGATGAGCAGGACCACCGCGACGAGCCGCGCGCGGGTGGACCACGCCGACCAGGGCCAGCGGCGGAGCCGGGGACCGTCCGGCGCGGCGGCCGTCTCGGAACGCGGGGGCAGGTTCGGGCGGGTATCCACGCGGTGACGCATAGCGACCGCGCCGGCGAAGTCCATCGTGCCCGCGGCGGGCGGCGCGCGGGCTGCCGGCCCGAACGCGCTCGGGCCGCACCGCCCGCGCCGGCGCCGACGGCCCGAACACCGAATCTTAAGCGGCACGGCGTAATCTTGTGGATAGCCGCGCCAGGACTGGCTGGGCAGGCAATTCGGACCGACATCATTGCGCCGTATTGCAGCTCCTCTATCGCCACGAGAGTCGAACCACCTTCGAATCCTCGGGGTGTGGCGGCCGGTGAAGGGGAGCCCGGTCGCGCGCGGCGTGTATCGTGTCAGGGACCCCGGCCTATGATCGATCTCAACCTCGACCCGTCCGAGACTCGGCCCGACCGGATGTCGCCGGCCAAGCCCGGGCCGTCGCTGAACCTCAAGGTCGTGCTGTTCGGCGTGGCCGGCGCGAGCGCGCTTGTCGGCTTCGGCGTCGCCGCCTCGACGGTGATGGCCGGGCTCGCGGCCCCGACACCCGTCAAGATCGTCGCGTCCCGGCAGGCCGCGGACTGGCCGGAGCTGAAGGACGGGCTGCCCGCGATCAAGGGCTCCGTCCAGGCGGCCGCCGCCCCGGCGCAGCCCGCCAAGCCGGAGACGCCGGCGCTCAGGATGGTGTCGCTGCCGGAAGCCTTCGCGGCGATCACGCCTGCCCCGAAGGCACCCGCGCCCGCTCCGCAGCCCGCGAAGGTCGCCGCGGCCCCCGTCGCGCCGACGCAGCGCATCCCGGTCCCGACTCCCGTCACGCCTGTCACGGCCGCGCGGGAAGTCGCGCCGCTGGTGCCGGTCCGCACGGCCGCGCTTCAGACGCCCCGGGCCTCCGAGACGGTCCGCGCCCGCGAGCTCGTCGAGCCGGCCGCACCGAAGCCGGCGCCTGTGGTGGAGAGCACCGAACGTTTGGACAGGGCCGAGCGGGCGGAGAAGGCGGAGCGCGCTGAGAAGACCGAGCGTGCGGAGAAGGCCGAGCGAACCCAGAAGGCCGAGCGGTCCGACAAGCCCGAGCGCAGCGAGAAGCCCGCGCCCAAGGCGGCGGCCCGCAAGACGCCGGCGCCGACGCGGACCGCCGACAAGGCGAAGGGTGTCCCGACCGCGACCGTCGCCCAGGCTGAGCCGGCCGAGGCGGAGGACACCGAGGTGCTCGGGATCAAGCTTCCGTCCCTGGCACCGGCCGGGCGGAAGCTGAAGGAGAGCGTCGACGCCCTCGGCGACGCCGTCAAGAACGTCTTCTGATCCGCCGCGCCGGCCCCGATAACGGGGCCGGACGGCTCACGCGGCCCGGCGCTCAGGCCCGGCCCGTCTGGCGCCCGGCCTTGTCGCCCTTGGGCCCGGTGCGCTCGACCTTCCGCTGGTGCTTGCCGGCGCGCGGGCTCGCGAACCCCTTCGGCCCGGCAGGCGGGCCCCTGCGCTCGGCCGGCGCCCCGTCGCCCGCCAGCGCCTCGACCTGGATCTCCGGCGAACCGTTGCGGGCGAAGGATTCCGCGAAGCGCGCCGCCGCGTTGCCCCGCACCTCGAACTTGGTCTCGCGGTCGAAGATCCGGATGGCGCCGATCTCTTGGCGCCCGATGCCGCCCCGGCGGGTCAGCATCGGCAGCAGCCGGCGCGGGTCGGCGTTGTCGCGGCGGCCGAGGTTGAGCCGGAACCAGACCGCCGGCCCCATGGCGGCGATCCGCTCCGGGTCCATCGGGTCGTAGGGCGGCCGCTCGCCGCGGGGCGCGCGGCCCTCGCCCGGATCGCTGACTTCCTCGGGCGCCGGAAGGCGGGTGCGGTACACCCGGGCCAGGAGCGCGGCGAGCTCCTCCGGACTCTTGCCGGCGAGCAGCGTCTCGGCCAGCGCGACGTCCTCCTCGGCCGGCGGCTCGGCGAAGAGCGGGTCGGAGAGCATGCGCTCGCCGTCGAGCCGACGGATCTCGTCGGCCGAGGGCGGGCCCGACCATTCGGGGCTCACCTTCGCGATGGCGAACATCTGCTCGGCCCGGCGCCGCCGGGAATTGGGGATCAGCAGCACCGAGGTCCCCTTGCGGCCGGCGCGGCCGGTGCGGCCGCTGCGGTGCTGCATGACCTCGGCGTCGTGCGGGAGGTCCGCGTGGATGACGAGGCTGAGCGACGGCAGGTCGATGCCGCGGGCGGCCACGTCGGTCGCGACGCAGACGCGGGCGCGACCGTCGCGCAGGGCCTGGAGCGCGGCGTTGCGCTCGCCCTGGCCCAGCTCGCCCGAGAGCGCCACAACGGAGAAGCCCCGCTCGGTCAGGCTGGCCTGGAGGTGCCGGACGGCGTTGCGGGTGTTGCAGAAGACGATCGCGGTCTTGGCGTCCGCCTCGCGCAGCAGGTTGAGCACCACGTGCTCGGTCTCCCGCGGCATGATCCGCACCGCCCGGTAGGCGATGTCGGCGTGTCCGCGGGTCTCGCCCTTGATGGCGAGCCGCAGGGCGTCGCGCTGGTAGCGCTCGGCCAGGGCCTCGATGCCCTTCGGCAGGGTCGCGGAGAACAGGTACGTGGCCCGCTCCGGCGGCGTCGCCGAGAGGATGAACTCGATGTCCTCGCGGAAGCCGAGGTCGAGCATCTCGTCCGCCTCGTCGAGGACCACGGCGCGCAGCGCCGTCGGGTCGAGGTTGCGGCGCTCGAGGTGGTCGCGGAGGCGGCCCGGCGTCCCCACCACGATGTGGGTTCCCTCCGCGAGCATCCGGCTCTCCCGGCGCGGATCCATGCCGCCGACGCAGGCCGCGACGCGGCCGCCGGCGGGGCCGTAGAGCCAGGACAGCTCGCGCTGGACCTGCAGGGCGAGTTCCCGGGTCGGGGCGATCACCAGGGCGAGGGGCGCCGCCGGAGGCGGCAGCCGGTCGGCCTCCCCGATCAGCATGCTGGCCATGGCGAGGCCGTAGGCCACGGTCTTGCCGGACCCGGTCTGGGCCGAGACGAGGAGGTCGCGGGAGCCGGCGGCGGCTTCCAGCACGGCGGCCTGGACCGGCGTCGGGTCGGCGTAGCCGCGGTCGCTCAAGGCCCGCGCGAGGGGGGCGGGCAGGGTCGGGAAAGGCAAGCTTCGGGAACTCTCAACGGCCGTGCCGCGCCCGGCAGCGCGCCATCGCGCGGCGGGGGAATCAGGCGCCGGACTTTATTCGGGTGCCTGGAAGGTAGCGCCAAGCGCGCCGACTGACCACTCCCGTTGCAGCATGGGGCGGTTGCGCGCGCTCGATCCGCGGCGCGGCGGGTGCGGCTCACGACGATTCCCGCCCGACGATCGGCCGCCCACCCGGTCGCCGCGCGGCCGGGAGGCCGACACCGAGGCCGACACCGGTGCTGCGACCTGCTAAGGCACGGTCGAGTCTCGTACATCGCAGCCCCGACGCGATCCGGCCGGAGTAGACGTTCATCATGATGGCAGCTCTGCGGGTGGCGGTAGCCTGGGCGACGGTTCTCGCCTTCGCGTGGTTCGGCAAGGGCTGGCTCGGAGACCTGTCGGACCCCCTGTTCGCGGGGAGCCTGTTCGCGTGGCTGCTCGGCGTGATCGTCTGGGCGGCCTTCGGCGTGGTGCACGAGGCCGAGGAGCTGGCGCACCGCCTCGGCGAGCCCCTGGGCACCCTGGTCCTGACCCTGGCCATCGTCATCATCGAGGTGGCGCTGATCTCCGCCGTGATGCTGTCGGCCAAGGACGCGCCGACGCTCGGCCGCGACACGATGTTCGCGGTGCTGATGATCGTGCTGAACGGCGTGGTCGGGCTGGGCCTCCTCGTCGGCGGCCTGCGCCACCACCAGCAGCGCTACAACCTCCAGGGTGCCTCGGCCTTCCTGTCGGTGATCATCCCGCTCACCACCATCGCGCTGATCATCCCGAACTTCACGAGCTCTACCAGCGACGGGACCCTCACGACCCTGCAGGCGGTGACGTTCTCGGTGTTCACCCTCGCCCTCTACGGCGTGTTCCTGCTGATCCAGACCGGGCGCCACAGCGAGTTCTTCATCGACGCGGAAGTCCCCGAGGCGACGGAGCCGTCGCACGGCGCGGATCCGGTCTCGGGCGGCAGCGTCGCCAAGCATATCGGCCTGCTGCTCGCCAACGTCGTGCCGATCGTGATCCTGGCCAAGAGCCTCGCGGTGATCCTCGACCACGGCATCGCCGCCCTCGGCGCGCCGACGGCGCTGGGCGGCGTGCTGATCGCCGCCATCGTGTTCACGCCGGAAGGGATCTCGGCGCTCAAGGCGGTGGCCCGCAACGAGCTCCAGCGGGCGATCAACCTGTGCCTGGGGGCGGCCACCTCGACGGTCGGCCTCACCGTGCCGGCGATCCTGACTATCGGGCTGCTCACCGGCCAGACCGTGGTGCTGGGCCTCAAGCCCACCGAGATGACCCTGCTCGCCGTGACGCTGATCCTCAGCGCGCAGACCTTCTCGGGCTCGCGCACCACCGTGCTCGAGGGCGCGGTGCACCTCGTGCTGTTCTTCGTCTACCTCGTGCTGATCTTCAGCCCCTGACAGGCTGTTCGTTTGTACCCTCGGTGGACGCGCCCCTCTCCGTCATCGCGAGCGCAGCGAAGCGATCCAGGGCAGCGCGGCCTCGACGGGGGTGGCACCGTCCGGATCGCTCCGCTCGCGGGACGACCGCGCCGACGTCCCCTCCGATGCGGAAGATCGCGGCGCCTTCAGGCGCCGAAGCGTTCGGTCCGGATCAGGCCCGGCGCGACGCCCTGCGCCAGGATCAGGTCGGAGGCCGCGGCCACGAAGCGGTTCGAGCCGCAGAGGAACACCTTCCCGGGTGCCCCGATCCGCGCGAGGGCGTCGGCGACGAGGGGCGCGTCGATCCGCCTGCCGCCGGGCTCGCGCGTCGTGGCGAGATGCAGGGAGAAGTTGGGGTCCGTCTCGGCGAGCCGTTCCAGCTCGGCGACCGCGATCGCCTCCGCGCGGGTGCGGGCCGAGTAGATCAGCGCCGCCGGGATCGCCCGCCAGTTCTGCGCCCGCCGCCGCAGCATCGCCAGGAGCGGTACCACGCCGGAGCCGCCGCCGCCCAGGAGCAGGGGCCCGCCGTCAGGTCCGTCCCAGGAGAACGAGCCGCCGATCGGCCCACGCAGTTCGACCCGGTCGCCGACCTCGGCGCAGTGCGAGAACCAGCCCGAGACCTCGCCGTCCGGCAGGCCCTCGATCATCAGCTCCAGGGTGCCGCTGCCGTCCTGCGCCGAGGCGATGGAGTAGCTGCGCTGCGCCTGGTAGCCGTCCTCCGCGGTGAGCCGGACATCGACGTGCTGCCCGGCCCGGTAGGCCTCGGCGAGTCCGCAGCGCAGCCGGACGCTCTTCACGTGCGGCGTGACCGGCGCGATCGCGGCGATCTCCGCCTCGTGCCAGCGGAAGACGATGGGCTCGATCGCCGGGTCCGCTTCCCTGTCCGTCACCGCGCCAGGCACCGCTTCAGCCACCGTTTCAGTCACCGATGTAGCGCTGCTCACGCCAGGGATCCCCGTACATGTGGTAGCCGCGCAGCTCCCAGAAGCCGGCGGTGTCGGTCTGGGTGAACCGGAGGCCCTTCACCCACTTGGCGCTCTTCCAGAAGTAGAGGTGCGGCACGAACAGCCGCGCCGGGCCGCCGTGATCCGGATGAATCGGCTGACCCTCGTAGCGCGTCGCCACGAGGGCGCGGCCGCCCACGAGGTCGGCCACCGGCACGTTCGTGGTGTAGTCGTCGTGGGATTCCGCCAGGAGGTAGCCCGTCGGCGCGGAGATCCCGGCATCGGCCAGGATGTCGTCGAAGCTGACGCCCTCCCAGGTCGTGTCGAACTTCGACCACTTGGTGACGCAGTGGATGTCGCCGTGCCAGGTGGTGCGGGGCAGCGCCTCGAACTGCGCCCAGCTCCACGCCTTGATCGGCCGGGACCCCTCGCGCAGCGTGAACCGCCACGTCGCCATGTCGACGGTCGGGTTGGGACCGATCTGGAGGATCGGGAAGTCGTCGGTCAGATACTGACCCGGCGGCAGGCGCGCGCCAGTCTCGGGCGGCTGCCTGCGTCCGACGAAGCCCCGTGTCACCATGACGGTCGCCGCTCCTCTCGCTCGCCCCTGGGTTTGGTGCGGCGGAGCACCTCACGTCAAGCCGGCACGTGCGGCCGAACAAACGCCCCAAAGCTCGGGTGTGGTAGCAGCTCTGTGCCGATCGATCGGCACGAATCGCCTGCTTTCAGGGGGATGTCATGAAGTACCTTCTCGCGACGAGCCTTGTCGTCGGGAGCCTCGCCACGCTCGCGCCGGCCGCCCAGGCCCGCGACGGCATCGGCGCCGGCGGCGCGGCCGCCCTCGGCGTGCTCGGCGGCCTGGCCGTCGGCGGCGCCATCGCGTCCGCCAACAACGGCTACTACCCGGGCCGCCCGGTCTACCGCGCCCCGCCGCCGGTCTACGTCGAGGAGGATTACGGCCCGGTCTGCCACTTCGAGCGCCGCCGGACCTACGATGCCTACGGCGACGTCTACATCCGCCGCGTCCGCGTCTGCGAGTAGGCGGCTTCCGGAGTCGCCGCCGCGACGGGCGCCGGTTTCAGGCGCTCGGCGCAGGCGATCCCGGCCAGCACCAGGGCCAGGGCGGCGGCCTCCGTCGTCCCGAACGGCTCGCCGACCAGCAGGACGGCGAGGATCGCGCCGAAGATCGGCACGAGGTTGACGAACAGGCCGGCGCGGTTCGGGCCGATGATCTCGACGCCGCGCATGAAGAAGAGCTGCGCCAGCAGCGACGGCCCGAGGCCGACGAAGGCCACCATCAGCCAGCCCTCGCGGTTGGGCCAGACGGCGTGGCCGGTCGCCCACTCGACGGCGAGCGGCGGCAGCGAGGTGACGAACGCCGCGATCGCCATCGCGGCGAAGAACGCCAGGGCCGGCACCTTCGGGCGCGTCGGCAGGAAGATCGTGTAGCCCGCGTAGAGCAGGCAGGCGCCGAAGACGAGCACGTCGCCGCGGTTGAAGGCGAGGTTCGTCAGCACGGAGAAGTCGCCGTGCGTGGCGGCGAGGCCGGCGCCCACCAGGGTCAGCGCCACGCCCAGCACCTGTCCCGGCGCGACCGGGACCCGGTAGGCGAGCCGGTTCAGGACGATCACCAGCACGGGGATCGCGCCCTGGAACAGGGCGAGGTTGATCGCGCCGGTATGGACGCCGGCCGCGTAGAACAGACAGTTGAAGGCCGTGTAGCCGAGGCCGCCCATCAGCAGGATGCGCAGCCAGTGCG
The DNA here is from genome assembly GCF_052045615.1 of Methylobacterium sp. 22177. NCBI lineage: Bacteria > Pseudomonadati > Pseudomonadota > Alphaproteobacteria > Hyphomicrobiales > Methylobacteriaceae > Methylobacterium > Methylobacterium sp. 22177. The sequence continues at coordinate 63,873 of NZ_JBQEPK010000006.1, read as the reverse complement.
GCCGCAGCAGCGGCAACGCGGCGGCGAGCCGGCGCCCGGCGAAGGGCATGAGCACCAGGCAGGCCACCGCCCAGCGAAGCGTCGTGATGACCTGGGGCGAGACGTGACCGGGCGCCCAGCGGCTGGTGACGGCGTTGCCGGCCCAGAGGAGCGCCGTGACGGTCAGCAGCAGGTAGGCGGGCGCGGCCGAGGAAGTCCGGCTCGCGCGCCCGGCCGTCAACGGCGGCGGAACTGGCCGCCGCGCACCGGCGGACGGGGTCCGGACGAGCGCTCGTCCTTGTGGCGGAACACGAGGCGGCCCTTCTCGAGGTCGTAGGGCGACATCTCGACCGTCACCCGGTCGCCGGCCAGCGTCTTGATGCGGTTCTTCTTCATCTTGCCGGCCGTGTAGGCCACGATCTCGTGGCCCTGGTCGAGCTGCACGCGGTAGCGCGCATCCGGCAGGATCTCGATCACGAGACCATCGAACTGCATCAATTCTTCTTTCGCCATGCACCTTCTCCAGTCGGACCGTCCGGCAGCAGGCGTTCCGGCAATGCGTGTTCGGCTGTCATCGAGCTCGGGAAACGCCGCAGGGCGCGGATCCGATCCGGGGGACCGCCCGCGCCAGCTCAGCAGCACCGCCCGCATGTAGTCCCCGCGGGAACCGGCCGCAAGTCACGGAGGCCGAACACCTTCCGTCATCGACACGATTCGCCGGCTTTCACGGCTCCGCGTCGTTGCCGGCGTAGTCGAGGCGCCCGTCCGGCGTCCGGCGCCAGATCCGCAGGGCGATCGGCGCTCCGGAGCGGTCGCCCCGCGCATCGAAGGCCACCGATCCGAGCAGCGTCCGGGACGGCCCCGTCCGCACGGCCTCCGCCACCTTGCGGCCATCGGCGATGCGGCCGGTCTTCGGGTCGGCGGCGCGGGCGCGCTCGGTCGCCTGCGCCAGCAGCTCCACGGCGGCGTAGGCCCCGGCCGCGACGCTCTCCGCCTCGGGGGACCGCGGCGCCGGGCGGGAGCCGCGCGGCTCTGGCAGGCGCGGCGGGTCGGGAACCAGGGTCATGACGGTGCCCTCCCCGTCCCCGCCGGCCGCGGCGGCGAAGGCCGGGTCGAGGATGCCGTCGCTCGCCACCAGCGTCGCGCCGAGGCCGGCCTCGCGCATGGCGTGGAGCAGAGTCGCGGCCTCCGGCGCGAGGCCGCCGAAATACACCGCGTCGGGGCGCGCCGCCCTCAGCCGCGCGACGAGGTCCGCGAGGTCGCGCGTGCCCCGGGGGAAGCCGTCGAACAGCACCTCCGGCGTGCCGGCCTCCTTCAGCCGTGCCGCCACCGCGTCGGCGAGGCCGCGGCCGAAGGTCGAGCGGTCGCTGACGATCCCGACCCGGCGCCCCGCGAAGGCCTTCGCCAGATAGCCCCCGGCAGCCCGGCCCTGCTGCGCGTCGCTCGGTCCGAGGCGGAACAGGTTCCACAGGCTCCGCCCGGTCAGCGGCCCGTAGGCCGCCGCGGGCGCGACCACGACCGCACCCGCCTCCTCGTAGACGGGCGCCGCGGCCGCGACCGCCCCGGATTCGAGCGGCCCGACCACGAGGCGCACGTTGTCGGCGGCGAACTTCTTCGCGACCGCGGCGGCCTGCCGGGCCTCGCCGCCGTCGTCGGCCGGGACGAGGACCCAGCGCGGGCGCCCGCCCGCGGCGCGGTTGAGGTCGGCCACCGCCTGCTCGGCGCCCTGCCGGAGCCCCTGGCCGTAGGCGGCGTCCGGACCGGTCAGCGGCGCCGACAGCCCGATCCGCACCGGCGCCTGCGCGACGGCCGGGGCGGCCGTCCAGAGAAAGGCGAGGAACGGGACGAGGCGACGGATCATGGCGGCACTCTAGGACCGTCGGAGCCCTCACCGGAAGGGCGCTGGCGGCGGATCGGCGCCGGATGGTTGAGTGGATCGGGACGCTGATGCGCGCGGAAGCGCTGGCGGGCGGGCGCGATGTGCGGAATAAGGGCATCGGCCCGGCCCGTCGCCGGGCGTGCCGGCACCTCTCCACGCGTGGCCGGCCGAGACCCTCTGGGACGATTGACGATCATGACCTCGCTGTTCGCCGGCATCCAGGACGCGCCGCTCGACCCGATCATGCGCCTGTTCGAGGCCTTCAACGCCGACCCGAGCCCGAAGAAGCTGAATCTCGTCGTCGGCGTGTACACGGACGCGGACGGCAAGGTGCCGCGCCTGCGCGCCGTGCAGACCGCCGAGAAGCGCTGGATCGAGAAGGGCCTGCCCAAGACCTACCGGCCGATCGAGGGCACGAAGCCGTTCCGCGACGCCGTCCAGGAGCTGCTGTTCGGCAAGGGTGCGCCGATCCTGTCCCAGAACCGGGCCGCGACGCTCCAGAGCATCGGCGGCACCGGCGCCCTGAAGACCGGCGCCGACCTGCTGGCCAAACTCTACCCGGGCGCCACCGTGGCGGTGAGCAACCCGAGCTGGGAGAACCACAAGGCCCTGTTCAGCCAGGCCGGCTTCACCGTGGTCGACTACCCCTACTTCTCGGCCGAGACCGGCGGCGCCGATTACCCGGCCATGAAGGCCTATCTCCAGGATCTGCCGAAGGGCTCGATCGTGGTGCTGCACGCCTGCTGCCACAACCCGACCGGCGCCGATCTCAGCCTCGACGAGTGGCGCGACCTCGTGCCCCTGATGGCCGAGCGCGGCCTGATCCCGTTCCTCGACATCGCCTACCAGGGCTTCGGCAACGGCCTCGACGCCGACGCCGAGCCGGTGCGCCTGTTCGCGGAGTCCGGCCAGGAGTTCCTCGTCGCCTCCTCGTTCTCGAAGTCGTTCTCGCTCTACGGCGAGCGCGTCGGCGCGCTGACCATCGTGGCCGAGAGCCCGGCCGCGAAGGCCAAGGTCGAGGCCTTCGCCAAGCGCCTCGTCCGGGCGAGCTACTCGAACCCGCACACCCACGGTGCGGCGATCGTCGAGATCGTGCTGACCGATCCGGAGCTGCGCGCCGACTGGGAGCGGGAGCTCGCCGAGATGCGCGACCGGATCCGCGCCATGCGCGAGCGGATGGCCGACAGCCTGCAGCAGCGCCACCCCGAGCGCGGCTTCGACGCCATCAAGGCGCAGAAGGGCATGTTCTCCTACACGGGCCTGAGCCCCGCCGAAGCCACCCGCCTGCGCGAGGAGCACGAGGTCTACGCTCTGGAGACCGGCCGGATTTGCGTGGCCGCGGTCAACACCCACAACATCGACCACGTCATCGACGCGATCGACGCGGTGGTGAAGGGCTGATCCCGCGTGGCGGTCCGCAAGCGCGTCTGCCGATTCAACGTCTGGATCAACCCGGTCTTCGACGCGCGCTTGGGGACCGAGCCCGACATCGACCTGCAGGTCGGCGACCTGCAGGGGCCGGATGACGTGCTGGCCGCGCTGCTGGCGCGGGCCCACGTCCTCCACGTCTCGCCGGCGCGGGACGAGCTGCCGCGCCGCTGGCACGTGACCGACGCGCTGCTCGCCGAATGCCCCGACCTCCTGGCGGTCTCGTCGGCCGGGGCGGGCTTCGACACGGTGGACGCCGCCGCCTGCACCCGGGCCGGCGTCGCGGTGGTGAACCAAGTGGGCGGCAATGCCCGCTCGGTGGCCGAGCTGGCGATCGGCCTGATGCTCGCCGTCTCGCGCAAGATCTGCGTCTCGGACCGGCTGCTCCGGACCGCGCGCGGCTTCACCCGCGAATCGCTCATGGGCCACGAGATCGGCGGCGCGACCCTGGGCCTGATCGGGATCGGCCATACCGGCCGGGAGGTCGCCAAGCTGGCCCGCGGCTTCGACATGCGGGTCCTCGCCCACGACCCCCTGCTCTCGGGCGATGAGATCCGGGCCCGCGGCGCGGAGCCGGTCGACCGGGCGCGACTGCTCGCCGAGTCCGACATCGTGTCCCTGCACTGCCCCCTCGACGACACGACCCGCGGCAGCTTCGACGCCGAGAGCTTCGCGGCGATGAGGCCGGGGGCACTGTTCATCACCACCGCCCGCGGCGGCGTCCACGACGAGGCCGCGCTCGCCGCGGCGCTGACCGCCGGCCACCTCGCGGGGGCGGGCCTCGACGTCTGGTCGCCGGAGCCGCCGCCCCTCGACGCGGCCCTGCTGCAGCTCGACACCGTGGTGGCGACCTACCACACCGCCGGCGTCACCCACGAGGCACGGCGCAACGTGGCCGCCTGGGGGGCCGAGCAGATCGTCGGCCTGCTCCGCGGCGAGACGCCGCCGCGCCTCGTCAATCCGGAGGTCTGGCCCGCCGTGCTGGAGCGCCGGGCGCGGCTGTTCGGCGACGCGTGACCCGGAGCGGGTCCGGCGCCGCCCCGGTGGCGCACGATCCTGTGGACTATTCCCGCGCGACGCGGCGGGCTCGGGCCGTCCGGCACTGAACCGCTTCGGGTCCGCGTCGGCGTCCGGCGACAGATTCGCGCCGCTCTCCGGGGCGCCGCGGCCGGCCGCACAGCGCGAGGCGGCCCGCCGCGGGCTTGGCCCGAACCGTTGACGGTGCGACGGCGTTCACCGCGGCCCGTCGGGATCGGGAGGCCCGCAGCGCAGTCTCGCACCGACGAGTCCGGGCTCCCGCCAGACCATAGGCGCGATGTCGATCCCGCGCAGATTATAGTTATTCGAAATCCAGCCTTCGGGATGACCTCGAGAGCAAGCTTGACCGTGAGTGTTTCTCTACCGTATCTGGCGCCACTCGAAACAGAATGGTCGACATCGTGGTACGGCGTAACTGTGCAAATCCTTGCACACGGGCTTCGCGCGGCGTTTCCGGGCGCGCAGTCAAGATCTCCCTGATCCTCGCTCCGGTATTTCTTCCGTCCTCAGGCTCGGCACAAACTGCCGTTGACAGCGCCCAGGAGATCCAGCTGGAGGAACTCTCGGTGGCGGGGATCGGCGACGGGAATACCCGCGTCGACGGCTACCGGGTCGCGCGCGCGGTGAGCGCCACGCGGACCGACACGCCCGTGCGCGAGGTGCCACAGACCATCGTGGCGGTACCGCAGGAGGTGCTGGAGGACGCCGCGGCCACGCGGATCGACACGGCCCTCGACCTCGCGGGTGTCGGCCGCGGCAACAATTTCGGCGGCCTCGGCCTGACCGAGTTCACGATCCGCGGCGTGGCCACCGGCGAGTATTACCGCAACGGATTCCCGATCAATCGCGGCTACCCGAACAGCCCCGACATCGTCTCCATCGAGCGCATCGAGGTGCTGAAAGGCCCCTCGGCCTTCCTGTACGGCCGCGGCGATCCCGGCGGCACCTTCAACATCGTGACCAAGCAGCCCCTCGCGGCGCGCTCCCTCACGATCGGCACGCAGTACGGCAGCTTCGGCGCCAAGCGGAGCACCTTCGACGCCACGGGCGCCCTCGACGAGAGCGGGCAGGTGCTGGCGCGCGTCACCGGCGCCGTCGAGGACAACGGCAGCTTCCGGGACTTCGTCACCAGCGACCGCTACGCCCTCGCCCCGGTCATCGCCTGGAAGCCGAATGCGGACACGACCATCACCCTGGAGGGTGACTTCATCAGCACGGCGCAGACCTTCGACCGCGGCATCGTGCCGTTGGGAGGCAACGTGCGCGCCCTGCCGCGCAGCCGCTTCATCGGCGAGCCGGGCCTGCCGCCGGCCCATGTCGACAACGCCCTCGGCCAGCTGCGCGTCGAGCACCGGTTCGACCAGGACTGGGTGCTGAACGCCGGCGCGCAGGTGCTCGGCGGGAACCTGTCGGGTTACGGGGTCGGCGCCATCGGCCTGCTGCCGGATGGCCGGACCCAGCGGCGAACCCTGGAATGGCGGGACCTGACGTGGTCCGATCTCGACCTGCAGGCGAATCTCGCGGGCAAATTCGAGACCGGCCCGTTCCGCCACACGCTCCTGCTCGGGCTGGAATACGACAGCTACCGCTACCGCGAGGTGTTCAACCGCTCGAACGTCGCGACGAACCCGTTCCTCCTCGACCTGCTCGCACCGCGCTACGGCCAGCCGTTGCCGCCGATCACCGCGCGGGTCACGAACTTCCTGCAGAAGACCGAGAGCTACGCCGGCTACGTGCAGGACCAGATCGACCTGACGCCCCGCCTCCACGCGCTCCTGGGTGTGCGGGTCGAGGATCTCGGGCTGGTCTCGACGAACAACCTCACGAAGGGCACCACCAGCCTGCAGGGCCTGGTGGCGACGCCGCGCTTCGGCCTGCTCTACGACCTGACCGACACGGTCTCGGTCTACGGCAATTACGCCCGCTCCTTCCGGCCCAATATCGGCACGGATCGCAGCGGCCGGCCCTTCGCGTTCGAGGAGGGTGAGGGCTACGAGGCCGGCGCGAAGGTCAGCCTCCTCGACGGCCGCTTCGACGCCACCGCCGCCCTGTTCGAGATCCGGCGGTCCAACGTCCTCAGCACCGACCCGGTCGATCCGAACTTCAGCGTCGCCACCGGCGCAATCCGCAGCCGCGGCTTCGATCTGACCGCGGCGGGCTACCTCGCACCGGGCTGGCGCGTGATCGGGACCTACACGCGCGTCGACGCGGCCGTCGCCCGCGACAACACCCTTCCGGTCGGCACGCGCATCGCCAACGTGCCCGCCAACAGCCTCGCGTTCCAGACGGTCTACGAGTTCCAGAGCGGCGAGCTGAAGGGTCTGGGGCTCGGCGGCGGCCTCGACTTCGTCGGTCGTCGCGCCGCGGGGACGGCGCTCGCGACCTTCAACCTGCCGCAATACACGCTGGTCAACCTGATCTCGTACTACCAGATCGCGCCGGGCGTGCGGATCTACCTGAACGTCGACAACGTGTTCGACGCGACGTTCTACGACCGGGCATTCCAGAACCGCTACGCGACGCCGGGGCAGCCGCGCACGATCATCGGCGGCGTCGCGGCCCGGTTCTGAGCCCCCGGCCTACGCCGCGTCCGCCCTCATCCAGCCGAGCCCCGCCTCGGTGCCGGCCGCGGGATGGTACTCGCAGCCGACGAAGCCGGAATAGCCGACCTCCTCCAGGGCGGCGAAGATCGGGTCGAAGGCGATCGTGCCGGTCCCGGGCTCGTGCCGCCCGGGGTCGTCGGCGATCTGGACATGGGCGATGAGCGGCGCGTGCGCCCGGATCAGCGCCGCCGGATCGTGGCCGAGGCAGACGCAGTGATAGGCGTCGAACAGGAGCTTGACGTTGTCGCGACCGATCGCCCGGATCGCCTCGACCGCCACCAGCGGGTCGTCGATCACGTAGTCGGCGATCGAGCCGGGGCCGATCGGCTCGACGATCACCGTCATGCCCCGCGCGCCGGCGGCGTCGGCCGCGAAGGCGAGGTTGTCGAGGTAGGTGTCCCAGAGCCGCGCCCGCTCGACCCCGGCAGGCCGGACGCCCGCCATCGGGTGAACCATCCGGCAGCCGAGCTGCGCGACGTAGTCCAGGGTCGGCTCGATCGTGGAGCGGTAGTAGTCGATCCTGTCGGGCAGGGCCGCGAACCCCTTCTCGCCCTTGGCGGCGTCCCCCGCCGGGAAGCCGGTCTGGACCAGCGGAACGCCGGCCCGCTCCAGCCAGCCCGCGACCTCGCGGGCCGGCGTCGCGAACAGGTTGGGGTGCTCGACGGCGCGGAACCCTGCCCGGGCCGCCGCCGCGAAGCGCTCGGCCAGCGGCAGCTCCGTGAACAGGAAGCCGCAATGGCCGCTGAGACGATCCTTGTAGGACCCGAGCTTCATGGGTCGCGTCATGGCTCAGGCGCTCCCGCCGGTCTCGATCATCGCCCGCATCCGGTCCACCGCCGCGTGGGGCGCGGTCAGCACCGGGATGTCGACGGCCTTCCGCACGGCCTCGGCCGCGCGCGAGGTGGAGAAATGCGCGAGCATGATCGCGTCGCAGTCGCGCAGGTCCGGCGCCCGCTCGGCGATCAGCCGGTTGTGGGTCTCGGCATCGCCGGCGCGCAGCCGCGCCATCGCGTCGTCCACCAGGACCGTCCGCAGGCTTGCCGGGCGCCCGGTCTCGGCGACGAACTCCTCGAACTCGTCCGTCATCGTGCCGACCGAGGGGCCGAAGGTCGCCAGCATGCCGATGCGCGCGCCCTGAGCGATGGCGGCGCGGAACATCGCCTCGTTGGGCTTGAGCACCGGCACCGGCACGCTCTCGATCAGCCGATCGATCGCCGGCCCGAAGGCCGAGCAGGTGATCAGGATGCCGTCGGCGCCCATGTCGTGGCCGTAGCGGCCGAACCGCACGAAGCGCTCGATCATCCTCTCCGAGATCGCGCCCGGCTCCTTCGCCCGGTCGAGGGACAGGCCGTCGTCGAGCAGGTTGACGGTCTCGGCCTCCGGCCAGCGCTCGGCGAAGGCGGCCTGGATCGGCGCCATGGCGACCGGCGTCGCGTGCAGGAGGACGATGCGGGGAGCCATGCTGTGTTCCGGAGAGGGCGCGGACCCGGCCGCGCCGGTCCGCATGTTGTAAGCGATTTCAAAGCGGTGGCAAGATAGCGCAGGTCAGGCGCCGGTACGCCTCGGCGGGGCCGTGCTCGCGCGCAGGATCAGTTCGGCGTCGATCTCGGTGAGGCGGACCATCGGCCGCCCCTGGATCCGGGCGATCAGGTGGTCGCCGGCGGCGTGGCCGATCTCGGCGGAGTGGATGCGGATCGTCGTCAGCGCCGGGTCCAGGAAGGGCGCGAAGTCGGAATCGTTGTGGCCGATCACCGACAGGTCCCCGGGGACGGAGAGCCCGCGGGCCCGCGCCTCGATCATCGCCCCGAAGGCGATCTGATCGGTGCCGCAGATGATCGCGGTCGGCGGCGGTCCGCCCGCCAGCATCTGGCGAAACCCGTCGCGGCCGCCGCCGATCCCGTAGGAGATCTCGATGTCGTGCTCCGGGGCGAGCCGCAGGCCCCGGGCCGCGAGCGCCGCCGCGATGCCCGTGACCCGGGCGCCGCCGCGATCGTTGTCCTTGCGCAGACCCGAGATCACCCCGATCCGGCGGTGACCGAGGTCCATCAGGTAGTTGGCCGCCCGGGCCGCCGAGGCGGCGTTGTCGAAGCCCACGCAGGGCCGCTCGCGGGACAGGCTGAAGGTCTGGACCATCGGGATGCCGGCGCGGGCGATCCGGGCGTGGAGGTCCGGGTGGTGGATGTCGCCGACCAGCATCAGCCCGTCGACGCCCCGCTCCAGCAGGAACGTCGCCTCGCGGAGTTCGTCCTCCAGGTCATAGCCGGCATTGGCCGCGACCAGGGTGTAGCCCGCCTGCCGCAGCCGGTCCTGGAAGCTCGACAGCACGCGCACGAAGGCCTCGTTCTCGATGTTCGGCACGACCGCGCCGACCGCCATGAACCGTCGCGTGGAGAGCGCCCGGGCCGCGCCGTTGGCGACGAAGCCGAGATCCTGCGCGGCCCGCATCACCGCCTCGCGCTTGTCGGCCCGGACCCCGGCGGAGCCGTTGAGAACCCGGGAGACCGTCGCGGTCGAGACGCCGGCGCGGCGGGCGACGTCCCGGGCAACCGGGCCGCGCGTCGGCGGCTCGAGGATCTCTTCCGGCAGGTCCAGCACTGAGATCGATCCCCCACCCCCGAGCGGCCCGACGGGCATCGCGCCGGTACCGGATACGCGACGCGGCGATGCCCGGCCAACTGAGCCGGACCGGCAGAATATTGACACCTCGCCCGGCCGCTGGCTATCTGAAAGCGCTTTCAAGAGGCCGCGCGATCCGGCGACCCGCAGGAGGACCCGATGGCGACGCTCGACCGGCCGGCCTCCGGACTGGGAGCCCCCGAGCGCGCGGCGCCGACCGTCGGCGGCGCCGACGCGACTGCGGCGGGCATCGCCGCCCCGCAGGCCATCGTCACCAGCCTGAAGCGGAGCGACGCGGTCACGCCCTACCGGTTCCGCGACCTGCTGGCGCTGGACGACTTCGAGCGGCACGCGCGCAAGCTGCTGCCGCCGATGATCTTCCAGTACGTCTCCGGCGGGGTCGAGACCGGCTCGGCCCTGGCGCAGAGCCGCGGCGCCTACGCCGACTACGCCCTCGTGCCCCGCCTGATGCGGGACACCTCGGCGCGGGACACCGCCACCACGCTGTTCGGCCAGACCTACGCGGCGCCCTTCGGCATCGGGCCGCTGGGCGGGGCCGCCTTCATCGCCTACCGGGGCGACCTCGTGCTCGCCGAGGCGGCCCGGCGGATGAACCTGCCGATGTGCCTCAGCGCCTCCTCGCTGATCAGGCTGGAGGACGTCCACGCCCAGAACCCGCAGGCCTGGTTCCAGGGCTACCTGCCGGGCGACCAGAACCGGATCGACCGCCTCCTCGACCGGGTCGAGGCCACCGGCTACCGGACCTTCGTGGTCACGGCCGACACCCCGACCCTCGGCAACCGCGAGCACAACATCCGCAGCGGCTTCTCCATGCCGATCAAGGTCACGCCGAAGGTGGCGTGGCAGAGCGTCACCCACCCGCGCTGGCTGCTCGGAACGGTCGCCCGGACCTTCCTCAAGCACGGGGCCCCGCACTTCGAGAACACGGAGGCCGAGCGCGGGCCGCCGATGATGTCCCAGGGCGCGGTGCGCAACACCATCGCCCGCGACCAGCTCTCGTGGAAGAACCTGGAGGCGATCCGCAAGCGCTGGTCCGGCAACCTGCTGGTGAAGGGCCTGCTGGCGCCGGAGGATGTCGACATCGCGCGGGCGTGCGGCGCCGACGGCGTGATCCTGTCGACCCACGGCGGCCGCCAGCTCGACTACGCCGTCGCCCCCCTCGACGTGCTGCCGGAGATCGCCGCCCGGAAGGGCGGGCTGAAGATCATCGTCGACAGCGGCGTCCGCCGGGGCACCGACGTGATGAAGGCGCTGGCGCTGGGCGCCGATTTCGTCCTGCTCGGCCGGCCCTTCATGTTCGCCGCGGCGCTCGGCGGCGTCCCGGGCGTCGAGCACGCGATGCGGATCCTCAAGGAGGAGCTCAACCGCGACATGGCGCTGATCGGGGTGAACCGCCTGTCCGAACTCAATCCCGATTTCCTGCGCCGCGCCCCGCGGCGGGCCTGAGCCAATGGCGGGAGGATCGACCATGATCGTCTTCCCGAACACGCGCAGCGCGCCGGTCCCCGCGAGGCGGACCCCCTCCCGGGGCGCCGGAGCGGCCGCTCTCGGGCGGCCGGCATCCCCGCGCGGTCGATCCCGCAGGCTGCCGCCGCAGCCTTGTCCCCGATCCGGATGCTCCGCATGACCGATACCGCCCCCCGCGGCCTCGCCTTCGTGGGCTGCTTCACGACCGAGCGGCGCCGGGCGCGCGGCCAGGGCATCGACATCTACCGGACCGGCCGCGACCTCGGCGACTGGACGCGTCTAGGGCGGGTCGAGAACCTGACGAACCCGTCCTTCCTGGTGACCGACCCGGCGCGCGCGATCCTCTACACGGTCCAGGGCGACGGCGAGGCGGCGAGCGCCTTCGCGGTCTCGCCCGACGGCACCCTGCGCGGTCTCGGCAGCGCCGCCACCGGCGGCACCAACAGCGTGCACCAGGCCCTCGCCCCCGACGGCCGCTTCCTGATCGTCGCCAACTACGCCAGCGGATCGGTCGCCCTCATGCCGGTGCGCGCCGACGGCGGCCTGGAGCCCGCGCGCGACGTCCTGCCGCTGCCGGGCGAGCCGGGCCCGCATCGGACCGAGCAGGCCTGCGCCCACCCGCACCACGTGGTCCTGTCGCCGGACGGCCGCCACGTCGTCGTCCCCGACAAGGGCCTCGACCGCGTCTTCGTGCTGAAGCTCGCGGGTGAGCGGCTCGCCGTCGTCTCGCAGACCGCGATGCGGCCCGGCGCCGGCCCGCGCCACATCGCGTTCCACCCGCACCGGCCCCTCGCCTTTCTGGTCAACGAGCTGGACTCGAGTGTCGCCACCTGCCGGTGGGACGCGGACGCCGGGACGCTGACGCCCCTGCACCTCGCCTCGACCCTGCCGCCGGACTTCTTCGGGGCGAGCACCGCCGCGGCCATCGCGGTCACGCCGGACGGGCGGTTCGTCTACGCGTCGAACCGCGGGCAGGACGGGATCGCGCGGTTCCGGGCGGACCCGGCCGGGCGCCTCGAGCCGGCGGGCTGGACGCCCTCCGGCGGCCGCGACCCGCGCTTCATGATCCTGGCACCGGACGGAGGCCACCTGCTCGTCGCCAACGAGCAGGGCGACAGCCTCGTCGCCTTCGCCATCGATCCCGAGACCGGGGACCTGACTCGGACGGGCGAACGCCCGAGCCTCAGCCCCTGCACGATCGCGTTCTTGTAGGAGGCGCCGACGCGCGTTCGGGCCCGCGCCGAGCGTGGGCCTGACCATGCCCCTCAGGGGCAGGAGAGGCGGAGCCGGCGGCGGTCGAACCGTGACCTCTGGCCGCCGGGCCGCACCGAGCAATCAAGAAAAGAAAACCATAAATATTTCGGAGGATGCCCAATGTTCGCCAAGCGTTACAGATTCCTGATCGCGTTCCTGCTGTTCATCGCCGGTATCATCAACTACATGGACCGGGCCGCGCTCGGCGTCGCCGCGCCCTTCGTCAAGGAGGACCTGAACCTGTCGCCCTCGGAGCTGGGGGTGATCTTCAGCACGTTCTTCTTCGGCTACGCGCTGTTCGCCTTCGTGGGCGGCCAGCTCGCCGACCGCTACGGGCCGCGCAGCGTCTACAGCTGGGCCGCCGCCGCGTGGTCGGTCCTGTGCATGCTCACCGGCGCGGTGACCGGCTTCGCCCAGATGTTCGTCGTCCGCGCCCTGTTCGGCTTCGCCGAGGGTCCGATGAACTCGACCACGAACCGCACCATCACCACGTGGTTCCCCCGCGAGGAGACCGCCCGGACCATCGGCTTCACCTTCTCGGGCCAGACGGTGGGCAGCGCCATCGCGGCGCCGGTCGTCGGCCTGCTGGCGATCCAGTACGGCTGGCGGGTGGCGTTCGTGGCCATCGGCGCCGTCGGCCTGCTCTGGGTCGTGGCGTGGCGGATGCTCATGACCGACCGGCCGCAGGACAATCCCCGGGTCGATCCGGAGGAGATCGCCCTCGTGGAGCGGAGCCGGGCCGTCACGCACCTCGCGCCGTCCGACCATGCCCGGTCGCTCAAGGAATACCTGTTCCTGCCGAGCACCCTGTCGCTCGGGCTCGGCATGTTCGCGGTGAATTACACCCTCTACATCTTCCTCTCGTGGCTCCCGAGCTACCTCACCGACGCGCTGCACATGCCGGTGAAGGAGATGGCGCTGGTCGCCTCGATTCCCTGGGCCTGCGGCTTCGTCGGATACGTCGGCGGGGGCGTGGTGGCGGACTTCGTCTACACGCGCATGGGCGACAAGCTCGCCGCGCGGAAGATCACCACGATCGTGCCGCTGGCCGTCGCGGGCGTCGCCCTGCTCGCCGTCAACGCCGCGACCAGCACCGCCATGGCGGTCTCGCTCATCGCGCTCGCCGTGCTGATGCTGACCAGCTCGGTGCAATCCTGCTGGGCGACGATCCACGAGCTGGTGCCCGAGGCGCGGGTCGGCGGCGTCAGCGGCTTCATCCACCTCCTGAGCAACATCTCGGGCATCATCGGGCCGACCGCCACGGGGCTGGCCGTGCAGTATCTCGGGGGCTACGCCAGCGCCTTCGTGATCGCCGCCCTGATCGCGGCGGCCGGCGTCGTCGCGATGGCGATCTTCGTGCGGCGGCCGCGCAACCCGGCGGAAGCCGGTCCCCTCACCGCGGCCAAGGCCGTCTGACCGAGGCCGTCTGACCGAGGCCGTCTGATCAAGGCTGCCCGACTAGGCCGCCGGAATCTGGAGCAGCGTCCCATGAGTGCCGAGACCGTCCCGTCCAAACCCGTCCTCCTGACCGGGGCCTCCGGCGCCCTCGGGCGCGTGCTGACCCGCGCGCTCGGCGCGCAGGGCTGGACGCTCCGGCTCACGGACCGCGTCCCCTTCCCCGATCCGCTACCCGAGGGGGCCCGGTTCCAGGTCGCCGACCTGGAGGACGGGCCGGCGATCCTGCGGCTGGCGGAGGGCTGCGGCACGATCCTCCATTTCGGGGGGATCTCCGTGGAGCACCCGTTCGAGACGGTGATCGGCCCGAACATCCGCGGCCTCTACCACGCCTACGAGGCGGCCCGGCGCGAGGGTGCCCGGATGATCTTCGCCTCCTCGAACCACGCGATCGGCTTCCACGCGCGCTCGGAGGTGCTGGACGACGATTGCGGGCTCGCACCCGACGGCTATTACGGCCTGTCCAAGGCCTACGGCGAGCTGATGGGCGGCCTCTACCGCGACAAGCACGGGATCGAGAGCGTCTTCCTGCGGATCGGCTCGTGCTTCCCGGAGCCGACCGACGCGCGGATGCTGGCCACGTGGCTGTCCTACGCCGACCTGACCCGGCTGATCACCCGCGCCACCCTGGCCCCGGACCTCGGCCCGACGGGCTCGGTGGTGATCTGGGGCGCGTCGAACAACAGCCGCATGACCTGGTGGCGGAAGGACGGGCGCGCCGTCATCGGCTGGGCGCCGCAGGACAGCGCCGATTCCCACGCGGCGGCGCTGGAGGGGAAGACCAGCGGCAACCCGGTGGTGGAGCGCTACCAGGGCGGCGGCTTCACGGCGATCGACTATTCCCGCGCCGAGCCGCCGCGATGACGGTCCGGCTTCTCGGCGCGCGGACCATCGCCCACTCAGCCTGAGGCGGCCGCGCAGCGACGCCCGAGGGCGGGCCAGCCGAGCCGACGTGACCCGGCGGAGCGCCGGGGCGCCCAGTTCCAGAGACGAAACACGAGACCCATCATGGCGAACGAGCGACCCGAGACACGCCTGAAATGCGCGCTGGTGGTGCGCGGCGCCTTCGACGCCCACGTCGTCCCGGCCTTCGAGGCCGCGGGGGGCCGGACGACGATCCACTGGGCGCCGACCACCGTCATCATGAAGACCCTCTCCGAGGGCGAGACCGCCGACGCGGTGCTGGTCCTGTCGGACGCGATGGACCGGCTGGTCGCCGAGGGACGCGTCGAGCCCGAGAGCCGGGTCGACGTGGTGCGCTCGCGCTACGGCATCGCCGTCAAGGCCGGAGCTCCGCATCCGGACATCGCGACCGTCGAGGCGCTGAAGCGCACCCTGGTGGCGGCGCGCTCGGTGGCCTACTCCCGGACCGGCGCCAGCGGGATCTACTTCGCCGGCCTGCTGCCGCGGCTCGGCCTCGCCGAGGCGGTCAACGCTAAGGCGACGATCATCCCGCAGGGCTTCACGGCAGAGAAGCTCGTCTCCGGGGAGGCCGACATCGCCGTCCAGCAGATCAGCGAGCTGATGGTCGTGCCCGGCATCGAGGTGGTCGGCCCCCTCCCCGACCCGGTGCAGGAGATGACCACCTTCGCGGCGGCGATCCTGCGCGGCGCGACGGACCGGGACGGCGCGGCCCGTTTCCTCGCAGGCCTGACGACGCCGCGGGCGGCCGAGGCCTACCGGACCAGCGGCCTGGAGCCGGCCTTCTGACGGGCCGCCAGCGCCCCCGTCCGCGCCGGCCCCGCCGCCGCCGCGCCCCGCCGACCGCGCCGCCTAAGTTGCGGCCCCGGGGCGGAACCGGGGTTCGCGACCGCAAAAAAGTCCTTATGCTCGTGCTGTCCGGACGCCCAATCCCGTCCGACCGGATCGCTCCATTCATGCTGAAGACAGCCTTCGTTGCCGCCCGCGACCGCCAGCGGCTGTCGGAGATCGCGACGATCCTCATCGGCTTCGGCGTCACCCGCGTCGTGGACCGGCTCGGCCTGCGCTACCTGCCGCTGGTGCCGCGCCGTCAGCCCCGGGTCGACGTCACGCGCCTGTCCGAGCCGGAGCGGCTGCGCCGGGCGATCGAGGCGCTCGGGCCGACCTTCATCAAGTTCGGGCAGGTGCTGGCGAGCCGGCCGGACCTCCTGTCGCCGGCCTGGACCGAGGAGCTGCAGAAGCTCCACAGCCAGGTCGTGCCGGTGACGTGGGAGCAGATCGGCCCGCAGCTCGAGCTCGATCTCGGCGCCTCGCCCATGGAGGTGTTCGCCGAGTTCGACACCAACCCGATCGCCTCGGCGTCGATCGCCCAGGTCTACCGGGCGCGGCTGCACTCGGGCGAGGACGTCATCGTCAAGGTGCTGCGGCCGAACCTGCGCAAGATCATCGAGGCGGATCTGCGCCTGATGGCGCACGGCGCCCGCATCGTCGAGAACGAGTGGCCCGACATGGCCCGCTACCAGCCGCGGGAGCAGATGCGCCACCTCGCGGAGGGCCTGAACGGCGAGCTCGACCTGCTCAACGAGGCGCGCAACTGCGAGTTGCTGGCCCAGATCTTCGAGGACCGCGACGACATCGTCTTCCCGAAGATCCACTGGGAGTACTGCTCCGAGCGGGTGCTGGTTCAGGACTTCATCCACGGCATCCCGCCCAACGACGAGGCGGCCCTGCGCGCGGCGGGCATCGACAAGAAACTGCTTGCCCAGAAGGGCACCGACGCGTTCCTGCAGATGGCGCTGATCGAGGGCGTGTTCCACGCCGACCCGCATCCCGGCAACATGCTGGCGCTCCCGGGCAACAAGATCGGCTTCATCGATTTCGGCATCATCGGCCGGCTGTCGCAGCGGCGGCGCTCGCAGCTGCTCGTGCTGATCGGCGCCATGCTCAAGCAGGACGCGGACGGCCTCATGGCCGTGCTCCTCGACTGGACCGGCACCAGCAACCCGGACCTCACCCGCCTCCAGGTCTCGGCCCAGTCCTTCGTGGAGAGCCACTCGTCGATCCCGCTGAATCTCGGGCTGGTGCTCACCGACTTCATGAACATGGCCCGCGAGAACGACCTCGCCATGCCGACCGACCTCGCCATCCTGTTCAAGGGGCTGGTCACCGCCGACGGCGTGATGCGCCACCTCGACCCGAATTTCGACCTGTTCGCCGCCGCCGGCCCGACGGTCCGGGCGAGCATGCAGACGCAGTTCTCGCTCTCGGCCCTCAAGCAGAAGGCCGAGGCCCTGGGCGTCGGCCTCTACGGCGCCGCCTCGGAGCTGCCGACCCTGATCCACCTGATGCTGGTGCGGTTGAAGCAGGGCCGCGTCACCGTCGAGATCGAGGTGAAGGGCCTCGACAAGGTCACCCGCGGCATCGAGCGCGCGGCCGCGCGCGTCGCGGTGGCCCTGGTGGTGGCGGCCTTCGCCACCCAGCTCGCGCCCCGCCTCATCGATCTCGGCACGCCCGTCTTCGTCTCGATCGGATTGATAATTTTCATCCTCGGGATCGGCTGGCTCGTGCTGCTGATGCGAAACAAGTAACCGTCTTCGCACCGGCCAGAGACATCAACATAAGTTTACACCCGCAATCGAATACGGGACTGAGTTGATAATCCCGCGCGTCATGGTAGCGTGACACATCCAACGATTCGCTCGGCTGCGGGCGGGGAACCGGCACCAGAAGCGGTCTGAACCGCCGGTGCGGCCCTGCCTCCGACATCCGTCGCCGCGCCGCGGTCGGGGACCTCCGACGGCGCGCCGCGCACGGGCGCCCCGTCGCGACGACGTGGGGGGCGGGCGATGGAAGCGGACATCGTACGGCCGCGGACCGACGGGGCGGAGCGCCGCGTCGAGACGCTCGAGGCGGAGAACATCCGCCTGCGCCGACTGCTGAGCCAGGCAACCGCGCAGGCCGACTGGGAGCGGCAGCGGAGCCGGCGGCTCGGCCGCATCATCGAGGCGGCGAGCCGTGTCGAGGCCGGACGCATGGCGGCCGAACGGGCCGAGGCGCCCCGCGGGCCGCCGCCCCGCGAAGGGGCCGGGCTCGCGCCCGAGGCGCGGGCGCGCGCTGCCGGCCGCGCAAGCCCGGTCGGCCTGCCCCAGGCCCCCAACGATTACCTGGAACTGCTGGACCGCGACGGCTGCCTGATCACCGCCAGCGAGGATGGCCCGGCCCTGTCGGCCGCGGGAGACGAGGCGGAGGCGATCGGCCGGCCGTGGATCGACGTCTGGACGCGCCCCGAGGACCGCGAGGCGGTGGCCGAGGCGCTCGACCGGGCGCGGCTCGGCCGGCCGAGCCGGTTCCAGGCGCAGTCGGAGACCGGCGGCGCGATCCGCTGGTGGGACGTGGCCGTCACGCCGATCGGCGCGGCGCCGGACCGGCCCGAGCGCATCCTGGCAGTGTCGCGCGACATCACCGACCAGAAGCTGTCCGAGGCGCGCCAGACGCTGCTGATGCAGGAACTCGCCCATCGGATGAAGAACACCATGGCCATGGTCCAGGCCGTCGCGGCGCAGACCATGCGCAACGCGCCGTCGCTGGAAGCGGCCGGCGAGGCCCTGGCCGCGCGGCTGCTGGCCCTCGCGAAGGCGCACGACGTGCTGCTGCAGGGCTCCTTCACCCGGGCGTCCCTGAGCGGCCTGGTCGAGGGGGCCGTGTCGCTCCACGGGGACGGCGTCGCGGGCCGGTTCCGCATCGCCGGCCCCGACCTGACGCTCGGCCCGCGGCACGGCATGACCCTGGCGCTGATGCTGCACGAGCTCGGAACCAACGCCGCCAAATACGGCGCGCTGTCGGTGGCCGCCGGCTGGGTCTGCATCACGTGGAACGTGGCCGAGGCGGCCGGCGCCCAGACCCTCCGGTTCCGCTGGGAGGAGAGCGGCGGACCGCCGGTCACCCCGCCGACCCGCACGGGGTTCGGCACGCGGCTCATCGCCCGCAGCCTCGCCCACTGCTTCGGCGGCACCGCCCACATGAGCTACCCGCGCGAGGGCGCGGTGCTGACCTTCGAGGCTCCCCTCGACGCGGTGGTGGCGGCCTGATCCGGCTGCGCGGCGCTAGGCGCTCAGCCGAGTCTCCGCCTGCAGGTCCCGCAGGGCCGCGACCGTCCGGTCGCGCAGGGTCCTGAGATCGACCAGCGATCGGGTCAGATCGTCGCCCGCCATGGCCGATTCCTCGAGGCCGCGGCAGGCCCGGGAGAGCTCGGCGCATCCGAGCATGCCGGACATCGAGACCAGCGTGTGCGCCTCGCGGCCGTAATCGTCGTTGGCACGATCCGGCCCCTCGAAGGCGGTGGTGAGGCTGACGACGAATCGGTCGAGGATGCGGACGAGCTTCTCCGTGCCGATCACGGCCGTGAGTTCCTCGAGCGCGTCCCGGTTCACCAGGGAGTGCGACACCGTCGGTCTCCATGTACGGATCCGCGACAGCGATCCGAGAGAGGCGCGCAACCAAGGCGCCGCACAACGGCCAAGTTTGCAGCCAAGTGTTTACACCGCGTTGCGTCAGCTTTTCAACGAAGCGCGACCGTTTTCCGGTCCTCGCAGGATTGAACCGGGCGCATGGATCGGCGGTGGCGGCGGCCGAAAGACCGGTCCGAAGCGGCGGTCAGACGCGGCCTATCGCGAAGGCCCGAAGCGTCGCTATGGGCATTGCGAATCAATTCGGCCCCTCCTAGCCTCAAAGGCCTGTCGCGCTCGCATCAGGGAGGGGGCTGCATGATCGCCAAGATCTCGACCCTCGGAGCAGGACGGGTCGGCGCCCCCGCACGGATCGGCTAGCCGCCTCCCGCTCCCGCCCGGCCCCGTGGCCCGGCGCCTCTGAACCCAGTCCCGTCTGATTTCGCCGGCGCGCATCATTCGCGATGGGACGCCCGCGTCACCCGGAGCCGACGCTGTCCCTGCGTCGGGCACTTGCATGTCTCTGTCGTCACCCCGGAAGGCGGACGCGGTCCGTCGCGTCCTGACCTTCGTCGTCCGCAGCTGGCGCGCGCGCTGGCCCCTCGTCGCGGGTCTCACCGGCGCGATCACGCTCGCCACCCTGGCGGAAGTGCTGCTGCCGCTCTACGCGGGCCGCTTGGTCGACGCGCTCTCCGGGAGCGAGCGCGGCGCCGCGCTGGACGCGGCCTGGCCGGCCTTCCTGGCGATGACCGGGCTCGGCCTCGCCACCGTGCTGCTGCGGCACGTCGCCTGGAGCCTGGTGGTGCCGCTCTCCCTGCACACCATGAGCGATATCGTCCGCAACGGCTTCGCCCGCGTCCAGCGCTTCTCGACCGAGTGGCACGCCAACACCTTCTCGGGCTCGACCGTCCGGAAGATCTCCCGCGGCATGTGGGCGATCGACGGGCTCAACGACACGCTGCTGCTGTCGCTCCTGCCCGCGCTCGTCGTCCTGGTGGGCACGGCCCTCGTGCTCGGCCTGCACTGGCCGGCCCTCGGCGCGACGGTCGCGATCGGCGCGGGCGCCTATATCGGCGCGACCGTCCTCCTCGCGACCCGCGTCATCGCGCCCGCGGCCGCCCTGTCGAACGCCCTCGACACCCGCCTCGGCGGCGCGCTGAGCGACGCGATCGGCAACAACGCCGTCGTCAAGGCCTTCGGCGCGGAGACGCGGGAGGAGGCGCGGCTCGGCCGGCTGCTGGGGAAGTGGCAGCGGCGGACCCGGCGCACGTGGATGATCGTCACCTGGGGCGGCACCGGCCAGCTCGGGCTGCTGCTCGTCCTGCGCACCGTCATCGTCGCCATCGCCCTGTGGCTGTGGTGGCGGGAGCGGGCGAGCCCGGGCGACGTCGCCTACGTCCTGACCTCGACCTTCGTGGTGCACGGCTACCTCCGCGACATCGGCGGTCACATCAACCACCTGCAGCGGGCCATCAACGAGATGGAGGAGCTGGTCGCCCTGGAGGCCGAACCCGTCGGCGTCGCGGACCGCCCCGGCGCGGTTCCACTCGCGGTCGCGGGCGGGGCGATCCGCTTCGAGGCCGTGCGCTTCCACTACGGCGACCACACGCGGCCCCTCTACGACGGGCTGACAGTCGCGATTCCGGCCGGCCAGCGGGTCGGACTGGTGGGGCGCTCGGGCTCCGGCAAGACGACCTTCGTCAAGCTGATCCAGCGGCTCTACGACGTGTCGGGCGGGCGCGTGACGATCGACGGACAGGACGTGGCGTCGGCGAGCCAGGCGAGCCTGCGGGCGCAGGTCGCTATCGTGCCCCAGGAACCGGTGCTGTTCCACCGCTCCCTGGCCGAGAACATCGCCTACGCCCGGCCCGGCGCCTCGGCCCGGGAGATCGAGCGGGCGGCGCGCCTCGCCAACGCGCACGACTTCATCGCGCGGCTGCCGAAGGGCTACGCCACGCCGGTGGGCGAGCGCGGCGTCAAGCTGTCGGGCGGCGAGCGCCAGCGGGTGGCGCTGGCCCGCGCCTTCCTGGCGGACGCGCCGATCCTGATCCTCGACGAGGCGACATCCAGCCTGGATTCGGAATCGGAGGCGCTGGTGCAGGAGGCCATGGCGCGGCTGATGCGCGGGCGCACCGCCATCGTCATCGCTCACCGGCTGTCGACGGTGCGGGCCCTCGACCGCATCCTCGTCTTCGACCGCGGCCGCGTCGTCGAGGACGGGTCGCACGCCGCCCTGATGCGCCGCCCGGACGGGGCCTACCGCGCCCTGTTCGAGCGGCAATCCGACCTCGCGGAGAGCGCGTGAGGATCCGGTTCCTCCGCGGCCGGGCGCGCGCCCGCAGCCCGGCCGCGGAGCGGATCTTCGCGCGCCGGACCCGGATCGACACGGCCGGCGCGGGCGCCTCCCTCGACGCCGGCGAGCCGGTGGACGCCGACTATCGCGCCGGAGCGGAGATCGTCGGCGTCACGGCGCGCGCATCGGCGCGAGCTGCACGCTGATGCGCCACCCCGGGGCCGTCCTGGGCGGCACCCGCCGCGCCTGCCCCGACGCCCCGACGCGCACGGCCTCATGGCACCGGCCCTGCTGGCGCCGCTGAACGCGCGCGCCGGCCGCTTCCCGCCGCGCCGAGCCCCCACGGCCAGCGCCCGGCGCATTGCCGTTTTTTAATCCTTCGGTCATGCGACCAAATGATGGCTGATCTATTATCTGAACACGGAATGAATGAGGCCAATGCAGATGAAGGCCTTATCTCCGGCACCAGAGGGAGATATTATCATGTCCTATCGCAAATCTATGGCTGCGGCTCTCGTGCTCACCACAATCCTCGGTGGAACTGCCTACGCGGCGGAGAAGGCCGTCCAGAACAACGGCACGCAGATCAGCGCGAGCCAGGCGGCGGTCGACAAGGATGTCGGCAAGCTCTCGAAGGACGGCGCGCAGGGCTTCAGAGATCTTCAGCTCACCCGGCTCGCGATCTTCGAGGCCAACCCGAGTCAGGCCAAGGACATGATCGCCAAGGCGCAGGCCGCCTTCGCGAAGGCCAAGACCGACGACGCGGTGTTCACCAAGGCCGAGGCCGATCTCAAGTCGCCCGCCGACATGGCCGCCCACAAGGCGACCGCGCCGAGCGACAAGACCGACGCCAAGGCTGATACCAAGGCGGCCTCCAAGGAGCAGGTGGCCTGGGTTCCGGTCGACGCGCAGCTGACCCTCGGCGACGACTTCGTGGCCACGCCCGCCAAGGCCTCCGCGGTGACCGAGGCGAACAAGAACCTCGCCCAGGGCGACCAGAAGGGCGCCCTGGAGAAGCTCAAGCTCGCCCACGTCGACGTCAACTTCACCATGGCGGTCCTGCCCCTGAACAAGACCATCACCGACGTCGATCAGGCCGCGACGCTGATCAATCAGGGCAAGTATTATGAGGCGAACGCCGCCCTGAAGTCGGCCCAGGATAACATGCGCTTCGACGTGATCGACGCGATCGCGGTGCCCCAGAAGGCGACCGCCGCCACGGCCGACAAGGGCGCGCCGCAGGCCACCGGCACGACCGCGGGCGCCAAGACCAGCAAGTGACCGACCGCCGAGGACGGCCGCGCCCGACGGATCTCGGGCGCGGCCCGGTCGGCGCGCACAAGGGAGGGCTCCATGCGGCGATTCTGGATCTCGACCATCCTGGGACTCGAGCTGCTCCTCGGCGGAACCCCGGCGGCCTCCGCCCGGACGGCGGGCGTTCCGCACTTCAACATCCGGGCGATCTGCGCGCCGGAGCACCGGGCGGGATCCAACGCCGTCGATCGGGCGAGCTACCGGGGTTGCCTGTCCGACGAGGCCGCCGCGCGGCGCACCCTGATCAAGCGCTGGCCGACGTTCGACGTGGCGGAGCGCCGGACCTGCGCTGCGGAGAGCCAGATCGGCGGCGCCCCCTCCTACGTGGCGATGCTGACCTGCGTGCAGCTCGGGAGCGACGCCCTGCCGATCAACCCGTCGGGTCCGCCGTGAGACGGCACCATCCACGCGGCGGACCAGATCGCACGTCCGTGATCCGCGCAAGTGGAACCGGCGATATCTCCAAGACGTCTCGCACTGTCAATTGAATGGAGGAGGCATCATGTTCAAGACTACGGCGCGCGCTGCACTTTGCCTGGCCTGTCTCTGGTCGGTCACGCCGGCCCTGGCGGCCCCGAAGGAGATGCCCCAGGGCAAGCGCGACGAGATGTCGATGAAGGACACCAAGCACGAGGTGGTGATGCAGCGGAAGGAGAATAAGGAAGCCAACAAGAACGTCGACAGCCTCATCACGAACCGCAAGTGAGCGGGCGCGCCCACGCCGACGACTGACTGTCTTTCTGTCCGAGAGGAGCACCGGACGCGGCGCACCTCTCCTGGCGGTCCCGGGCCTGGCCCGGGATCGCCCGCGCGCGGTGCTCCGTCATCGCGATCCTGCGCGCCGTCCTCGCGTCGTCGAGTGGTCACGGGGCCGGGCCTTGGCGTAGGAACGGGGTCCGGGCGCGACGCCGCCGCAGGAGCCAGCGCCATGCCGGGTCGGACACCGCCGTGACGGCCTACAGCCTGCGCGCCCGGCTGCTCGCGCTCTGGGTCCTGCTGCTCGCCTCCGCGGCCGCGACCGCCTACCTGATGCTCGGCGTCTACGACCAGTCGACGGGTGTCCAGGTGGCGCAGGCCGACCTCGCGGTCGGGCGGGCCTGCCGCGAGATCATCGACCGGTACGCCGCCCTGGTCCGGGCCCGCGGCAAGGGTAGCGCAGAGGCCGACCTGGTCGGCACCCTGTCGACCGCGCTGGCGCGCTTCCCGGGCCTCGAGGGCGGGATCTGGAGCGCCGCCCGCGGATCCGTGGCCTACGCCTATCCGACCTACGAGGGATCCGGGCCGAAGACCGACTTTCCGGCGGCCGAGCGCGACGCCATCGCGGCGCTGAACGCGCAGGCGCTGCGGGTCGACCACGCGGTCTCGGAGCGCCGGCCGAGCCGGACCCAGGTCCTGATGCTCCAGGCCTGCCCCCTTCACGGGCCGGAGGCCGGCCTGACCGCGTGGTCGATGACGCGCGCGCACGTCAACGACGGCCCCACCTACACGCGCTTCCTCGCGGGCCTCGGCTTCCTGGCCGTGACGGTGCTCGGATCGGCCGCGTTCCTGAGCTGGTTCCTGTACGGGTTCTCGGGGCGGATCGCCCGGCTGGAGGCCGCGCTCGCCGCGCCGCGCCCGGACGGCCAGGATCTGCCCCATCTCGACCGCACCGGCGAGCGCGAACTCGACCGGCTGGTGGACGCCCTGAACGCCGCCGGCGGGCGGCTGCGGGAGGCTCAGGCGCGCATCGTGGCGACCGAGCGACTGGCCGCCGTCGGCCGGCTGGCGGCGAGCGTCGCCCACGAGATCCGCAATCCCATCGCGGCGATGCGCCTGAAAGCCGAGAACGCCCTGGTCAGCGGCGATCCCCACCGGACCGCCGCCGCCCTCGAGGCGGTGCTCGGCCAGATCGCCCGGGTCGACACGCTGCTGCGCGACCTCCTCAAC
Organism: Methylobacterium sp. 22177; assembly: GCF_052045615.1. Taxonomy (NCBI): domain Bacteria; kingdom Pseudomonadati; phylum Pseudomonadota; class Alphaproteobacteria; order Hyphomicrobiales; family Methylobacteriaceae; genus Methylobacterium; species Methylobacterium sp. 22177. Next base: position 39,234 of record NZ_JBQEPK010000006.1, on the reverse strand, counting down.
CTGACCCAGGCGCGGCCGCTCAACCGGATGCCCACGCCGGTAGAGCCGCTCCTGGCCGAGTGCGCGCACCTGCACGAGGAGCTGGCGAGCGCGCGGTCGGTCCGGATCGCGGTCGCCGCCGACGGGCTGCCCGCCACGGACCATCCGCATCTCGACCGGGCGCAGATCGCCCGGGCCGTCGACAACCTGCTGCTGAACGCCCTGCAGCACGCGCCGCCGGGCGGCCGGATCCGCCTCGGTGCCGAGCGGGCGACGGTCGACGGCGCGCTGCGGCTGCGCCTCAGCGTCGCCGATACCGGCGCCGGCGTCGATCCGGTGATCCGCGCCGGCCTGTTCGAGCCGTTCGTCACCGGCCGGCCCGACGGGACCGGCCTCGGGCTCGCGATCGTGCGCGAGATCGCCCTGGCCCATCGGGGCGAGGCGAGGCTGGTCGAGGGCGCTCCGGAGACCACCTTTGTCCTGGACCTGCCATGGCAACCATCCTGATCGTCGACGACGACAGAGCCCTGCGCGACGGGCTCGCCGAGACGGTGACCGATCTCGGGCACACCGCGCTCCCGGTCGCCTCCGGCTCGGAGGCCCTGGCGCGGCTGGCCGAGGGTCCGGTGGCGGCGGTGCTCCTCGACCTGCGCATGCCCGGCGCCCTCGACGGCATGGCCACGCTCGAGCGGATCCGCGCCCTGCCGGAGCCGCCCCCCGTGACGGTGCTGACGGCCTTCGCGAGCCCGGCCAACACCATCGAGGCGATGCGCCTGGGGGCGCACGACCACCTGACCAAGCCGATCGGCCGGGCCGATCTCGCCGCCGCCCTCGACGCGATGCTGCGCGACGCCCGCTGCGATCCCGGCAGCGCCGCCCCGCCGCCGGGCCACCCGGTCCTGATCGGGTCGAGCGCGGGCATGCGGAAGGTCCAGAAGACCATCGGCCTCGTCGCCGACAGCGCCTCCACGATCCTGATCCAGGGCGAGACCGGCACCGGCAAGGAGGAGGTCGCCCGGGCCCTCCACGCCTTCTCGCGGCGCCGCGCGCGGCCGTTCATCCCGGTGAACTGCGCGGCGATCCCCGCCGACGCGCTGGAGAGCGAGCTCTTCGGCCATGTCCGGGGCGCCTTCGCCGGGGCGGCCTCGGACCGCGCCGGCGCCTTCCACGAGGCCGAGGGCGGCACCCTGTTCCTGGACGAGATCGGCGACATGCCGGCGGCGATGCAGGCCAAGATCCTGCGGGTGATCCAGGACTGCGTCGTCACCCCGCTGGGTGGCCGGTCCGCCCGGGTCGATGTCCGGCTCGTGGCGGCGACGCATCGCGACCTGCCGGCGCTGGTCGCCGAGGGCACGTTCCGCGCCGACCTGTACTACCGGCTGAACGTCGTGCCGATCGCCCTGCCGCCCCTGCGCGAGCGGCTGGCCGACATCGTGCCGCTCGCCGAGCACTTCCTGGTCCCCTCCGGCAAGCGCCTGAGCGGCGGTGCCGCCTCGCGCCTGCTCGCCTACGAGTGGCCCGGCAACGTCCGCGAGCTGCGCAACGTCGTGGAGCGGGCCGCCGTGCTGGTGCGCGGCGGCGTGATCGCGGCCGAGGCCATCGATCTGCCGGCCGCGCGGCCCGAGCGGCGCGGCGACGACGCGGTGACGGACGGGCTCGCCGGCGACCTGCCCGGCGCCGTGGCCCACCTGGAGCGGACCATGATCGCCGCCGCGCTCCGCGAGGCCGACGGCAACCGCGCCCGGGCCGCCCGCCGGCTCGGCATCCAGCGGCAGCTCCTCTACGCCAAGATCGAGCGCTACGGCCTCGCCGCGCCGGGGATCGATCTGTCGGAAGAGACGACAGATGCTGTCGGAAATCCCGACGCTTCGGCGGGCACCGACCCGGCCTGAGGCCCATACGGGCCGGAGAATCGTTCACATCCCGCGTGAGGTCCCGGCGGCGCGGGAACCGATGGCGCGCGCGGGCGTCGAGCCCCGCGTGCGACGGCGCGGCCCGGATCGGAGCCGCGCCGTCCGTCGGTCGGGGGATCGCGGCAGGATGAACAGCATCGAGACGGGCGCCCGCGGCGCCGGCAGCCGGACGCCCTCGGCCAAGGCCCTGCGCGGCCTCGACGCGCTCAACTTCTTCCTGGCCGACGTGCGCGACGGCCTCGGCCCCTACCTCGCCATCTACCTGATCGCCGTGCGCGGCCCGGACCAGGGCTGGAACGAGGCCACGACCGGCCTCGTGATGACGATCGCGGGCATTCTCGGCCTCGTGGCGCAGACGCCCGCCGGCGCGCTGATCGACGCCACCAACCACAAGCGCGCGGTGGTGATCGGCGGCGCCATCGCGGTGACGGCCAGCTGCCTCGTCCTGCCGTTCATCACGAACTTCTACCTCGTCACCGCCACCCAATCGATCGCCCACGTCGCCGGGACGATCTTCCCGCCGGCGCTGGCCGCGATCACGCTGGGCCTCGTCGGGCCGAAGATGTTCGCCAAGCGGATCGGCCGGAACGAGGGCTTCAACCACGCCGGCAACGCGGTCTCGGCCGCCGTGGCGGGCGGACTCGCCTACTTCTTCGGACCGGTGGTGGTGTTCTGGCTCATGGGCATCCTGGCGGCGCTGTCCATCGGCGCCATGCTGATGGTGCCGGCCGACGCCATCGACAACGACCTCGCCCGGGGCATGACCGAGGACGAGGAGGAGGCGCAGGAGAAGCCCTCCGGCCTCGCCACCCTGCTGCAGAACCGGGCGCTCCTGATCTTCGCGGTGCTCTGCGCGATCTTCCACCTCGCCAACGCGGCGATGCTGACCTCGGTGGGCCAGCTCCTGACGCACGTCTCGGGTAAGGACCACGCGACCTCGCTGATCGCGGTCTGCATCGTGGCGGCGCAGTGCGTGATGGTGCCGGTGGCGATCTTCGTGGGCGCGAAGGCCGACGTGATCGGGCGCAAGCCGATCTTCCTCACCGCCTTCGGCATCCTGGCGCTGCGCGGCGTCCTCTACACGCTGTCGGACAACCCGTTCTGGCTGGTGGGCGTCCAGCTCCTCGACGGAATCGGCGCCGGCGTCTACGGCGCGCTGTTCCCGATCGTGGTCGCGGACCTGACCCGCGGCGGCGGCCGGTTCAACGCCGCCCAGGGCGCCGTGGCGACGGCCCAGGGCATCGGCGCCTCCCTGAGCGCGACGCTCGCCGGCGTGATCATCGTGTCGGCGGGCTACGCCACCGCCTTCCTGGCGCTGGCGGCGATCGCGGCGCTCGGCTTCGTCCTCTACCTCGCGCTGATGCCCGAAACCCGCGACGCGGAGCGCGCGGGCAGCGAGCCCGAGAGCGGCGCCGGCATGCCGCCGGCCGTGCCGGCGAGCGCCTGAGCGCCGCGATCGGGTCCCGAGGCCGCGCTCAGGACGCGGCGGCCAGCTCCGGCGCGGCCTGACTCGGCACGACTTCACCCGGCACGACTTCGCCCGGCACAGTCGCCTCCGGCGGGGCCTTCCGCGAGACGTAGTAGATGTCGACGGCGCGCCAGAACGCCCCCTGCTCCTCCGTCGAGCGGCGCGCGAGGGACGTCTCGAGGATTGACATCGCGGCCCGCGCGGGCTCGCTCCGCTCGAGTTCCTCGAGCAGGCCGGCGAGATGCAGCATGGCTTCTACCTCCGAGCGGACACCAACCGCCATCAACGCCCGAGCTTGCGTAACGATCCGTCGCGCCCTGCGCGTCGGCGCCCTGCATGATCCTTGCCTCGGCCGGAGGCGCGGCTACCATCCCCGCGGCGAGTCCCACTCGCTCTCCCGTCAACCGTCGAGGATCTCCGATGTTCTCCTGCCGAAGCGGCGCGGCTCTTCCCCTGCGCGGAGCGGTCTTCGCCCTGGCCCTGGCCAGCGGATTCGGGGCGGCGCCCCTCGTCGCCCGCGAGATGCCCGAGGCCGGCACGGCCGCCGCAGCGAAGAAGCCGAACGTCGTGATCCTCGCCACCGGCGGGACGATCGCCGGCGCCGGCGCCGACGCCGCCAACAGCGCCACCTACACGGCCGCCAAGGTGCCGGTCGACAAGCTGATCGCGGCCGTGCCGCAGGTGAACACCATCGCCAACGTCCGCGGCGAGCAGGTCTTCCAGATCGCCTCCGAGAGCTTCACCGACGCCCAGCTCGTCCAGCTCGGCAAGCGCGTGTCCCAGCTCCTGAAGCAGGACGACGTCGACGGCGTCGTCGTCACGCACGGGACCGACACGCTGGAGGAGACCGCGTTCTTCCTCGACCTCGTGGTGAAGAGCGACAAGCCGATCGTGGTGGTCGGCTCGATGCGGCCGGGCACGGCGATCTCGGCCGACGGCGCCCTCAACCTGCTCGACGCCGTCACGGTCGCCGCCAGCAAGGAGGCGATCGGCCAGGGCGTCACCGTGACGATGAACGACTACATCCAGTGCGGCCGCGACGTGAACAAGCGGACCAACATCGTGCCCAGCGCCTTCTACAGCCAGTGGGGGCCGCTCGGCATGGTGGTCGAGGGCAAGACCTACTTCTTCCGCTCGCTGACGAAGCGGCACAACATGAGCTCCGAGTTCGACATCGACCAGATCGACAGCCTGCCGCTGGTCGGCATCGTCTACGGCTCGGGCAACATGATCCCGGGGGTCTACGACGCCGAGCTCCAGGCGGGCGCCAAGGCGATCGTCAACGCCGGCACCGGCAACGGCTCGGTGCCCGGCTACCTCGTCGACAAGCTGAAGGACATCCGCTCCAAGGGCGCCATCGTGATCCGCTCGTCGCGGGTGCCGGACGGCTTCGTCCTGCGCAACGCCGAGCAGCCCGACGACAAGTACGACTGGGTGGTCGCCCACGACCTCAACCCCGCCAAGGCCAAGATCCTGGCGGCCGTGGCGCTCACCAAGACCAGCGACACCAAGGAGCTGCAGCGCATCTTCTGGGAGTATTGAGTCCAGGGACGCGCTGCGCCCCTGAGGTTCAACCCCTCGCTGAGGCAGGCCTCGGAGGAACGCTTCGAGACCTGCCGACGTCGGGCATCCGCGCAGGGGCGTGGACCCACCGGCTCCGCGAGCGCAGCGAGGCGATCCAGGGTCGCGCTGCCCTGTGTCACTTCGCTCCGCTCGTCACGACGAGGCCGGTGGCATCGATCGAGGGCGTGAGCGTTCGCTGCCCTGAACTCGGGGTTTCCCGCGCCGGCAGGCAGACCGCATGGCGTCGCCGGCGCTCGCCCCGGGTTACATCCCGCGGCGCACCCCCTTAGATACCGGCCACCGACGACGCGGCCGCGCGGCCGATCCCGACTCGCGGCCCCGGCCGCGCGCCCGTCGGCACCGAGCCTGGAGGAACGAGCATGACCGAGCTTCATCCCGAGGTCGCGGCGGTCACCGAGCGCGTCGTGGCGCGCTCCCGCGAGACCCGGCGCGCTTATCTCGACCTGATCGCCCGCGAGCGCGAGGCGGGGGTCCGGCGCGGCAAGCTCGCCTGCGGCAACCTCGCCCACGGCTTCGCGGCCTCCGGCGAGGACAAGGCGGCGATCCGCGACGAGCGGACGGTGATGAATATCGGCATCGTCACCGCCTACAACGACATGCTCTCGGCCCATCAGCCCTACGGGCGCTACCCGGAGCAGATCAAGCTGTTCGCCCGGGAGCGCGGCGCCACCGCGCAGGTCGCGGGCGGCACGCCGGCCATGTGCGACGGCGTCACGCAGGGCCAGAGCGGCATGGAGCTGTCGCTGTTCTCCCGGGACACGATCGCGCTCTCCACCGCGGTGGCGCTGAGCCACGGCATGTTCGACGGGGCGGCGCTCCTCGGCATCTGCGACAAGATCGTGCCGGGCCTGCTCATCGGGGCGCTCCGCTTCGGCCACCTGCCGACGATCCTGATCCCGGCCGGTCCCATGCCCTCGGGCCTCGCCAACAAGGAGAAGCAGCGGATCCGCCAGCTCTACGCCGAGGGCAAGGTCGGCCGGGCGGAACTGCTCGAATCCGAGTCCGCCTCCTACCACGCGGCCGGGACCTGCACGTTCTACGGCACTGCCAACTCCAACCAGATGATGATGGACATGATGGGCCTGCACATGCCGGGCGCGTCCTTCATCAATCCGGGCACCAAGCTGCGCCAGGCCGTGACCCGGGCGGCGATCCACCGCCTCACCGAGATCGGCGGCGCCGGCAACGACTACCGCCCCCTCGGCCTCTGCGTCGACGAGAAGGCGATCGTCAACGCCGCGGTCGGCCTCCTCGCCACGGGCGGCTCGACCAACCACGCGATCCACCTGCCGGCCATCGCGCGCGCCGCCGGCATCGTGATCGACTGGGAGGATATCGACCGGCTCTCCAGCGCCGTGCCGCTGATCGCCCGCGTCTACCCGAACGGCGCCGGCGATGTGAACCACTTCCACGCCGCGGGCGGCATGAGCTTCGTGATGGCGGCGCTGCTCGACGCGGGCCTCCTGCACGACGACATCCTGACCGTGGCGGGCCAGTCGCTGCGCGACCACGCCCGCGACCCGAAACTCGACGGCGAGGATCTGGTCTTCGAGGACGCAGTGCCGGAGAGCCTGGACGACACGATGATCCGCCGCCCCGGAAACCCGTTCCAGCCGGACGGCGGCATGCGACTGGTGAAGGGCAATCTCGGCCGGGCGACGTTCAAGACCAGCGCCGTGGAGGAGCACCGCCGCACCATCGAGGCCCCGGCCCGGGTCTTTTCCGACCAGGACGAGGTGCTGAAGGCCTTCAAGGCCGGGGAGCTGGAGCGGGACGTGGTGGTCGTGGTCCGGTTCCAGGGCCCGAAAGCCAACGGCATGCCCGAGCTGCACAAGCTCACCCCGCCGCTCGGCGTGCTGCAGGATCGCGGCCACAAGGTCGCGCTGGTGACGGACGGACGGATGTCGGGGGCGTCGGGCAAGGTGCCGGCCGCCATCCACCTGAGCCCCGAGGCGCTCGGCGGCGGCCCGATCGGGCGGATCCGCGACGGCGACATCGTCCGCCTCAGCGCCGCCGACGGGCTGCTGCAGGTTCTGGTCGACGATGCGGAATTCGCGGCGCGCCCCGAGGCCGAGGCGCCGGAGGCCGCGCAGGGCACCGGGCGGGAGCTGTTCGCGTTCATGCGCCAGGGGGCCGACACGGCGGAGCGGGGCGCCTCGGCGATGCTCGCCGCCGCCGGCCTCTGAAACCGAGAGGGAGTTGCCGACCATGAACGATCTGACCAGCATCGACGCGCTGATGCGCTCCGTGCCCGTCATTCCGGTCCTGGTGATCGACGACGCGGCCCAGGCGCGGCCCATCGCCGAGGCCCTGGTCAAGGGCGGCCTGACCGCCCTGGAGGTCACCCTGCGGACCCCGGCCGCCCTCGACGTCATCCGGGAGATGACGCGGGTCGAGGGCGCGGTGGTGGGCGCCGGGACAGTGCTCAACCCGCGCGATCTCGAGAAGGCGCTGGCGGCGGGTGCCGAGTTCATCGTCTCGCCGGGCCTCACCGAGCCGCTGACCGACGCCGCCAAGGCCAACGGCGTGCCCTACCTGCCCGGCGTGGCCACGGCGGCCGACATCATGCGCGGCCTCGACCACGGGCTCGACCGGTTCAAGTTCTTCCCGGCCGAGGCCGCGGGCGGGATCAAGGCGCTGAAGGCGCACGCGGCCGTGTTCGGCGCGGTGCGGTTCTGCCCCACGGGCGGGATCACCGAGGCGACCGCTCCCGAATGGCTGTCGATCCCGTCCGTGCTCTGCGTCGGCGGCAGCTGGGTGGTGAAGCCCGGCGCCCCCGACCCGGCGGCGATCGAGCGGGCGGCCCGGGCCGCCGCCGGGTTGCGGACGGCGTAAGCCTCACGACCGAAGCCCTTGCGAGCAGAGCGAAAGGTCCGGGGTCGCGCCAAATCTTCGAGATGTCGCGCTGCCCTGGATCACCTCGCCGCGCTCGCGATGACGGACAGGGCACGGCGCCCGCGTCGATCGGCGGAAGACCGCAGGGCTGAGCAGCCGGACATCGGCGCCCCTCCCGGCGGAGGGAGGGCCGGTCGTGCCGCCGGCTACTCTGCCGGCAGCGGCTGCCGCTGCACGCGCGGGACGAACACGCCGCTCTCCGGCTCGAGCGCGATGCGCCGGTCGTGGAAGGCGTCGAGCGTCGAGCGATGGCCGATCGACACGATCGTCGTGCCGGGAAGCCGCTCGCGCAGCATCCGGTAGAGGGCCGCCTCGGAAGGCTCGTCGAGGGAGGCCGTCGCCTCGTCGAGGAACAGCCATTCGGGCTTCGCCAGCAGCGCGCGGGCGATGGCCAGCCGCTGCTGCTCGCCGCCCGACAGCCGCCGCTCCCAGGTGTCGCTCTCGTCGAGGTGGTCGACGAGGTGGGCGAGCTGGGCGGCCGTCAGGGCGTCCCTGATCGCCGCGTCCGGGAACTGGTCGGTGGTGTTCGGGTAGACCACGGCGCCGCGCAGCGTGCCCTGCGGGATGTAGGGCCGCTGCGGCAGCAGCAGCGCCGACTGCCCGGCGGGCACGTCGACCCGGCCCTTGCCGAAGGGCCAGATCCCCGCGATCGCCCGGAACAGGGTCGACTTGCCCGAGCCGGAGGGACCCGTGACCAGGGTCGCGCCGCCGCGCGGCAGGGTCAGCGCGTCGGCGGTGACGATCGGCTTCCCGTTCGGAAGGGCGAGGACCAGGTCGCGCGCGGTGACGTCGCCGGCGCTGTCGTTGCCCTGGACGAGGCCGTAGCCCGCCGCCTCCAGCGCCTCGGCCTTGGTCATGGCCCGGCGGAAGGAGCCGAGACGGATGGTGTTGGCCTTGTAGGCCGCCAGCGTCGTGTACGAATCGACGAAGAACGACAGCGAGCTCTGCACCTGGCCGAACGCCTGGGAGGTCTGCTGCAGCGCGCCCAGCGTGATCTTCTTGGCGAAGAAGGACGGGGCCGCCAGCACCATCGGGAAGATCACGCTCGCCTGCCGGTAGCTGAACGTGAAGGCGATCAGCTTGATGCGGCGGAAGATGATCCCGACGTAGTTGTCGATCACGCTGTGGAACAGGCTCGAGAGCCGCGAGGCCTCCGCGCGCTCGCCGCGCAGCAGGGCGATCTGCTCCGAGTAGATGCGGTTCCGGGCCAGCGCGAAGCGGAAATTCGCCTCGACCTGCTCCTGCCGGAAGTCCAGCCCGATGAGCGGCCGGCCGATCAGGTGGGTGAGCCACGTGCCGACCACCGCGTAGGCGATCACCAGCCAGACCAGGAAGCCCGGGATCACCGTGTCGGTGAACGGCACGACGAAGTCGCGCGACAGGGTCCAGAGGATCACGATGAACGAGACGAGCTGCGCGGCCTGGCTGAGCAGGCGGATCGACAGCGTCGTGGTCTGCACGATGAAGCTGTTGACGTCGGCCTGGATGCGCTGATCCGGGTTGTCCGCCTCCTCGTCGGTGAACGGGATGCGGTAGTGCGTGCCGTTGCCGAGCCAGCGCTCGTACAGGCTGTGGGTCAGCCACGTGCGCCAGCGGATCAGCAGCGAGGAATCCACGAACAGGTCGAACATGCCGATGGCGATGTTCAGCGTGGCCAGCGGCACGAACACCCAGAGCAGCTGGTACCAGAACGCGTTCGCGTCGTATTCCTGGAGGGAGTTGTAGATGTCGCGGTAGAAGAAGTTGAACCGCAGCGTCAGCGCCACGTCGGCGAAATTCACGAAGATGGACAGCGCCACGAGGTTGCGGCCGATCCGGCCCTCGGTGGTGCCGAACCAGCGGAACAGGCCGATCTCCTTGGTCGGCTTGTCGCGGTTGGCGAAGTACGGGTCGGCGATGTTGGTGATCGCGCGGATCGGCTCGAGATGCGAGATGCCCAGCACGATGGCGGCGAAGACCACCGCGCCGGTGGCGGCGAAGGCCGGCGGGAGCAGGGCCGCGACCACCGGCGGCAGCAGCCCCATGGCGGCGACCGTCTTCGAGCCCGCGAGCAGCAGGTAGCCGACGCCGTAGACCGAGACGAAGACCTTGAGGTAGGCCGAGATGCCGTTCGAGGCGATCAGGATGCCCGCCATGGCGAAGCCGGCGAGGGAGACGTAGAGCGGCGGGCTCGGGATTCCGGGGAACGCCAGCAGGATCAGCGCGGCCAGGGCGGTGAGCACGGCCTGGATGCCCAGTCCGGTCCTGAGTGCTGCCACGCGTCGATCCCCCATCCGTGCGCGCCCGCTCGGGACGCCACCGGCGGCCTTGGCCCCGGCAGATGGCCAGATAGTGGCACTCTGGCCGCGCTGTCGCGTGAAACTTTGGTCACCTTCCGACGGTGCGGCGATTTACGCGGGTGGCGCGGGCAGCGCGGCTACCAGTTCCACTCCTCGAAGCCGGGCTCGCGGCAATGGTAGCCGATCGGGCATTGCGGGTTGTCGCGCGTGGGGGCGAAGCGCAGTTCGGCGATCTCCGAGCCGCTGCACTGCCCGGGATTGCTGACGAAGCGCTCCGGCGCCGTCCCGGCGGCGATGATCACGTCGCCCTCGTTCTTCACCAGGGCCATCGCCTCGGAGCAGGTCATGCGGGCCGTCATCGAGCCGCGCGGCGGCCGCGTCTGGGCGCGGGCCTCGACCCCGGTCGCGACGGCGGCGAGGTGGGCGAACAGCAGAGCGAGGGCCAACGGCCTCATCGGGCACGGGTTCCGGTACGCACCCGGGAAGAAAGCCCGCGGGTCTGGCGCCATCCTGCACAAGCAGGCCGTCCGAGACTGTCACCGGAATGCGCCACCGGGCCGCTTTCGCCGTCGGACCGCCGCAATCGGCGGATTAGGAGATTCCGGGATTGCCGAAAGCCGCTTTAGATTTGTGATCGTGGACGCCTGCGCGGGCGGCCCCGGCACGACGGCTGGACCGGCCCCCCCGGCACGCGTCTCCGGCGCCCCGCGTGCCGGCCGACCGGCGCCGGAGCCAAGGGACCCAGCGATGTCCGCTCTCTCGATCCTCGACATCTCCGCCGTGCGCGCCGCGCCCGTCTCCCGCGAGCCCTACGCCTACACGCTCGGCAGCAACGTCCTGAATCCCGAGGCGATCGACGACATCCGGCGCGACTTCCCGGACATCGCCAAGCCCGGCTACCTCACGGTGGACGAGGTCGCCCTCAAGGGCCGGTTCAAGGCGCTGATCGACGAGCTGGAGAGCGACGCCTTCTCGGAGATCCTCGGCGAGAAATTCGGCATCGACCTCGTCTCATGCCCGCGGCTGACGACCATCATGCGCCGCAGCCAGCTGAAATACGGCTCGATCCACACCGACGGCCCGTCGAAGGTGCTGACCCTGCTCGTCTACATGAACGATGCCTGGGACGCCCCCGCGGCCGGCCGCCTGCGGGTGCTGTACGACGGCCGCAACTACGAGCCCTTCGCGGTGGAGGTCCCGCCGACCATGGGCACGATGTTCGCCTTCCTGCGGGCGGACAATTCCTGGCACGGCCACGAGCCCTTCGAGGGCGAGCGGCGCGTGGTGCAGGTGGCGTGGCTCAAGGACGCGTCGGAGCTGGAGCGCAAGCGCAAGCGCAACCGCACGGCGCAGTTCCTGAAGGGCATCTTCGGCCGCTGATCGGACGAGAAGGGGGCGGACCATGGGGGCGGTCGTGCTGGCGGATCCGGGCGACGGGGCGCGTGCCGGCTCCTGGCGTCGCTTCGCCCTGCCGACGCTCCTCATCCTCGGCTGGGTGGGCCTGTTCGCCTACAGCGCCGCCTACCTGACCGAGGACCTGCCGTTCCGCCCGTCCATGCCGGAAGCGGGCCCGTCCGCTGGGAGCTCCGCCGGTCCGCGCGCCGCGCGCCGCGTGGTGATGCTCGACGAGCCCGACCAGCCCGCGCCCCCGGCCGAGACGCCCGGCCAGACCGCCATGGCCGCCGCGGCGGCGCCGCCGGCCCCGCAGACCGCCGCGGCGGCGCCCGCGGTCGCGAACGCCCGGCCGGTGCCGGCTCCGGTCCCCGCTCCGGCCGTCGCGTCGGCCGCGGCCGAGTACGTCGGCGTCTGGGGCCCGACACCCGAGGCCTGCGGGGCCCGGTCGCGGCGCCGCGGCTACATCCCCGCCACGATCACGCAGGACCGCGCCCGTGCGGGCCGCACGCTCTGCCTCTTCCACGACATGCGGCGGAGCGGCGCCGCCTGGGTCACCGCCGCCGAGTGCAGCGATCGCGGCCGCCACTGGTCGTCGCAGGTCCGCCTGCAGGTGGACGGCGAGCATCTGACCTGGTCGAGCAGCCGCGGGACCTCGACCTACATCCGCTGCGGCCGCCGCGCCGGCTGAGGGGGACCGTCACGCCGCCGGACCCGGCCCCCGCCCCTCGGCCGCGCGCAGGACGATCCGCGCCGCCGCGCGGCTCGGCGTGTCCGCCGCGGCGAGCCGCATCCGCCCGTCGATGCGGCCGAGGGCGGCGAGCTGGACGTCGCGGTCGGCACCGCCGGCCAGGAGCGGCCGCAGGGCGCCCGCGAGGCGCTCCGGGGTGCAGTCGGCCTGGACGAATTCCGGCATCGCGTTCTCGGCGAGGATCAGGTTCGGCAGCACGATGCTCGGGACCTGGATCAGCCGGCGGGCGATGAACTCCTCCGCCCGCGAGACCTTGTAGGCGACGACCATCGGCACGCCGGCGAGCGCCAGCTCCAGCGTGACCGTGCCGGAGGCGGCGAGCGCCGCCCGGGCCTCCCGGAAGGCGGCGTATTTCGGCGCCTCGCCGGTCACGATGCGGACCGGCACCGCCCAGTCGGCCGAGAGCCGCTCGATCAGGGCCCTGTGCCGGGTCACGGCGGGCAGCACCGCCTCGACCGCGAGGCCCTCGGCCACGCGTGCCAGGGCCGCGCCGAAGACCGGCATCAGCCGCTCGATCTCGGACCGACGGGAGCCCGGCAGGACCACGAGGCTGTAGGGCACGGCGTCGCGCCGCCCCCGCTCGTCCGCGCCGGGGCGCAGCTCCGGGAGGCGCTCGATCAGCGGGTGCCCGACATAGGTGCAGGGGGGGCCGCCGAGCCGCAGATGCGCGTCGGGCTCGAAGGGGAGCAGGGCCAGGACGTGGTCGATGAACGGACGCATGCCCTTCGCCCGCCAGGGCCGCCACGCCCAGACGCTCGGCGACACGTAGTCGATGATCGGGATGCCGGGGGCCGCCCTGCGCACCCGCCGGGCCACCGCGTGGGTGAAGCCCGGGCTGTCGATGATCACCAGCACGTCCGGCCGGGCGCGGATCGTCGCCGACACCGTCTCGCGGATGCGGCGGAGCAGCGTCCGGGCGCGGGCGAGAACCGGCAGGTAGCCCATCACCGCCACGTCATCGAGCGGGAACAGCGACGCGAACCCCGCCTCCGCCATGGCCTCGCCGCCGACGCCGCCGAAGACGGTGTCGGGCGCGGCCTCGCGCAGGGCACGCATCAGCTTGGCGCCGAGCTGGTCGCCGGAATCCTCGCCGGCGACGAGCCAGATCGTCCGGGGCCGGCCGGTCACGGCGCGCCTCCGTACCCGACCACGAAGAGGCCGAGGCGATCGGCCTCCGCGGCCGTGGCCGCCCGGTCGATGACCAGGGTCCCGCCCGCCTCCAGGGCGAGGCCGACGCAGCCCGCCCGGGCGGCGTTGCGCACGGTCCGCGCGCCGATCGCCGGAAGATCGATGCGGCGGTCCTGGCCGACCTTCGGGGCCTTCACCAGCACGGTGGAGGGCATTGCCCGGCCGAACCCGAAGGGGCGGCGCCCCAGGGCCCGCGCCCGGGCGAGCATGCGGTCCGTGCCCTCCGGCCCTTCCACCGCGAGGATCCGGTCGCCGGCCAGAACCACCGCCTGCCCCAGATCGTAGGGCGAGAGGGCGTCCAGGACGCCGCGCCCGGTGCGGATCGAGGCGGCGGCCTCGGCGTCCGGGGCCCGGCGCCCGAGGGGGCCGTCTGGGCAGAGCAGGTCCGGCGCGGCCTCGTGGACGCCGACGACGCGGTGTCCCTCCTCCTCGACCAGCGCGACGGCGGCCCGCAGCAGGCGGTCGTCCCCGCCGCCGGCGATCGCCCGCAGGGCCTCGCGGTTGCGCAGGGCGGCGCCGGCGTTGAGGATCGCGGCCGGGCTCGGGCGGGAGACGCCGCCCGCCGGCACCACGGTCGCCGGACCCCAGCGCCGCAGCAGCTTCAGGGTGGCCGCGAGATCGAGGAGATCGACCGTCGCGTCGGCGCCGGCGCGCAGGGCCGGCCCGGTGAAGCCGCGCAGGGCGATGACCCGGAAGGGCCGGCGCGCCCGGCGGAGCGACTCGGCGACGAGTTCGGGCAGGCGCCCCGCCCCCGCGATCAGGACCAGGGCCCCCTCGGGGGCGGGATCGGCCTCGGTCACGGCCCGGCCGCTCAGGCGGCGCTGATCGGGGTCGGAACCTCGCGCGGCGTGCAGATCGAGCGCTTGCCGCCGAGGCGGATGAAGTCGAGGATCTCGGCGACCGCCGCGTGGGATTCGAAGGTCGCGGCCACGTCCTCCACCCGCTCCATCAGCGTGCCCTCTGGGGCGAAGAGCAGGCGGTAGGCGCGCCGCAGCGCGTGGATGTCCTCGCGGGCGAAGCCGCGGCGCTGCAGGCCGATGATGTTGAGCCCCGACAGGTAGGCCCGGTTGCCGAGCACCATGCCGTAGGGGATGCAGTCGTTCTCCAGGCCCGACAGGCCGCCCACGAAGGCGTGCGCGCCGACCCGCGCGAACTGGATCACGGCGGCGCCGCCACCCAGGATCGCGTAGTCGCCGACGCTGCAATGGCCCGCCAGCATGACGTTGTTGGAGAAGATCACGTGGGCGCCGACCCGACAATCGTGGCCGACATGCGAGTTGGCCAGGAAGGTGCAGTGGTCGCCGACCAGGGTCTCCAGGCCGCCGCCGCTCGTGCCCGGGTTCATGGTGACGCCCTCGCGGATCAGGCAATCGGCGCCGATCGTCAGGGTCGAGGCCTCGCCCCGGTACTTCAGGTCCTGCGGCTGGTGGCCGATCGACGCAAAGGGGAAGATCCGGGTGCGGGGGCCGATCGTGGTCCGGCCCGCGAGGACCACGTGGCTGATGAGCTCGCAATCCGCGCCGAGCACGACCTCGGGCCCGACATGGCAGAAGGGGCCGATCCGCGCCCCGTCGCCGATCCGGGCGCCGGACTCGATCACGGCGCTCGGGTGGATGGCGGGCGCGGTCACTCCGTCACCAGCATGGCGCTGATCTCGGCCTCGGCGACCAGCGTGCCGTCGACCCGGGCCTCGCCGCGGAACCACCACATGGTCCGGCGCTGGTTCAGCTTCGTCATGTGGAAGCGCACCTGGTCGCCGGGGGTGACGGGCTTGCGGAACTTGCACTTGTCGATGGTCATGAAGAACACCTGCTTGGTGTTCCGCCCGTCCGCCCGGATGTGGCGGCAGCAGATGGCGCCCGCCGTCTGCGCCATGCCCTCGATCAGGAGCACGCCCGGGAAGACCGGCATGTCGGGGAAATGGCCCATGAACTGCGGCTCGTTGGCCGTGACGTTCTTGATGCCGACGCAGGATTCGTCCCGGTCGATCTCGACAATGCGGTCCACCATCAGGAACGGGTAGCGGTGCGGCAGCAGCTCCAGCAGCGTCTGGATGTCGGCTGTGCCCAGCTCGGTGCCGGTCTCGCGCGCCGCCTCACTCATCGAAATCCGCACCTCGACTTGCCGCCTTCGGCGGCCCGCAATCCGGCCGCCTCCGGCGCGCCGACCGCCCTCTTCGGAAGAAATCGCCGGAAGCGCAAGGCCTTCCCGGTCAGGCGTCGTCTCCCGCTTGGTCCTTGCCCGAGCGTTCGGCGAGACGCGCGAGCGTCGTCAGCTCGCGGAACCACGCCCGCACCGGCTTGGCGGGCGTCCCGCCCCAGCGGCTTCCCGGCGGCACGTCGCGGTTGACGTTGGACGAGCCGGCGATCTGCGAGCCGCGGCCGATGCGCAGGTGGCCGACGACGCCGACCTGCCCGCCCAGGACGACGTAGTCCTCCAGCGTGGTCGAGCCGGAGATGCCGACCCCCGACACGATGACGCAGTGGCGCCCGATCACGACGTTGTGGGCGATCTGCACGAGGTTGTCGATCTTGGTGCCCTCCCCGATCACCGTGTCGCGCGAGGCGCCGCGGTCGACCGTGGTGTTGGCGCCGATCTCGACGTCGTCCTGCACGATGACGCGCCCGACCTGCGGGACCTTGAGATGGGTGGCGCCCATGGCGAAGCCGAACCCGTCCTGCCCGAGCCGCGCCCCGGGATGGACGATCACCCGGTTTCCGAGGAGGGCGTGGCTCAGAGTCGTGCCGGCGCCGATCGCGCAGTCGCGACCGATCCGGACGCCCGGTCCGATCACGGCGTTGGGTCCGACCACCGTTCCGGCGCCGATCTCGGCGCCCGGCCCGATCACCGCGCCGGGATCGACCGTGACGCCGTCCTCGAGACGGGCCTCGGGATGGACGTGGGCGCCGGGGGCGACGCCGCGGACGGCGAATTGCGAGCCGGGACGCAGGGCGTCCGGATGCAGTCGGCCGAGCAACGCGGCGTAAGCGCGGTAGGGGTCGCGGCTGACGAGGGCGACCGTGCCGGCGGGACAGCGCGCCGCGAAGCGGGGTGAGACGAGGCACGCGCCCGCCCGCGTCGCCGCGAGGGCGTCACCGTAGCGGGCGTTGTCCATGTAGGCGAGGTGGTCCGGGCCGGCGCTCTCCAGGGAGGCCGCGCCGCTGAACCGGCGATCCGGGTCCGCCCCCTCGGGGAGGCCGGTGCCGGCGGCCGCCGCGATCTCGGCCAGGGTGAGGCCTGTGGCGGCGGCGGTGAAGAAAACGGGATCTGACATGTTCGACAACGCGCCGGCCGGGACAATCCGGCCGGCGCGCGGGACTTTTTATCAGAAGCGCGAGCCGCCGGAGAAGCGGAACGCCTGGACCTGATCCGCGCCGATATGGCCGTACTTGCCGAGGATCGGGACGAACACCTTCTGACCCTCGTCCTTCGACAGCGCGTAGGCGTAGTCGAACCGGATCGGGCCGAGCGGCGAGTTCCACAGGATGGACGCGCCGATCGAGGAGCGGATCGCCGCCGTGTCGCGGACGTTCACGCATTCCGGCTCTACGCCGATCGTGAAGGCGTTGAAGTTGCACTTCCCGGTCGTCGGCGACACACCGTTGATGAAGGCGTCGCCGTTCACGTTGAAGTTGCGCTGGCCGTGATAGCCGAACAGCGTGCCGGCGTCGGCGAAGAGCGCGCCCTTCAGGCCCAGATCGCGCGGAACGAGGGGCAGCGGGAACTGCACTTCGAGGGTGCCGCCGATGTAGGTGGAACCGCCGATCGCGTTCGAGCGGGCGTCGGCGATGCCGACGTCGCGCGGGCCGATGCCGTTCGGCGCGAAGCCGCGGACCAGCGACGGGCCGAGGAAGAACTGGTCGGTCACCCGCAGCGGGTCGTTGTTGAGCGACGAGATGTGGCCGCCCTGGAAGCGGATGAAGCCGACCACGTCCTCGAAGATCTCCTTGTAGTACCGCGCGTCGGCGGTCACGCGGAAGAACTTCGAGTCGCCGCCCAGGCCGGCGACGTCGGGCTTCAGCTCGGCGTAGAGGCCGTTGCGGGGCGCGCCGATCACGTCGAGGGTCGAGTAGGCGAGCGTCAGGCCGGCCAGCGACGTGAGCGTGTTGCCCTGCGAGCCCTTGATGGCGATCGAGGCCTCGCCGTCATACGCGCAGTTCGGGTAGATCGACTGGCCGCCGATGTTCCGGCCCGTGTTCGGGTCGATCGTGCCCGCCGCGTAGGTGGCGGTGTAGCCCGGGATCGGGATCGAGCAGTCGTTGTACGGCCGCTTGAGGGTGTTCGGCACCTTCAGCTCGGTGTTGTACAGCGAGTAGCGCAGCGTGATGCCGAACTCCTCGGTGATCGGCAGGCCGAGGCGCAGCTGGCCGCCGTACACCGTGGTCTCGTAGCGCGAGTACCGGGTCAGGTCGGAGTACTTGTAGAAGGCATCGAAGCCCGCCGCGAGGCGGTAGCCGAGGAAGTACGGCTCGGTGAACGAGAAGTCGACGCCGCGCGAGTACTGGCCACCCGTGCCGGCGAGGCGGACGTACTGGCCGCGACCGAGGAAGTTCGACTCGGAGACCGAGACCTCGCCGATGATGCCGTCCTGGGTGGAGTAGCCGCCCGCCACCGAGAACGAACCCGTGGGCTGATCCTCGACGTCGATGTTGATGACCACGCGGTCCGGGGCCGAGCCCGGCTCGTTGGAGAAGCGGACTTTCTTGAAGAAGCCCAGGCCGTTCAGGCGGCGCTCGGCGCGGTCGGTCAGCACGCGGTTGTAGGCGTCGCCCTCCGCGATATCGAGCTCGCGGCGGATGACGTAGTCGCGGGTGCGGGTGTTGCCGCGGATGTTGATGCGCTCGACGTAGACGTGCGGGCCGTCCTCGACCACGAAGCCCAGGGAGACCTGGTGGCTCGCCGGGTCGCGCTGGCCGGTCGGGCGGACCTGCGCGAACGGGTAGCCGGCGCGGTTGACCTCGCGGGTGACGTTGTTGAGCGTCTTCTCGACGTCGTCGGCGTTGTAGATGTCGCCCACCGAGGTGGCGATGTCGCTGTCGAGCTTCGTGGTGTCGAGGCCCGGCAGGCGCGAATCCACCTGGACGGCGCCGACCTTGTACTGCTCGCCCTCGTTCACCGTGATGGTGATGACGTAGCCGGACTTGTCGCCCTCGACGTAGCGCGCGTCGGCGCTGACCACCTGGAAGTCGGCGTAGCCGTTCTTCAGGTAGTAGCGGCGGACCTGGTCGAGGTCGTTGGTGATGCGGTCGGGATCGTAGACGTCGGAGGTCTTGATGAACGACAGGAAGTTCATCTCCGAGGAGCTCATCAGCCCCTTCAGCGTCCGCTCCGAGTAGGCGTTGTTGCCGACGAAGTTGATCGAGATGATGCCGGTCTTATCGCCCTCGTCGATCTGGTAGATCACGTCGACGCGGCCGTTGGGCAGGTCGACCGTCCGGTAGGTCACCTTGGCGGTGCCGCGACCGAAGCGCTTGTAGACGTCGCGGATGCGCGCGAGGTCGGCGTTGATGATCGCCTCGCTGTACGGCCCGCGGGCCTTGGCCTCGACCACGCCCTCCAGGGTGGCCTTCTCGATCTTCTTGTTGCCCTCGAAGACGACGCGGTTGATCAGGTTGTTCTCGCGGACCGTCACCACCGTGCGGCCACCCGACTGGGCGACCTTCACGTCGGAGAACATCCCGCTCGCGAGCAGGTTGCGGCGGGCCTCCTCGGCGGAGCCGGACGCCGTCCCGGTCACGTAGGACCGGATCGTGTCGGCATCGACGCGCTGGTTGCCCTGGACGACGATCTGCTGCGCCTGGGCAGCCCCGCTCAGGACGACACCCAGACCGGCAGTGACTAGGACGATGGTTTTCCGCACCGACTTACGTCGGGGCTTCCCCGTCAACGACATCATGCAATCGCCCGTTTCTGTTCTGGTCGCGGGGGTTAGCCCGTCACAGGCGACCGTTGATCGGCCGTCCCGTCACCTGGTCCAAGCGTGGCTTCGGTCCAAGCGTAGCTCTTAGCGGGATTCCCCTGCCAAGCAAACGCGCGGGAGGCCATCGTCAGGGGATTTTGGGGGGTCGTGGCCTTCGCGCCACTTAACGGTGCGGTCAGCCTGCGGGCAAACCGCGGATCGTGGTGAACGACCTGTAAACGTCTGGGCCGTCGCACCTTTTCAGCGGCCCTCGCGATCCCGTGAACGCGATTTTAACCCCGTTTCGACGCGCCGGCGGAGCGTCATCCGGGCGGTGTCCGGGCGAGATCGCGGCGGGATTGGGGCAGCGTTTCCGGTGGAGATCCGGCGGGGATCCCGGGATCCCCGCCGGCCCCGGATCAGGTGTTCCGCCAGGAGGCGCCGAGGTTGAGGATGTCGTTCCAGGCGGCGAACAGCATCAGCATCAGCACCAGGGCGAGGCCGATGCGGAAGCCGATCTCCTGGGCCCGCTCGCTGAGCGGGCGGCCGCGCACCACCTCGAAGGCGTAGAACAGCAGGTGGCCGCCATCGAGCAGCGGCACCGGGAACAGGTTGAGCAGGCCGATCGAGACGGAGAGCAGGGCGATCAGCCCGACCAGACCGCCGACGCCGCCGGTCTTGGCGACCTCGCCTGAGACGCGGGCGATGCCGATCGGACCCGAGAGCTGGTCGGCGGATTCCCGGCCGGTCACGAGCTTGCCGAGATACGAGAAGGTGCGCTCGACGACGAAGTAGGTCTCCTTCACGCCGAGATTGAGCGAGTCGAGCGCGCCGTAATGCACGAGGCGCGCCTCCGAGCCCGCGGGGGAGCGGATGCCGAGCCGGCCGATCCGGTGGCGGCCGAACGGCGTCTTCTCCTCGAAGGTCGCCGGCGTCGCCTGGATGGTGATGGGCTGGTCGTTGCGCTCCACCGTGAAGGTCAGCGGCGTCCCGGCGCTGCCGGTGACCGTGCGGTACATGGCGTTGAAGTCGCCGATCTTCTCGCCGTCGATGGCGGTGATCACGTCGCCGGGCTGGAAGCCGGCCTGGGCGGCGACGCTGTTCGGCTCCACCGACGAGACCCGGGCGGGCAGCTCGTAGCGGCCGCCGAGCCAGATGGCGCCCGCGAAGAGCAGGATCGCCAGGATGAAGTTCGCCACCGGGCCCGCGGCGACGATCGCGGCGCGCTTCGACACGGGCTGGGTCGGGAAGCTGATCGCCCGCTCCTGCGGGCTCATCCGGGCGACGGCCTCCGGATCCGGCATGCTGGCGCCGTTCACGTCGCCGTGGAACTTCACGTAGCCGCCGAGCGGGATCGCGCAGACCTTCCAGCGGGTGCCGCGCCGGTCGTTGAAGCCGAACAGCTCGGGGCCGAAGCCGAGCGAGAAGGCGTGCACGCCGACCCCGCACCAGCGCCCGACCAGGAAGTGGCCCATCTCGTGCACGAACACCACGACGGTGAGCACGAACAGGAACGGGATCACGGCACCGAAGAAACCGCCGGCGGTCCCGCCCATCGCGTTGAGGAAGTCCATAAGCCGTATTCCTGGCCGTCTCGGCGCCGGCTTCTCGGGCCGGCCATCCGCCCTGTCTAGCAGATCGGCGGTGCCGACCGCCAACGCAATCCTGCGGCTCGGCCGCGGAACGTCGCACGCACCGTCCGAAACCGCACCGTCCGATACCGCACCGGCCGATCGCGCGCGGCGGTCCCGCCCGTCAGTGGCCGCCGCCTCCGCCCGCGCCGGCATTCGGCCGCCGGATCATGGGGACCGCGCAGGAAATCGCGAGGAACAGGACGGTGAGGGACAGGAACACGTCCTCGAAGGCCATGACGAGGCCCTGGATCCGCACCGTGTTGGTCATCGCCTTCAGGGCCATGTCGGAGGCGGCGCTGCCGTAGGCGTCGAAGCCGCGCTGCAGCGCGTCGAGCCGCTCCAGCGCGGCCGTGTTCGCCCAGGTGAAGCGCTCGTGCAGCCGGGCGAGGTGCAGGTCCCAGCGGTCGTTGAGGATCGTGTTGATCAGCGCGAGCCCGACCGCGCCGCCGAGGTTGCGGGTCAGGTTGAACAGCCCCGACGCGTTCTTCATCCGCGCCGGCGGCAGCGTGCCCAGCGCGATGTTGTTGATCGGGATCATGCACAGCATCAGCGAGCAGCCGCGCAGGATCTGCGGCAGCAGCAGCTCGTAGAAGTCCCAGTCCTTGGTGAGCCCGGTGACGATCCAGGTGCCGCAGGCGAAGCCGACGAAGCCGATCCCCATCATGATGCGGGGATCGACCCTGCCCGAGAGCCGGCCGGCGATCGGGGCGGTGGCGAACATGCACAGGCCGGAGACGAACATCGTCTCGCCGATCATCAGCGCCGAGTAGCCGCGCACCCGGGCGAGGTAGACCGGGTAGATGTAGGTCAGACCGTAGAGGCCGATGCCCAGCACGAAGCTCGCCACGCAGCCGCTGGCGAAGTTCCGGTCCGAGAAGGCCCGGAGATCGACGATCGGCTGCTTCGCCGTGAAGACCCGCCAGAAGAACAGCAGCGCCGACGCCCCGCAGACGACCGCGCAGGCGAAGACCGCCTCGTCCTGCAGCCAGTCGTGGTTCGGCCCCTCCTCCAGCACGTACTCGAGGCAGCCGAGGAAGCCGGCCATGAAGGCGAGGCCGGCCCAGTCGAACGATCTGATCAGGCCGTAATTGGGCTCGTCGAAATCGACCAGGATCCAGGTCGAGACGGTCACGAAGATGCCCGGCACGACGTTGATCAGGAACAGCCAGTGCCACGACATCAGGTCAGTCAGGTAGCCGCCCACCGTCGGGCCGATCGTCGGCGCCAGCGTCGCCACGAGGCCGATCATCGGCGAGACGATGGTCCGCTTCGAGGGCGGGAAGATCGTGAAGGCCGCGGCGAAGACGGTCGGGATCATGCCGCCGCCGATGAAGCCCTGGAGCGCCCGCCAGACGATCATCTCGCCGATCGACGAGGAGGTGGCGCACATCAGGCTCATCAGGGTGAAGCCGCCCGCCGAGATGGCGAACATCCAGCGCGTCGAGAGCACCCGCGACAGGGTGCCGGAGAGCGGGATCGAGATGACCTCGGCAATCAGGTAGCTGGTCTGGACCCAGGGGATCTCGTCGCCGGAGGCCGAGAGCCCGGCCTGGATCTCGTTCAGGGAGGCCGAGACGATCTGGATGTCCAGGATCGCCATGAACATGCCGAAGACCATGCAGACGAACGCCACCATGCGGCGGCGGTCGAGGGGCGGCTCGGCGGCGCGGGCCGGCGCACCCGGCGCGAGGGCGGCGGTGGCGGCCATGGCGGGTCCTACCGGCTCGCGGTGCTGACCGGCCGCTCGCGCGCGGCCCGGTCGAGCACCGAGCGGTCCGCGCCGGCGCGGGTATCGACCCGCACCACCGCCGACAGGCCCGGCCGCAGCAGGCCCTCGCGGGCGACATCCTCCGGCACCCGCACCCGCACCGGCAGGCGCTGGACGATCTTGGTGAAGTTGCCGGTCGCGTTGTCGGGCGGCAGCAGGCTGAACACCGAGCCGGAGGCCGGCGAGAACGATTCCACCACGGCGTGGATCTCACGGTCCGGATAGGCGTCGACCGTCACGGTCACCGGCTGTCCGGGACGCATGCGCTCGACCTGGGTCTCCTTGAAGTTCGCGTCGATCCGGACGCTCTGGAGCGGGACCAGCGCGGCGACCCGCGTGCCGGGCCCGACATAGGCGCCGGCCTCGACGGCCTTGTTGCCGACCACACCGTCGAAGGGCGCGCGGATGACCGTGAAGTCGAGGTCGCGCCGGGCCCGGTCGACGGCGGTGCGCAGCTCCGCCGCGAGGCTCTCCGCCTCGCGCTTCTGCGCCTGGAGCACGTCCACGTTGGCGCGGGCCGCGAGGAGGCCCGCCTCCATGGCCTTCACGGAGGCCTCGGTGCGGTCGCGGTCGGCGCGGGTCTGGTCGATGCGCGACTTGGCCACGTAATCCGCCTGCATCTGCGTCGACCGGGCGAAGTCGGCCTGGGCGCGGACGGCGTCGGCGCGGGTCGCGTCGAGCTGCGCGGCGGCCTGGGCGACCTGGGCCTGCGCCGCCTCGGCCTGCCGGCCGATCCGCGCGATCGTGCTCTCCTGGGTGGCGAGCTTGTCCTGCGCCGCCTGCAGCGCGAGGCGGTAGTCGCCGTCGTCGAGCTTGGCGATGACGTCGCCCTTCCTCACCGCGAGGCCGTTCACCACCGGGACCGACTGGAGATAGCCCGGGATCTTGGCCGCGAGGACCGAGATGTCGGCCTGGACGTAGGCGTCGTCGGTCGAGACGAAGAACCGCCCGACGGTCCACCACTGCCACCCCTGATACGCGCCGCCGCCCAGGGCGGCCGTCAGCAGTCCGAGCAGGACGAGCCGCCTCATGGAGCGCTTGCGCGCGGGCGGCGCCTCGACCGGCTCGGGCGTCGGCAGGGACGCCGCGGCGGCGGCCGGCGCGGTGCGCTCGGCGCGCGCCTCGTCCCCGGCCTCGATTCGGGTCTCAATACCGGTCTCAATACCGGTCTCGAGACCGGAACTCGGCCGATCGGCGTCCTCGCGAAGGGACATATCAGCGCCTCGACATCGATGACCGAACCGTTCGGTCAATAACCAGGCACGACTTGACGCGCCCCCGAAGAAGCCGCAGGTTATTTTGACCGAACGGTTCGGTCAAGCGTGACGGTGTCACGGTGCGGAGCGGGATGATGGCTCAGGGTGCGGCGCTGGAGCGGGGTCAGGCCCAGCACGAGGGCGACAAGCGGCAGCAGATCCTCGAGGGCGCGCGGACGGTGTTCCTGGCGGCGGGGTTCGACGGGGCCAGCATGGGCGAGATCGCCCGGGCGGCCGGGGTCTCGAAGGGCACGCTCTACGTCTACTTCGAGAACAAGGAGGACCTGTTCGAGGCGCTGGCGATCCAGGAGAAGGCCAGCCTCGCCGAGGCCCTGTTCACCCTGGACGCGGACGATCCCGACGTGCCGGGCGTCCTGACGCGGCTCGGAAGCAGCTTCCTGACCGAGATGTGCCGGCCGGCGCACGTCTCGCTGGTCCGCATGGTCATCGGCGCGAGCGAGAAGTTTCCGCGCTTCGGGCAGGTCTACTATCAGGCCGGTCCGGCCCGCGGCGTCGAGCGCCTCTCGCGCTACCTCGACGCGCAGGTCCAGGCGGGGCGCCTGACGATCGCCGACACCGAGCTCGCGGCCCGGCACTTCCTGCATCTCTGCCAGGCGGGTCTGCTGACCCGCCTGCTGTTCGCGGCGGGCGGCATCGCCGGCGAGGCCGAGATGCGCCATCAGGTCGACGAGGCAGTCCGGGTGTTCCTGGCCGGGTACGGCCCCGCGCGCTGAGGCGCAGCTCAGGCGGGAAACGTCGTTGCGAGCGCGGCGAAGCGATCCAGCGGCGCGACGCTCGCAGAATGTTGCGCCGCCCTGGGTTGCTTCGCCGCGCTCGCAATGACCGGGTTTAGCCGGCGGCGCGCAGCTCCGGCAGGGCCTCGGCGCTCCAGATCCGCACGTGGGCATCGATGGCGAGCGCCTCGTCGACGTCGGCGGGCGCGGTCCGGTACCGGCCGGCGAAGTGCGCGCAGGCGCGCTCGACCAGATCGCTGATCCCGTAGAAGCCGATCCGGCCGGCGATGAAGGCCGCCACCGCGATCTCGTTGGCCGCGTTCATCACGGTCGGCGCCGCACCGCCCGCCGCCAGCGCCGCGCGGGCGATCCGCAGGCACGGGAAGCGCGCCTCGTCCGCGGCCTCGAAGGTGAGCGATCCGAGCTTCACGAGGTCGAGGGGCCGGCCCCGCTGGATCGTGAGCCGGTCACCGAGGCCGAGGCAGTGCGAGATCGGCACGCGCATGTCGGGCAGCGCCAGCTCGGCGGTCACGGCGCCGTCCAGCCAGTAGACCATCCCGTGGATCACCGATTGCGGGTGCACCACGACGTCGAGCCGCTCGGGCTCGATGCCGAACAGGTGGTGCGCCTCGATCAGCTCGAGCCCCTTGTTCATCAGGCTCGCCGAATCGATGTTGATCTTCATCCCCATCGACCAGGTCGGATGGGCGGCGGCCTCGGCCGCGGAGGCGGCGGCGATCCGCTCGCGGCTCCAGGTCCGGAACGGGCCGCCCGAGGCCGTGATCATCATGGTGCGGACGTCGGCGAGCGGCCGGCCGGCCAGCGCCTGGCTCAGCGCGTCGTGCTCGGAATCCATCGGCAGGATCGTGGCGCCGTAGCGGGCGGCGTCGCGCATGAAGGCGTCGCCGGCGCAGACGAGGCTCTCCTTGTTGGCGAGGGCGACCTTGCGGCCGAGCCGAAGGGCCGCGTGGGTCGATCTCAGCCCGGCCGCCCCGCTCACGGCCGCCACGACGATGTCGGCGTCGCGGGCGGCGGCCTCCATGACGGCCGCCTCCCCCGCCCCGCTCGGGATGCCGGAGCCCGACAGGGCCTCGGCCAGCGCAGGGCCCGCGGCCTCGTCGGCGAGCGCCGCGAAGGAGGCGTTGAGCTCGCGGGCGACCTTGGCCAGGGCGACGGGATCCTTGCCGCCCACCAGGGCGCCGACGCGGAACCGGTCGGCGTGCTGGGCCAGGAGGTCGGCGGTGGAGCGGCCGATCGAGCCGGTGGCGCCGAAGACGGTGACGACCTGGGTCACGGGTTCAACTCCCTCATCGTCACGGGATCAGACCGCCGCCGCGCAGGGCGAGATAGACGGCCGCCAGCACGGCGACCGCGAAGAATCCGTCGAGCCTGTCCATGACGCCGCCGTGGCCGGGGATGATCTTCCCCGAATCCTTGACGCCGTAGCGGCGCTTCAGGCCGGATTCGATCAGGTCGCCCGCCTGACTCAGGACCGAGGCCAGCGCGCTCACGCCCGCCACCACCGGGAGGGAGGCGGCGCTGGGCAGGGTCGTGCCGGCGAGGTCGGCGACCACCGGGACCAGCGTCCCGGCGGCGACCGCGCCGACGAGGCCGCCGAGGGCGCCCGACCACGTCTTGTTGGGCGAGACCCGCGGCATCAGCTTGGGGCCGCCGATCTTCCGACCGGCGAAGTAGGCCGCGATGTCGGTGGACCAGACCACCGCGAACATCCAGGCCGGCCCGACGAGGCCGATGGCAGGATCGTCGCGCAGGGCCACCGGCACCGCCGCGATCGCCGCCGCGCCGAGCACGCCGAGGAAGGCGCGGAGCCGGCCCCGGCCGGTCCGCGCCACCGTGGCGCAGGCCGCGGCGCCGAGCAGCAGGACCGCGAGGCAGGCCGGCGTCGGGGCGCCGCCGCGCTGGCAGAGCAGCAGGGCGCCGAGCGTCGCCGCGCCCAGCGCGATCAGCACCTCGCGGGGCTCCGTGCGGCTCATCACCATCCACTCGGCGAAGCCGACGATGCCGGCGGCGAGCCAGATCCCCGCGAAGGGCCAGCCGCCATAGACGAGCGCGGCCAGCACGCCGGCCCCGAGCACGAGGCCCGAGGCGACGCGCAGCCACAGCTCGCGCCGCCCCGAGGGACGCGCGGCCGGTGCGGCGGCGGAGGTCACGCGCGTCCCGTCTCTCGCCTCAGACCTGCATGATCTCCTTCTCCTTGGAGGCCAGCACGCCGTCGATCTCGGCGATGTACTGGTCGGTCGCCTTCTGAACGTCGGTGGCCTGACGCTTCTCGTCATCCTCCGAGATGGCGCTGTCCTTCAGGAGCTTCTTGAGGTGGTCGAGGCCGTCCCGGCGCACGTGGCGCACGGCGACGCGGGCCTCCTCGGTGTACTTGTGGGCGACCTTGACCATCTCCTTGCGGCGCTGCTCGTTCATCTCGGGGATGCGGAGCCGGATGGTCTGCCCCTCGGTCTGCGGGTTGAGGCCGAGGTCGGATTCGCGGATCGCCTTCTCGACGGCCGTGACCATGCTGCGGTCCCAGACCGAGATCGACAGGAGCCGCGGCTCCGGCACGCTGACGGTGGCGACCTGGGCCATCGGCATCATCGAGCCGTAGGCGTCGACCTGGATCGGGTCGAGGAGCGACGGCGTCGCGCGCCCGGTGCGCAGCGAGCCGAGATCCTTCGAGAGCGAGGCGACGGCGCCCTGCATGCGGCGCTTGATGTCGTTGAGATCGAATTCCGGTGTGGCCATGAGGGTCGTCCCGAGACGTCTGACGTGGTCTTGAGCCCGGCGCGGGCAGTCGCGGCCTCAATGGACGAATTTTTTCAGGGCCGCAAACGGTCGCGACCCCGATCGTGCCGCGTGTCAGGGCGCCACGAGGGTCGAGGGCGCGTCGCCCGACAGGATCGCGGCGATCGAGCTCGGCGGGTGGAGCGAGCCGACCACGATCGACAGGCGGCTCTCCCGGGCCAGCGCGAAGGCGGCGGTGTCCATCACCTTGAGGTCGCGGGCGATCGCCTCGTCGTGGGTGATGCGGTCGTAGCGCGTGGCGCTCGGATCCTTCTTCGGATCCGCCGAGTAGACGCCGTCCACCTGCGTCGCCTTGAGAACCGCGTCGCAGCGCAGCTCGGCGGCGCGCAGCACCGCGGCGGTGTCGGTGGTGAAGAACGGGTTGCCGGTGCCGCCGGCGAGGACGACAACCTGGCCCTTGTCCAGATGGTGCAGCGCCGGCTGGCGGGCGTAGGTCTCGCAGATGGTCGGCATCGACACCGCCGACATGGTCCGCGCCTGGACGCCCGCGGCGTTGAGCGCCGTCTCGATCGCCAGCGAGTTCATCACCGTGGCCATCATGCCGAGGGAATCCCCGGTCGCCCGGTCGATCCAGCCGGCCGCGGAGATCCGCGCCCCGCGGATCATGTTGCCGCCGCCCACCACGATGGCGATCTCGGCACCCGCCTCGATCGTGCGGGCGATGTCCTCGGCGAGCGCCGCCAGGGTCGGCGGATGCAACCAGTAGCCGTCCGGAGCGGCGAGCGCCTCGCCCGACAGCTTCACGAGGATACGGCGAAACGGCGTCGTCTCCGGCATCTGGGCCCCCGGCTCCATCCCGCATCGCGCAAGCGGGGAGGCTTCTACGTCAACCGCCCGAGCGCCGTCGAGAGGCCCGGCACCGATACGGCGGGGATCGTGGGCCGAAATGCTACCGGCGCGCGAGCGACGTGCGAGAGACGGGCGCCCGGGGAGGACGTCTGCGCCGCCGGCGCGGTCCGAATCCGGAGCGCCGGCGCCGGCTCTCAGCTGCCGGCGAGGACGCCGACGGCGCCGAAGACGGTCATGGCGAGGCCGGAGGCGAACACGCCGATCATGAGGTAGGAGAAGGGTTTCAGAGCCATGCCGGGAACGTAGAGCGGCGCCGCGAGGCGGGGCGTGCGGCGCAACACGGCCCGGCGTGGATCGATCCCGCGACTCCGGAAACGCGAAGCCCCGCCCGGCTCGTGCCGGACGGGGCTGGTCACGCGCGAGCCCGGCAGGCCGGGCGCTCGCGCTCGAACTCAGGCGCGGCCGGCCTGCTGGGCGACCTCGGTGGCGAAGTCCGGACCCTCTTCCTTCTCGATGCCGTCGCCCAGCGCGTAGCGGACGAAGCCCGTCAGGGTCACGGAGCCGCCGACCTTGGAGCCGGCCTCCTTGAGGACCTGGCTCACCGTTTTGGAGCCGTCGTGCACGAAGGGCTGCTCCAGGAGGGTGACCTCCTTGTAGTAGCTCTTCAGGCCGCTCTCGATGATCTTGGCGAGGACGTGGTCCGGCTTGCCGGCGTTCTTCTCGCGCAGGATGTTCGTCTCGCGCTCCACCGTGGCGGCGTCGACGCCCGAGGCGTCCAGCGCCACCGGGTTGGTCGCCGCGATGTGCATGGCGATCTGGCGGCCCAGCGCCGAGAGCGCGTCGACGTCGCCCTCGGACTCGAGCGCCACGAGCACGCCGATCTTGCCGAGGCCCTCGGAGATCTGGTTGTGCACGTAGGAGGCGATGACGCCCTTCTTGACCTCGAGCTTGGTGACCCGGCGCAGGTTCATGTTCTCGCCGATGGTGGCGATCAGGGCCTGCAGCTTCTCCGAGACGGTCTCGGTGGCGCCCGGGAAGTGGGCGGTCTGGAGACCCTCCAGCGTGCCGTCGGTGTTCAGGGCGATCTTGGCGGCTTCGCGGGCGAAGGCCTGGAAGGCGTCGTTGCGGGCAACGAAGTCGGTCTCGGAGTTCACCTCGACCACGGCGGCGTGGTGGCCGGCGGACTCGACGGCGACGAGGCCCTCGGCGGCGACGCGGCCGGCCTTCTTGGCGGCCTTGGCGAGACCCTTCTTGCGCAGCCAGTCGACGGCGGCCTCGATGTCGCCCTGCGTCTCGTTGAGCGCGCCCTTGCAGTCCATCATGCCGGCGCCGGTCTTCTCCCGGAGCTCCTTCACCATCGCGGCGGTGATGTTGGCCATGGCGGTCCCTTTCGTGTGGTCTGGATGCGAGAGGCCCGGCGCGCGGGTGAGCGGCCGGGCCCGGTATGCCTGGATTCGCGACGGCCCGATGACGGTGCCGCCGCGAAGCCCCGTTGGATCAGGCCGCGGCGGCGGCCTCGACGAAGCCGCGGGCCTGGGAGACCCACGAATCGCGGTCGATGCGGCCGTTGAGCTTCAGGTCGGCATCGACCTTGGCGACGTCCTCGGGGGTCATCGCGGCGAGCTGCCAGTAGTGGTAGATGCCGGCGTCGTTGAGCTTCTGCACGAT
Source organism: Methylobacterium sp. 22177 (assembly GCF_052045615.1). Classification (NCBI taxonomy): domain Bacteria; kingdom Pseudomonadati; phylum Pseudomonadota; class Alphaproteobacteria; order Hyphomicrobiales; family Methylobacteriaceae; genus Methylobacterium; species Methylobacterium sp. 22177. The sequence goes on along the minus strand of NZ_JBQEPK010000006.1, from coordinate 9,223 downwards.
CTGCGGGCCGGCGCCGTTCAGCTTGGTCAGGTCGTCCGGCGCGCCGCGCGGGGCGGCGAGCAGCTCGAAGTGCTCGGTCGACTCGGCGAGCATCGCCACGTCGGCCGGGTCGAGGGCGTCGGACTCGACCGTGACGGCCGCGTCGTCGTTCGCCGGCAGCTCCTCGGCCATCGGCTCCTCGGAGGCGCCGAGGTCCATGCCCGACGAGCCCTGGGCGCGCGAGATGCCGTCGATGGCGGCCTTGGCGATCAGGTCGCAGTACAGCGCGATCGCGCGGCCGGCGTCGTCGTTGGCCGGGACGATGTAGCTGATGCCGTCCGGGTTGCAGTTGGTGTCGACGATGGCGGCGACCGGGATGCCGAGGCGGTTCGCCTCCTTGATCGCCAGCTGCTCCTTGTTGGTGTCGATCACGAACAGCAGGTCCGGCACGCCGCCCATGTCCTTGATGCCCCCGAGCGCCTTCTCGAGCTTCTCCTTCTCGCGGGAGAGCATCAGGCGCTCCTTCTTGGTCAGGCCCGGGCCGCCGGTCTCCAGCGTCTCGGTGACCTTGCGCAGGCGCGAGATCGAGCCCGAGATGGTCTTCCAGTTGGTGAGCATGCCGCCCAGCCAGCGGGAGTTGACGTAGTACTGGGCCGACCGCTTGGCCGCCTCGGCGATCGTGTCGGCCGCCTGGCGCTTGGTGCCGACGAACAGCACGCGGCCGCCCTTGGCGACGGTGTCGCTCACCGCCTGCAGCGCCTGGTGCATCGCCGGCACGGTCTGGGCGAGGTCGATGATGTGGATGTTGTTGCGCGTACCGAAGATGTACGGCTGCATCTTCGGGTTCCAGCGGTGCGCCTGGTGACCGAAATGCGCGCCCGCCTCGAGGAGCTGACGCATAGAGAAATCGACGGCCATGTCTTTGTGCTCTCCGGTTATATCCGCCGCGGAGGGATGCGGCCGGCCGAGATCTCGGACGACCACCGGAAACGCCTCATTCAGGCATGAGGCCGGCTCCGCGTGTGGGATGGGCGGGCGCTTAGCAGAGGGCGGGTTCGAAGGCAAGAAGCGGCGGGGCGGCGCGGGCCATCCCTCGATCACAGCCTGCGCTCAGAGCACTTGCACCGCGCGGGCGCGCCTCGCGACAGTTCGGACCGTGGCGGCGGTCGCCTTCGACACCCTGACATTCGCCCGGACTCTCCGGGAGAGAGCCAAGCTGTCCCCGGAACAGGCGGAGGGCTTGGCCGATGCCATGGCGGAAGCGCTGCAGGGCGATCGCGTTACGAAGGCGGATCCGCGCGTCGAGCTGGCGGATACGCGGTCCGAAATCGTGCGCTGGGTGGCGGGCTCGATCGGCTTCCAGACACTCGCTGTCATCGGCGCGGTCGTCGCCCTCGCCCGGGCTCTGCACTGACAGGCGCGCAGCCCGGATCACCCGCCCGCGAACACCGCCGCCACGTCCTCGGCCGTCATCACCCGGTGCGCGCCCGCCGGCAGGTCCGCCGGCAGAGCGAGGCCGCCGACCCGGTCCCGGTGCAGCGCCGCGACGTGGTTGCCGACGGCCGCGAACATCCGGCGGACCTGGTGGTACCGGCCCTCCGTCAGGGTCACCGCGCAGCGGGTCGCGTCCTCGACGTCGAGCCGCACCGGCAGGAGCGGGCGCTCCTCGCCCTCTAGGACGAGCGTGCCCGCGGCGAACACCTCCGCCTCGCGGCCGGTCAGCGGCCGGTCGAGGGTCACGCGGTAGCGCTTCGCCACCTGCGCCTTCGGGCTGATGATCCGGTGCAGCAGCGCCCCGTCGTCGGTCAGCAGCAGCAGGCCCGAGGTCTCCTTGTCGAGGCGTCCCACCGTGGAGAGCGGCGGGTCGCGGCGGCGCCAGCGCTCGGGGAGGAGCCCGTAGACCAGCGGGCCGGCCTCCTTGTGCGAGCAGGTCACGCCCAGCGGCTTGTGCAGCATCAGGCACAGGCCGGGGAGCGGGTCGAGGGATTCGCCGTCGACGGTGAGGCGCTCCGGCAGGTCCGGCGCGAGGGCGACCCGGTCGCCGGCATCCGCGAGTTCAGCCCCGTCGAGGCGGATCGCGCCGGCGCGGGCGAGGGCCTGGATCTCGCGGCGCGAGCCGTAGCCGAGATTGGCGAGGAGCTTGTCCAGGCGGACGGATCTCGCCGCGCTCATGGAAGCGGCGCCCTCACCGGCGGGCCTCGTAGACCCGGTAGCCGTTCGCCTGGACGGCCACCGCGACGTGCCGGAACGCCTCGCGCAGGCTCGCCTCGTAGGGCAGGTGCGCGTTGGCCACGAGCCACAGCGCCCCCCCGGGGCGCAGGGCCTCGGCCGCCCGCGCGATGAACGCCCGGCCGAGCGCCTGATCCTCGCTCCCGCCCTCGTGGAACGGCGGGTTCGTGACGACGAAGTCGAGGTTTTCCGGCACCGCGCCGGACGCGCGGATATCGGCCCAGAGGATCGTCGCGCGCGGATCGGCGACGTTGCGGCGCGCCATCTCGACGGCGCGCCGATCGATCTCCAGCAGGGTCAGGGCGGTCACGGCCTCGGACCCCAGGACGGCCCGCGAAAGGATCCCGAGGCCGCAGCCGAAATCGGCGCCGCGGCCCTTGAGGGCGGGGAGGTTCGCCAGGAGCAGCGCCGTGCCGGGATCGAGCCGGTCCCACGAGAAGATGCCGGGCTGCGTGCACAGGGCGAGGTTGTCGACGTGGCGCGGGCCGCCCTCGTCGATCGCCTCGGCGACGCCGGCGAGGTCGGTCGGGCGCTCCGCCGTGCAGATCCGGTGATGCCGGCGCGGCTGGTCGGCGGCGGCGCAGCCGAAGGTCGTCAGTTCCTTGGCCAGGCGGGTTCCGCCGCGATCCTTGGGCGCCAAGGCGACCATGCGGCCGCCGGGCCCGAGGGCGCGCAGCACCTGGGCCAGCACGTAGCGCCGCTCGACCGTTCCGGGCGGCGCCAGCACGGTGGCCGCGTCGAGGCTGTTCTCGGACAGGTCCTCCAGCCGCGCGGCGCCGGGAATCAACGGGGAGAGCTGGACGGCGTCGCCCGGGACCTCGGCGAGGTCCACCGGCGGCAGGCCGTAGACGGCATGGCGCATAGACAATTCGGGATTTGGAGTGCCGAATCCGGAACGCGAATCCGCGGCGGAGCGGGGTAAACCCGCGCCCGACTCGGTTCATCCGGGGGGAACACCGCGTTTATACCGGAACCCGCCGGGAAGCCCAGCCTCCCGCGCGCGACCCGGCGCGTCAGCCTCGCGGGAATTCCAGGCCCATCTCGCGGTAGCGGGCCGGATCGTCGGCCCAGTTCTCCCGCACCTTCACGTGCAGGAACAGGTGGACCTTGGCGTCGGCCGCCTCGGCGATCTCGATCCGGGCCGCCTGCCCGATCGACCGGATGGTCTGGCCGCCCTTGCCGAGCACGATCGAGCGCTGGCTCTCCCGCTCGACGAAGATCGTCTGCTCGATCCGCACGGAGCCGTCGGGCCGGATCTGCCACTGGTCGGTCTCCACCGTGGAGCGGTAGGGCAGCTCCTCGTGCAGCCGGTCGTAGATCTTCTCGCGGGTGATCTCGGCGGCGAGCATGCGCAGGGGCGCGTCCGAGACCTGATCCTCCGGATAGAGCCAGGGCCCCGGCGGCATGCGGGCGGCCAGCGCCCGGCGCAGGTCGGCGACGCCGTCGCCGTTCAGCGCCGAGATCATGAAGGTCTCGGCGAAGGGCGCGGCGGCGTTGAGCTTCGCGGCGAGATCGAGGAGCCGCTCGCGCGGGATCAGGTCGATCTTGTTGAGGATCAGCAGCTTCTCGCGCTTCACCTCGCCGAGCCGGCCGAGCACCGCCTCCACCTCCGCGTCGACGCCCTTGCGCGCGTCGACCAGCAGGCAGACGGCGTCGGCGTCGGCGGCGCCGCTCCAGGCCGAGTGCACCATCGCGCGGTCGAGGCGGCGCTTGGGCGCGAAGATGCCGGGGGTGTCGACCAGGACGACCTGGGCCGACCCCTCGATGAGGATGCCCCGCACCAGGGCCCGGGTCGTCTGCACCTTGCGCGAGACGATCGAGACCTTGGTGCCGACGAGGTTGTTGAGCAGGGTCGACTTGCCGGCATTCGGCACGCCGATCAGCGCCACGAAGCCGGCCCGCGCGTCGGCGGGCGTGCCGGGAAGGGTGGACGGGTCGCGCGCGGGCTCCCGGGCCGGCGCGCTGTCGGGCCCGTCCCGCTCGTCGTGATCGTCCTGCTCGTGCGCGCTCATGCTGTCTCCGTCGGCTCCGCATCCGCGGAGGCCCCGATTCCCTCCCGCTCCATCAGCGCCCGGGCGGCGGCCTGCTCGGCGATCCGCTTCGACGTGCCGTCACCGAGGCCGGGCTCGAGGCCCTCGACCTGCACGGCGATGCGGAACCGGGGCGCGTGGTCGGGACCGGTGCGCTCCACCACCGCGTAGGTGGGGATCGGCAGGCTGCGGCCCATGGCCCATTCCTGCAAGGCGGATTTGGCGTCGCGGCCCCGGGCCGCCGCGGTCGGCTCGCCGGGGCGGAAATGGGTCTCGACCACCGCCCGGGCGGCGTCGAACCCGGCGTCGAGGTAGATCGCGCCCAGGATCGCCTCGCAGACGTCGGCGAGGATCGTCTGGTTGCGCCGGCCGCCGCCCATGACCTCGCCCTGGCCGAGAATCAGGTGCGGGCCGACCTCCCAGGAGGCGGCCACGGCCGCGCAGGTCTCGCGCCGGACGAGGGCGGCGAGGCGCCGGGAGAGGTCGCCCTCGTCGGCCTCCGGGAAGGCGCCGTAGAGCCGGTCGGCGACCGCGAGCCCGAGCACCCGGTCGCCGAGGAATTCCAGGCGCTGGTAGCTGCCGCCCCGGCCGCTCGCCTTGCTGGTGTGGGTCAGCGCGCGGGTGAGCAGGTCCTGATCGCCGAAGCTGTGCCCGATCCGCTCCTCGAGCGCGGTCAGGGGCGGGCGCGGCTTGTGGGCCCGCCGGGATCGGGCGTTCGCCCGGGGCTGCGCGGCGTCGTCCAAGTCCGGGCCGGTCAATGGATCGTCGTGAACAGGCGCGACCAGCGCACGTGGGCCGGCCAGTTCCAGACCTGCCACGCCGGCGTGCCCTCGTCGATCGAGAAGAAGATCATCTCGGCGCGCCCGACCAGGTTGGCGAAGGGCACGTAGCCGACATTGGCGAGATCGCGCGAATCGGTGGAGTTGTCGCGGTTGTCGCCCATCATGAAAAAGTGACCGGGCGGGACCGTGTACAGCTCGGTCTTGTCCCAGAATCCGTTGTCGCCGTCGCGCTCGATCACCCGGTGGACCACGCCGTTGGGCAGGGTCTCCAGGTACTGGGGCACCTTGGTCGGCTGGCCGTAGGGGTCGGTGGTCTCGTAGTCGGCGATCCGCTCGCGCTTGACCGCCTTGCCGTTGATGTTGAGCACGCCGTCGATCATCTGGATCTTGTCGCCCGGCAGGCCGATCACGCGCTTGATGTAGTCGGTCGAGTTGTCCTTGGGCAGCTTGAACACCGCGATGTCGCCGCGCTTCGGGTCGGCTCCCCAGATCCGGCCGTCGGCCTGGATCGGAATGTATTCCGAGAGAGGCAGCGAATACTTGGAATAGCCGTAGGAATATTTCGACACGAACAGGTAGTCACCGATCAGCAGCGTCGGCACCAGAGAGCCCGAAGGGATGTTGAACGGCTGGAACAGGAGCGTCCGCACCACCAGGGCGATCAGCAGCGCCTGGATGCCGACCTTCAGCGTCTCGCGGATGCTGGCCCAGGTGCCGGTCTCGGCGGGTTTCCTGAGCGGCTTGCCGTCGTAATCCACGCGCGCGTTCCGTCTTCGGTTGAGGTGCATCGCCCGCGCTCAGCGGGGCGCGGCCCCGCCGCGCGCGGCCTGATGTGCGGTTGTCCCGAGGAATGCGCCGCAATCGTGTCCGCCGTGTCCGGCGGTCTAGACCATGCGCGAGCCCCCCGCAACGCGCGACCGCCGCTGGCTAATCCGCGACGCCGGCCTCAACCGGCGACAGGGACCGGCAAGGCCTCGATGATCACGAAGGCCTGCGCCATCGGCGGATCGTCCGTGAGGCTCACGTGCAGGCGCGCCGCGTGCCCCGCCGGCAGCAGTTCCGCGAGCCGCTCCGCCGCGCCGCCCGCGAGCCGCAGGGTCGGCTGGCCGGAGGGCAGGTTCACCACCTCCATGTCGCGCCAGAAGACGCCGGCGCTGAGGCCGGTGCCGAGCGCCTTGGCGCAGGCTTCCTTGGCGGCGAAGCGGCGGGCGTAGCCCTCGGCGCGGGCGGCCCGCCGGTCGCAGCGGGCCCGCTCCCCGTCGGTGAAGACCCGGTGGGTGAAGCGCGCGCCGTGCCGCTCCAGGGTCCGGGCGATCCGGCGGATGTCGCAGAGATCCGAGCCGATCCCGACGATCATGGGTGCCGCGCCCGGTCCATGGCGGCCCGCATGTCGCGCACCGCCCGGTCGAGTCCCACGAAGATCGCGTCGGCGATCAGGGAATGGCCGATGTTCAGCTCCCGGATCTGCGGCAGGGCCGCCACCGGGCCGACGCTGCCGAGGGTGAGCCCGTGGCCCGCGTGGATCTCGAGGCCGAGGCCGGCGCCGTGCTCCGCCGCGCGCCGGATGCGGGCGAGCTCGCGCGCGGTCCGGGCGTCGTCGTCCTCCAGAGCCGCCTCGCAGTAGCTGCCGGTGTGCAGCTCGACCACCGGCGCCCCGAGGGCGCGGGCGGCGTCCATGATCGCGGGCTCGGGCTCGACGAACAGCGAGACGCGGATGCCGGCCTCCGCGAGGGCCCGGATGCGCGGCGCCAGGTGCTCCCGGCCGCCGACGATGTCGAGGCCGCCCTCGGTGGTGCGCTCCTCGCGCTTCTCCGGGACGAGGCAGGCGGCGTGCGGGCGGGTGTCCAGCGCGATCGCCACCATCTCGTCGGTGGCGGCCATCTCGAAGTTGAGCGGCACGGACAGGCCGCGCTTGAGCGCCGCGATGTCGGTGTCGCGGATGTGGCGCCGGTCCTCGCGGAGATGCGCGGTGATCCCGTCGGCGCCCGCCTCGACGGCGAGCAGGGCCGCGCGCACCGGGTCCGGGTAGTCGCCGCCGCGGGCGTTGCGGACGGTCGCGACGTGATCGATGTTGACGCCCAGGCGCAGTTTCTCGGAGGTCATCCGCTCGTTCGTCCCCGTGTCGGCGCGGTGCGACAGGCATACCGGCGGGGTCCGGAGGGCGCGGCGCGCCCTCACCCCGTGCCGGCGATATGCGGAGGATCGCGCGCGCCGGCAAGACGCCCGGGGCCCGCGGCGTCACGGGACCGGGACGCGGGCGGCCTCCGGCGGCCGGCCCGCTTCTCGAGGAGCCGGTGCGGCCCGCCCGGTCAGGCGAGCCGCAGGCGCGACCGGCTGTCCTTCCGCTCGGGCAGTGTGTCGAGGGCGGTCCGGACGATAGTTTTGGCGTCGAGGCCGGCCTCGGCGTACATCTTCTCCGGGCTGTCGTGGTCCTGGTAGGCGTCCGGCAGCGTCATGGTCCGCACCCGCACGCCGCCCGCGTCCAGCGCGCCGCGCTCGGCCAGCAGGTGCAGCACCATCGCGCCGAACCCGCCCCGCGAGCCCTCCTCCACCGTGATCAGCACCTCGTGGTCGCGCGCCAGATCCAGGATCAGCGCCTCGTCCAGCGGCTTGGCGAACCGCGCGTCCGCCACCGTCACCGCCACGCCCTGCTCGGCCAGCGCGTCCGCCGCCTTCAAGGCCTCCGCCAGCCGCGTGCCGAGCGACAGGAGCGCCACCCGCGCCTCCGCGTCCCGGCGCACCACCCGGCCCTTGCCGATCGCCAGGACCTCGCCCCGCTCCGGAAGCTCGACGCCCACCCCCTCGCCGCGCGGGTAGCGCAGCGCGATCGGGCCCGTGTCGTGGGCGTGGGCGGTCGCCACCATGTGCACCAGCTCGGCCTCGTCGGCCGCCGCCATCACGGTCATGTTCGGCAGGCAGCACAGGTACGCCAGGTCGAACGCGCCCGCGTGCGTCGCCCCGTCCGCGCCGACCAGGCCCGCCCGGTCCAGGCAGAACCGCACGGGCAGGTTCTGCAGCGCCACGTCGTGCACCACCTGGTCGTAGGCCCGCTGCAGGAAGGTCGAGTAGATCGCCACGAACGGCCGGTAGCCCTCGGTCGCCAGGCCGCCCGCGAACGTCACCGCGTGCTGCTCGGCGATGCCGACGTCGAAGGTCTTGTCCGGGTGCGCCTTGCCGAACAGGTCGATGCCGGTCCCGCCCGGCATGGCGGCGGTGATCGCCACGACCTTGTCGTCGGCGTCGGCCGCCTTGATCAGGCTCTCGCCGAACACCCGCGTGTAGGCCGGCGCGTTCGGCTTGGCCTTGGCCTGGATCCCTGAGACCACGTCGAACTTGACCACGCCGTGGTAGCGGTCGGCCGAGGCCTCGGCCGGCGCGTAGCCCTTGCCCTTCTGGGTGACGACGTGGAGCAGGATCGGGCCGTGCTCGGCGTCGCGGACGTTCTTGAGCACCGGCAGCAGGTGGTCGAGGTTGTGCCCGTCGACCGGGCCGACGTAGTGGAAGCCCATCTCCTCGAACATGGTGCCGCCGCCGACCACCAGCGAGCGGGCGTACTCCTCGGCCGCGGCGGCGCGCTGGTAGAGCGCCTTGGGCAGGAGCTTGCCGAGCTGCTTGGCGGTCTCGCGCAGGGACTGGTAGGCGCCGCCCGACGCCAGCCTTGCGAGGTAGGCCGACATGGCGCCGACGGGGGGCGCGATCGACATGTCGTTGTCGTTGAGGATGACGATCAGGCGCGAGTGCAGGGCGCCGGCGTTGTTGAGGGCCTCGTAGGCCATGCCGGCCGACATCGAGCCGTCGCCGATCACCGCGATGGCGTTGCGGCGCTTCTGCGCGCCGCCCTTCTGCTTGGCGGTGGCGTTGTCGAGGTCGCGGGCGACCGCCATGCCCAGCGCGGCCGAGATCGAGGTCGAGGAGTGGGCGGCGCCGAAGGGATCGTAGACGCTCTCGCTCCGCTTGGTGAAGCCCGACAGGCCGCCGCCCTGGCGCAGCGTGCGGATCCGGTCGCGGCGCTCGGTGAGGATCTTGTGCGGGTAGCACTGGTGACCGACGTCCCAGACGATGCGGTCGTCGGGGGTGTCGAACACGTGGTGCAGCGCCACCGTCAGCTCGACCACGCCCAGCCCCGAGCCGAGATGGCCGCCGGTGATCGAGACCGCGTCGATCATCTCGGCGCGCACCGCGTCCGCCACCGCCTGAAGCTCC